>NZ_DASRVN010000365.1:0-31482 GCF_035655035.1 Kribbella sp. | reverse complement strand
GATGGGGGAGGTGGTGGGGGAGGTTGAGGTGGATTGTGTGCTGCTGACGGGGCATTACTCGTTGCTCGACCAGGAGGCGCAGCCGTTGCTTGATCGGTGTTTGGCGCGGGGTGTGTCCGTGATCGTTGCCGGTGCGCTCGTACTGCATCCCGACACCGTGCGCGCCCGTCGGATCACCGCGGTCTGCGAGCGGTACGGCGTCTCGCTTCCGCAGGCGGCGCTGGCGTATCCGAGCCGCCACCCGGCCGTCACCTCCGTACTGATCAGCGCCGCCTCCCCGGCGGAGATCCGCGCCGACGCGAGGCTCGTGCGGCAGCCGGTGCCGGAGCGGCTCTGGAAGGACCCGGAGCTGATCCGCTTGCTATCCTCGGAGTAGGAGTTCGCGGTCCAGCGGCTCCCCGGACGAGCGGCGTCGTACCCGGTCCGACAAGACGACGCCCAGCCCTCACGGGAGGGGGCCGTCCTCATGCACGCGCTCGATGTTCTCGAAATCGTTGGTGCGGTCACCATTCTGATCGCCTTCGCCGCTGCTCAGGCCGGGCGCCTGCAGCAGCGTACGGTCACCTACCAGCTGCTGAACCTGCTCGGATCGGGGGTGCTGGCAACGATCGCGGCCGTCCAGCTCTCCTGGGGCTTCCTGCTCCTCGAGGGCAGCTGGGCGGTGATCAGCCTCCTCGGCCTGATCAACCTCCGGACGAAGCAGAGCTAAAGCTTCGACCCCGGAGTCGTAGGGATGCTGCCCGACCCGGAAGGTTCCGGCGTCGGGATGCCGGTGGTCGGCGTCACCGACGGGGGCGTGGGCCCGGTGGTGGAGCCGGTGCCGGGCGGCGGTGTGGTCGGCGTGACCGTGACCGTGGTGGTGCTGCTCGGTGTCGGGATGACGGGTTCCGGCTCGAGCGGCGCCGCGTGCCGGAACAGCAGCCACGCGAGGAACACCGCGAGCGCCATGATCAGCGCCATCGTCAGCAGCGCGAACGCCAGCGCCCAGCGCGACGCGGGGCGCAGCGCGTTCGGCCACGGCAGCGGCCAGATCCGGAACAGGCCGGGGCGGCGCCGGTTCTCCCAGTAGTGCCGGAAGTCCGGGCCGCGGAGCTTCCCGGGCTGCGGGATCCGGTCCATCAGGACCGCGGACAGGACGTCCTCGCCGCGGCGTTCGGCGAGCAGCCGCTCGTCGGCCGCCGCGCTGGACCCGTCGTCGGCGCGGATCGGCCCGAACGCCGCCCAGAGCGCGAGATCGCCGTCGTCGGAGCCGTTGTGCGCCAGTACGGCGTCGTCCGGCAGCTCGTCGACGGCGTGCACGAAGCGCTCCCGGGCGGCGGCGTCGTCGGCGGAGCCCTCGGTCATCATCGCGACGATCGCATCCCGGCCGTCCTCGGTGGCGGCGGTGTACAGGAAGCCGGCCGCGTTCGCCCCGAGCCGGCCGCGGAGCCAGAACTCGCCGACCCGCGGCGGGTCCTCCGGTTGCAGCGGCAGGGCATCCGGAATCTCCAGCGCAGGCCGGTCGTCCGGCTGCACGGCGGGCTGGGATTCGGTCGCGGTCATCACCCCAATCCCACCACATCGCCGGTAGCACTGTCGCAACCGGCGCCTGCCGCGCGGTCCGCGGTGCCGGATTTGGGCACCGGGGGCAGGATGGGACGGGGCGCCGGAGGCGCTGGCCCCGGTGATCTGATGGAATGGCCGGGTTGCGAAGTGGGGAACGACGGTGATTGACATGGCCCGGGTGCGGGCCCCGGAAGGACAGGCATGACCGAAACCACGGCGCCGGCGGGAACGGTGGCCCAGCAGTCCCGGCTGATCGGCGAGGCCGTCGGCGAGGTCAAGCGGGTGATCGTCGGCCAGGAGCACATGGTCGAGACCCTGATGGTGTCGTTGCTGGCCAAGGGCCACTGCCTGCTCGAGGGGGTTCCGGGCGTCGCCAAGACGCTCGCCGTCCGGACGTTCGCCAGCGTGGTCGGCGGCAGCTTCGCCCGGATCCAGTTCACCCCGGACCTGGTCCCCTCCGACATCGTCGGTACCCGGATCTACCGGCAGACCCGGGAGACCTTCGACATCGAGCTCGGCCCGACGTTCGTGAACTTCGTGCTCGCCGACGAGGTCAACCGGGCGCCGGCCAAGGTGCAGTCCGCGATGCTGGAGCTGATGGCCGAGCAGCAGGTGTCGATCGGCGGCCAGACCTTCCCGATGCCGAAGCCGTTCATCGTGATCGCCACCCAGAACCCGATCGAGTCCGAGGGCGTCTACCCGCTGCCGGAGGCGCAGCGGGACCGGTTCCTGGTGAAGATCGACGTACCGCATCCGCGCGGCCACGAGGAGTTCGAGATCCTCCGCCGGATGAGCGTCGACCCGCCGGCGGCGCGGCAGGTGCTGAAGCCGGAGACGATCCTCGAGCTGCAGCGGTCCGCGGAGCAGGTGTTCGTGCACAACCTGGTCGCGGAGTACGCCGTCCGCCTGGTGATGGCGACCCGGACGCCGACCGACTTCCACCTGCCGGACCTGGAGCCGATCATCGAGCTCGGCGTGAGCCCGCGCGCGACCCTCGGCCTGATCTCGGCCGGGCGGGCGCTGGCGCTGATCCACGGCCGCGACTACCTGCTGCCGAGCGACGTCCAGACGGTCGCGCTGGACGTGATGGGCCACCGGCTCGGCCTGACCTTCGACGCGGTCGCGGACAACATCGACCCGCGGGCCGTGATCGAGCGGATCCTGGCCACCGTCCCGCCGCCGCAGCCGGTCTGGCGCGACGGCGCCGACGGCACCGGCCGCCCGGAGTTCGTCTAGTGCACCCGACCGCCGCAAGCACCTCGGCACCCTCCGGCCCGGAGAACTGATGGCCAACCGTCCCGATCCACGGGCTGCGATGACGATCTCGCAGCTCGCTCCCGAGCGCGCGCTGCGGCGGCTGGAACTGACCGTCGTACGGCGGCTGGAGGGCTACCTGCACGGTGAGCACCTCGGGCTGCTGCCCGGGCCCGGTACCGAGCTGGCCGAGGCCCGGGAGTACCAGGTCGGCGACGACGTACGCCGGATGGACTGGGCCGTCACCGCCCGTACCACGATCCCGCACACCCGGGACCTGATCGCCGACCGCGAGCTGGAGACCTGGGCGCTGGTCGACCTGTCCGCCTCGATGGACTTCGGTACGTCGCGACTCGAGAAGCGGGAGCTGGCCGTCGCCGCGGTCGCCACCGTCGGGTTCCTGACCCACCGGCTCGGCGACCGGTTCGGCGGGCTGATGCTGCGCGACTCGGCGCTGCGCCGCTGGCCGGCCCGCTCCGGGCGACTGGCGCTGTACGGGCTGCTCCGGGCGCTGCTGGCCGAGCAGTTCAAGGGTGACGAGGAGGCGCACCGCAGCGACTTGGCGGCGGCGCTGGAGTCGATGGCCCGGACGCAGCGCAAGCGCGGGCTGCGGGTGATCGTGTCGGACTTCCTGACCCCGCAGGACGGCGAGGTGGCCAGCCAGATCGAGCCGTCCTGGGAGCGGGCGATGCGCAAGCTGACCGCCCAGCACCAGGTGCTCGCGGTCGAGATCGTCGACCCGCGCGAGCTGGAGCTGCCGAACATCGGCGTCGTCACGATCGGTGACCCGGAGACCGGCGAGGTCCGCGAGATCGACACCCGGCGGCGCAAGATCCGGGAAGCCTTCGAGGTCGCCGCCCTCGCACAGCGGGAACGAACCCGCGCCGCTCTGCGTAGGGTAGGTGCGGGACATCTGGTACTGCGGACCGACCGGGACTGGGTCGCCGACACCGTCCGGTTCGTGCTCGCCTACCGGCGGGTGGCGCCCCGCCTGCACCAACCGCCGAAGGGAGTGGCTCGCTGATGGAGTTCCTGTCTCCGGCCAGACTGTGGTTCCTGATCCTGATCCCGCTGATCCTCGCGGGGTACCTCTTCCTCCAGCACCGCCGCTCGCAGTACGCGCTGCGGTTCACGAACATCGCGCTGCTCGACCGGGTCGCGCCGCGGCGCCCGCAGTGGCGGCGGCACCTGGCCGTCGGGCTGGCGCTGCTGGCCGCGCTGAGCTGCATCCTGGCGTTCGCGCAGCCGAAGACCAAGGTCAAGGTGCCGCGCGAGCGGGCCACGATCGTGGTCGCGATCGACGTCTCGCTGTCGATGATGGCCACCGACATCGACCCGAACCGGCTGGAGGCGGCCAAGGAGTCGGCGAAGGAGTTCGTCAACAACCTGCCGCCGAAGTTCAACGTGGCGCTGGTCAACTTCGCCGGTACGGCGTCGATCATCGTGCCGCCGACCACCGACCGGTCCACCGTGGACCGCTCGATCGACGGGCTCGAGCTGGCCGAGTCGACCGCCACCGGTGAGGGCATCTTCACCTCGCTGCAGGCGCTCACCCAGGTGCCGCCGGACCCGGCGCACCCGAACGACCCGGCCCCGGCCCGGATCGTGATGCTGTCGGACGGCAAGCGCACCGTCGGCCGGACCGCCCAGGAGGGCGCGCAGGCGGCGAAGGCGAAGAACACCCCGGTGTACACGATCTGCTTCGGCACCGACTCCGGGTTCATCGAGATGGACGGCATCCGGCAGCGGGTGCCACCGGACCGCGCGGAGCTGCGCAGCATCGCCGAGATGACCGGCGGCCAGGCGTACACCGCGGAGTCGGCCGGTGAGCTGAAGGACGTCTACAAGAACATCGGCTCCTCGGTCGGGTACGACGAGGTCGACAAGGAGGTCACCGCCCGGTACGCCGGTATCGCGATGCTGTTCACGCTCGCGGCCGCCGGCGCCTGCATCGCGCTGGCCTCCCGCTTCCCGTAACGGGCCTGCCGTCATGGGCCTGCTGGGGACCGCCACAGCGGTCGCGGACGTGCCGTTCGAGCAGCTGCGGCCGTTCCTCACCGAGGAGCGCTGCCGGGCCCTGCTCGGCGACCCGGCAGATGTCTCCGTGGACGTCGACGGCGCCACCGTGGGCATGCAGGGGCAGTTCTGGTACCGCGGCGAGTACACGTTCACGCCGTACGGCGAGAACGGCACCGAGGTGACGTACCGGATCCGCAACGTGTCCGGGCGGCCGGACGCGGTGATCCGGCTCTGGCAGCGCAAGATGCTCAAGGATCAGCAGCGGGCCGTCGAGGCCTACGCTGCCGAACTGCCGGGGCGGGTCGGATGAGCGACACGACCGTGATGTGGTTGACACGGCGAGGTTACTGGTGTTCGCGGGGGTGGTGGTGCAAGATGGTCCAGAGTTTCGCGGGTCGTCTTGTGATGCCCTGAGAGACTGGTAGCACCGAGATCGACAAGATTGTTCGAGAACGCTGGGGAAGGCGCCCCTCGAGCACAGGAGGTCCCGGTGGCGACGACTCGTGGCGTTCTGTACGTCCACACGGTGCCGTCAGCGTTGTGCCCGCATGTCGAGTGGGCCGCGGGCGGCATCCTTGGCGTGCCCGTGAAACTGGATTGGACGCCGCAACCAGCGGCCCAGGGCACGTACCGGGCCGAGCTGTCCTGGCAGGCCGAGGCCGGTACCGCGGCCAAGCTGGCATCCGCCCTGCGCGGGTGGCAGAAGCTGCGGTTCGAGGTCACCGAGGAGCCGAGCAACGGCGCCGAGGGCGAGCGGTACTCGTTCACGCCCGAGCTCGGCATCTTCCACGCGACCACCGGCGTGCACGGCGACATCATGGTGCCGGAGGAGCGGCTGAAGGCGGCGATGCTGAAGGCGGCCGCCGGCGAGGCCGACCTGACCGAGGAGGTCGAGCGGCTGCTCGGCCGCCCGTGGGACGACGAACTCGAACCCTTCCGTTACGCGGGCGACGGCGCGCCCGTGCGCTGGCTCCACCAGGTCGTGTGAACAGATCCTGAGAACTTGAGAAGAAAGCCGTGAAGTACGGCGACTTCGCCGAACTTTTCGGTGAGACTGAGCATCAGACGTTCTACAAGGGTGGGAGGGGCCGTGGCCGCTGGGCCACCGGGTGTCGGGACACCCCCGGTGGTTGTCAACAACAGCGGCCGCACCACGTGAAGGGCGCGAACCTCAGGGTTCGCGCCCTTCAGCTGTCTACAGCGGAATGTTGCCGTGGGCACCACGGCGTGGACCGTCCGCCGCGGCCTTCGCGAGTGCGGTCGCCAGCGCGGTCCGGGTACGGGTGGGTTCCACCACCTCGTCGACGACGCCGATCTCCCGGGCCCGATCGATGCCCCCGGCAATCTTCTCGTGTTCGGCGGCGAGCTCGGCCTCGACCTGCGGGCGCAGCTCCGGGTCCACCTCGGCGAGCTTGCGCCGGTGCAGCACGCGGACGGCGGCCACGGCGCCCATCACCGCGACCTCGGCCCGCGGCCAGGCGAACACCCGGGTGGCGCCGAGCGAACGGGCGTTCATCGCGATGTACGCCCCGCCGTACGTCTTCCGGGTCACCAGCGTCACCCGCGGTACGACGGCCTCCGCGAACGCGTGCAGCAGCTTCGCGCCGCGCCGTACGACACCGTCCCACTCCTGACCCACGCCGGGCAGATAACCCGGTACGTCGACCAGCACGACCAGCGGTACGCCGAACGCGTCGCACATCCGCACGAACCGGGACGCCTTCTCGGCCGACAGCGCGTCCAGGCAACCGCCGAGCCGCAGCGGGTTGTTCGCGATCACGCCGACCGTGCGGCCGCCGAGCCGGCCGAGCGTGGTGACGATGTTCGGCGCCCAGCGCTGGTGGAGTTCGACTCCTGAAGGCCCGGCGTCGGAGTCGAGTACGCCGCCGACCAGCGGGTGTACGTCGTACGCGCGTTTGGCCGACTCGGGCAGGAATCCGGACAGGTCGGTGTCCGGGATGTCGGTCGCCATCGTGCCCTGGTTCGCGAGCAGGTCGGTGAGGCGCCGGGCCTGTTCGAGCGCGGCCGCCTCGGAGTCGGTGGTGATGTGCACGACCCCGGAGCGCCGGCCGTGCGGCTCGGGACCGCCGAGCCGGAGCATGTCGACGTCCTCGCCGGTCACCGAACGGACCACGTCCGGCCCGGTGACGAAGATCCGGCCCTCGGGTCCGAGGATGACGATGTCGGTGAGTGCCGGTCCGTACGCCGCGCCGCCCGCGGCCGGGCCGAGCACGACGGACAACTGCGGGATCTTCCCGGACGCCTGCGTCATCGCGTAGAAGATCTTGCCGACCGCGTGCAGGCTGAGCACACCCTCGGCGAGCCGGGCGCCGCCGGAGTGCCAGAGCCCGATGATCGGCACCTGCTCCGCGCGGGCCAGCTCGTACGCCCGGACGACGACGTCACACCCCTCGTCACCCATCGCGCCGCCCATCACGGTCGCGTCCGAACAGAACGCGACCACCGGAGCACCCTCGACGGTTCCGCGGGCGGCAACCATCCCGGACAGGTTGTCCGGCGTGACCAGCTCCAGGCTGCCGGGATCGAGCAGATTCGTCAGCCGGGTCACGGGGTTGCGGGGGTCGAGTTCCCGGGGGAGCTTGGCCGGCTTCGCCGGCGCGGTCGTGGTCATGCGGTCCTCCGAGGATGTGAAGGAACTCAGCTGCCGCCCGGCGGTGTTCCGCCGAGCGGCGGACGGCGTGCTAGGTGGTGTCGCGGGCACTCGGCGCGGCATCCGCCGCACCGAGCACCTCTCCGCTACGGCGCAGGATCACCGGACACCACTTACACCGACTTGAAGGCGATGGCGGCGTTGTGGCCGCCGAAGCCGAAGGAGTTGTTCAGGGCCGCGATGTCGCCGTCCGGCAGCTTGCGCTGCTCGGTCGCGACGTCCAGTTCGATCTGGTCGTCGAGCTTGTCGACGTTGATGGTCGGCGGCGACACCCGGTGGTGCAGGGCCAGCACGGTGGCGACCGACTCGACCGCGCCGGCGCCGCCGAGCAGGTGGCCGATCATCGACTTCGGCGCGGTGGCAACGGCGTGGTCGGCGTGCTTGCCGAGCGCCTGCCGGATCGCGAGCGACTCCGCGATGTCGCCCTGCGGCGTCGAGGTGGCGTGCGCGTTGATGTGCACGATGTCGGCCGGGGTCAGGTCGCCTTCGGACAGCGCCCGTTCCATCGCCCGGCGGGCTCCGGAACCGGTCGGGTCGGGCTGCGCGATGTCGTGCCCGTCGGCGGAGATCCCGGCACCGGCGAGCTCGGCGTAGATCTTCGCGCCGCGCGCCTTCGCGTGCTCGTACGACTCCAGGATCAGGATCCCGGCGCCCTCACCGAGCAGGAAGCCGTCCCGGTCCACGTCCCACGGGCGGGACGCCTTCTCCGGCTCGTCGTTGCGCTTGCTGAGCGCCTGCATCATCCCGAACGCGGCCAGCGGCAGCGCCATGATCGCGCCCTCGGAGCCGCCGGCGACGACCACGTCCGCGCGGCCGAGCCGGATCTGGTCGAGGCCGAGCCAGATCGCCTCGTTGCCGGACGCGCAGGCCGAGACCGGGGTGTGGACGCCGGCCTTCGCGCCGAGCTCCAGCGACACGTACGCCGCCGACGAGTTCGGCATCAGCATCGGGATCGCGAGCGGGGACACGCGCCGCGGGTTCTGCTGCAGGGCGTCGTAGTTCGACAGCGTGGTGTGCAGGCCGCCGATCCCGGAGGCGACCGCGACACCGAGCCGCTCCTTGTCCAGCCCGGAGTCCTCCAGGCCGGAGTCGGCCCAGGCCTGGCGGGCGGCCACGACCGCGAGCTGCGCCGTACGGTCCAGGCGGCGGGCCTTGACCCGCTCCAGGACCTCGGTCGGCTCGACCGCGGCCGGTGCGGCGATCTGGACCGCCAGGTTCTGCACCCAGTCGTCGGTCAGCCGCCGGGCGCCGGAGCGGCCGGCCAGCAGCCCTTCCCAGGAGCTGGCCACGTCGCCCCCGAGCGGGGTCGTGGCTCCGAGCCCAGTGATGACGACTCGGGTCTTCGACATGGTTACCTCATCCTTCACATGGACGTTCTGCGGTTGGGAGCGAGGGGTGGGTGGTGCAGGGGTACTGCGTGGTGCTCACCGGAAACGCGGTCCGATGAGCACCCGGGCCGGCACGGGTGACGTGACGTCAGCCGTTCTGGGCGCGCTCGATGAACGCCACGGCGTCGCCGACGGTCTTCAGGTTCTTCACCTCGTCGTCGGGGATCTTCACGTCGAACTTCTCCTCGGCGGCCACCACGACCTCCACCATGGAGAGCGAGTCGACGTCGAGGTCGTCGGTGAAGGACTTGTCCAGCTGGACGTCCTCGACCGGGATGCCGGCGATCTCGTTCACGATCTCGGCGAGGCTGGAACGGATCTCTTCGGTGCTGGCCATCTCTTGGTTCCCTTTCGGATTTCTGCTGACTTACCGCCGGTGCAGCCACCTGAGCTGCCCCGGACAACTATGGACTACGGAAGCCGAATCACCTGGGCTGCGTACACGAGCCCGGCGCCGAAGCCGATGATCAGCGCGAGGTCACCGCTGTGCGCCTCGCCGTTCTCGCGCATCGCGGTGATCGCCAGCGGGATCGACGCGGCGGACGTGTTGCCCTGCCGCTCGATGTCGCGCGCGACCTTGACGTGCTCGGGCAGCTTGAGTGCCCTGCGCATCGCGTCGGTGATCCGCATGTTCGCCTGGTGCGGCACGAACAGGTCGAGCTGCTCGGCCTTCACCCCGGCCACGTCCAGCGCCCGCTGCGCGGCCTTGGCCATCTCGAACGACGCCCAGCGGAACACCGGGTTGCCGTCCATCGTCAGGTGCGGCCAGTTGTAGCTGCCGAACACCTCCTGCCACGACTCCCGCTGGCTGATCACCTGGTGCTGGGTCCCGTCCGAGCCCCACACCACCGGCCCGATCCCGGGCTCGTCGGCCGGACCGACGACCGCGGCACCGGCGCCGTCGGCGAAGATGAACGCCGTACCGCGGTCCGTGCGGTCGGTGATGTCGCTGAGCCGCTCGACGCCGATCGCCAGCACGTACTTCGCGCTGCCGCCGCGGACCAGGTCGTTCGCCAGCGCGACGCCGTAGCAGAACCCGGCGCAGGCGGCCGAGATGTCGAACGCGGCCGCGGTGGGGGCGCCGACGCCGACGGCGACCTGGGTCGCGATCGCGGGCGTCTGGTACAGGTGTGTGACGGTCGCGACGACCACGCAGCCGATCTCGGCCGGGTCCACCCCGGACTCCGCGAGCGCGTCCTTGGCCGCGCTCAGCGCCATCGCCAGTACGGTCTCGTCGTCGCTTGCCCAGCGGCGTTCCTTGATCCCGGACCGCGTCTGGATCCACTCGTCACTGGAGTCGATCTGCTCGAGGATCTCCGAGTTCGGTACGACGCGGCGCGGCCGGTACGACCCGAGCCCGAGGATCCCGGCGTACCGCGCCCCGGTCGACGGCGTGATCACGCGTTGCTCGCGGGGTGCAGGCGGAGCAGGGGCTGGCCCGGGGCGACCGGGTCGCCGTCCTCGGCGAGCCACTCGACCACGATGCCGCCGTGCGGGGCGGTCACCTCGACCTCGTCGCGCAGGCTGGCGACCGTCGCGACGACCTCGCCGGCCTCGACCGTGTCGCCGGTCGCCCGGCGGGTCTGCGCGGAGCGGGTGAAGGTGCCCTTGATCGGGGCCACCAGCAGCCGCCAGGTCGGGGAGGCGTCGATCTCGGACGGGCTGCCGTGCTTCTCGACGAACGCGCGGGCGTCGTCGAGCTGGTCCGGCGTCTTCAGCGCGAACGTCTCGACACCCTTCAGCGCGCGCCGCGCGATCCCGGTCAGCGTGCCCGCCGGCGGCAGCTCCAGGATGCCGGTGACCTCGAGGTCGGACATGGTCTGCATGCACAGGTCCCAGCGGACCGGCGCGTTCACCTGGGTGACAAGCCGCTGCAGGACGTCCCGGCCGTCGTGCACGACGTGACCGTCCCGGTTCGAGATCAGCCGGGTCCGGGGGTCGTGGGTGCTGACCGCCGTCGCGTACTTCGCCAGCGTCTGGACCGCGGGCTCCATGTGCTTGGTGTGGAAGGCGCCCGCGACCGACAGCGGGATCAGCCGCGCCTTCGCCGGCGGGTCCGCGGCCAGCGCGGCCAGCTCGTCGACGGTGCCGGCGGCAACGATCTGGCCGGGGCCGTTGTCGTTCGCCGGGGTCAGGCCGTGCTCGGCGAGCTTGGCCAGGACCTCGTCGCGGTCGCCGCCGAGGACCGCGGTCATCGAGGTCGGGGTGAGCGCTGCCGCGGCGGCCATCGCCTTGCCGCGCTCGCGGACCAGCACCATCGCCTGCTCGGCGGTCAGTACGCCGGTACCGGCCGCGGCGGCGAGCTCGCCGACACTGTGCCCGGCGACGGCGCCGACCTTGGCGAACGCGTCGCCCGGGTGCGGGAAGACCGCCAGCGCGGCCAGCATGCCGGACGCGACCAGCAGCGGCTGCGCGATCGCGGTGTCCCGGATCGTGTCCGCGTCGGCTTCGGTGCCGTAGTGGGCGAGGTCGAGACCGGCGACCGCGGAGAGCCAGTGCAGCCGGCTCTCGAACACGGGATCCGCCAGCCATGGCTCGAGGAATCCTGGGGTCTGGGCACCCTGACCGGGCGCGACGATGACGAGCACGAGACCACTCTCCCTCAGCCGGGCCGCTTCGGAGCGGCGCGGCGAGCACGAATTCTACCGGCCCGCTTTTGTGGAGATCCTACAAAACGGGTCGATCCGCCTCGGGACTGAGCAGGCGGCCCAACGTCAGTGCGACACGCAGTGTGAAACTGTCGCGGGGATTCTGCGGGTTGTAGCCCGTGAGGTCCGCCACACGCTTCAGCCGGTACCGGACGGTGTTGGCGTGCACGAACAGCGCCCGGGCCGTCGCCTCGATCGAGCCGCCGGAGTCCAGGTACGCCGAGACCGTGTCGAGGAGCGCGCCGTCGCCCGCGGTGAGCGGGGCGTACACCTCGTTCGCGAGCTGCCGGCGGGCGTGGCCGTCTCCGGAGAGTGACCGTTCCGGCAGCAGTTCGTCGGCGTACACGGGTCGTGGCGCGCCCGGCCAGGCGGCCACCGCGCGGAGTCCGGCGACCGCGGCGCGGGCCGACGTGACGGCCGCCATCAGGTCCTTCACGACCGGTCCGACGACGATCGGCCCGGGTCCGAACCAGCGGGCGAGTTTTTGTACGATCTCCACAGGTTTGCTCGTACCGCCGAGTACCACCACCAGCCGGTCGCCCTGGACCGCGCACAATGCGTCAGCACCCGCCTCGCGGGCCGCGTGCCGGACCATGTCCACGATGTTCGAGCTGCCGTTGGCGGGCTTCTCGGCCTCGGGGGCCCGTCCGACGACCACCGCGACTTCGGACCCACCCGGTGCAGCAGAGCCCGTCGTACCGGCGCCGCCCGTCCAGCCGAGGGCGGAGGCGCGGGAGCGGACCGACTCGTCGGTCTCGCCGCGGATCACCGAGTCGACCAGCAACGCCTCCAGCCGGGCGTCCCAGGCGCCGCGCATCTCGGCGGCCTGCGCGTACACGGTGGCGGCGGCGAACGCGACCTCGCGGGCGTACCGCTGGATCGCCTCGTGCACGATCGGTACGTCGGCCGGCGGCAGCAGCGTGCCGATCGTGTTCTCGATGGTCTCGATCGTGGTCCGGACCAGGTCGACGGTCTGGTGCAGCGAGATCACCCGGGTGAACTCGCGCGGCGCGGACCCGAAGATCCGGGTCGGCATCGACGAGTGCGCCTCCGGGTCGCGGAACCAGTCGACGAACGCGGAGATCCCGGACTGCGCCACCAGCCCGATCCACGACCGGTCCTGCGCCGACAGCTGCCCGAACCACGGCAGCTCGGCGTCCATCGCCGTGAGCGCCGCCGTCGCCAGCGCCCCGGTGGCCGCCTGCAACCGATCAGCCCGCGCCCGATGCCCGTCCGTCGCCACGCCCCGACCATAGCCCGCGGATCGCCACGCCATCACAATCGCCGTTCTGCGCCCGGTCCCCGCCTGGCCGGCGGCGGCCGGCGCGATTGTGATGGCCTGGGGATCCGCCCTGCCATGATGGAAACCATGACGGACAAGGCGGGTGTGGACCAGGCGGTCGCGGCGTTGCGGGCGATCGGGTACTACCTGGAGCGGGACCGGCAGCCGACCCACCGCGTGAAGGCGTACCGGAGGGCCGCGGACACGATCGCGGCGCTGCCGGCGACCGAGGTACGGGCCCGGCGCCGGGCCGGGACGCTGACCGAACTGCCCGGGATCGGCCCGAAGACCGAGGCCGTGATCGTGGAGGCGATGGACGGCGCGACCCCGTCGTACCTGGTGAAACTCGAGGAGGCCGCCGGCGAGCTGACCACCGCGGGCAAGCGGATGCGGGCCGCGCTGAAGGCCGACCTGCACCTGCACTCGGAGTGGTCCGACGGCGGCAGCCCGATCGAGGAGATGGCCCGTACGGCGCACCGGCTCGGGCACTCGTACATCGCGCTCACCGACCATTCGCCGCGGCTCACCGTCGCCAACGGCCTGTCCCGCGAACGCCGCCTGCAGCAGCTCGAGGTCGTTGCCGAGCTCAACAAGAAGCTGCAGGACGAGCTGAACGGCTTCACGATCCTGAACGGGATCGAGGTCGACATCAACGAGGACGGCACGCTGGACTGCGACTCCGAGATCCTGGCCCGGCTGGACGTCGTGGTGGCCAGCGTGCACTCGAAGCTCCGGATGGCGTCCGAGCCGATGACCGAGCGGATGGTACGGGCGATCGCCAACCCGCACGTCGACGTCCTCGGGCACTGCACCGGCCGGCTGATCACCGGCGGCCGCGGGACCCGGCCGGAGTCGGAGTTCGACGCGGAGGTGGTGTTCGAGGCCTGCCGCCAGTTCGGTACGGCGGTGGAGATCAACTCCCGGCCGGAACGGCTCGACCCGCCGAAACGCCTGCTGTCGCTGGCGGTCGAGACGGGCTGCCTGTTCTCGATCGACACCGATGCGCACGCCCCCGGGCAGCTCGACTGGCAGGTGTACGGCTGCGAACGCGCCGAGGACTGCGAGGTCATACCGGAGCGCGTCATCAACACCTGGGACTCCGGCACGCTGCTCGATTGGACCAACAGCTAGGGACGGCTATGAGCGATGTGGTGATCCGGCAGGCGCAGCTCTACGACCTCAGCGCGGCGGCAGTCTTCCTCGGGCAACGGCGCCGGATCTACGACGGGATCGTCCGGCACAGCCAGGCGCGCCCCGGCGAACGAGTCCTCGACCTCGGCACCGGCACCGGCTACCTCGCGTCCCGGGTAGCACGAGCGATCGCCCCGAACGACCAGGTGCCCGCCCCGAACGACGAGGTGCCCGCCCCGAACGACGAGGTGCCCGGCCCGAACGACGAGGTGCCCGGGGCGGACAGTCGGGTGGCCGGGGTTGATCCCAGTCCGACGATGGTGCGGTTCGCGCAGCGGCGGGTGCCCGGCGACGCGGACTTCCGGGTCGCTCGTGCTCAGGAGCTGCCGTTCAACGACGCGTCGTTCGACCTGGTGGTGTCCTGCCTCGCGTTCCACCACATCTCGCCGGCCGACAGACCACGCGCGCTGAGCGAGGCCCACCGAGTGCTCGTCCCGGGCGGACGTCTGATGCTGGCCGACCTCCGCCGCCCGCGGAATCCGGTGGTCAGGACGGTCTTCCGGCACGGCCTGCACGAGAACCCGGTCGACGACGAACAAGTAGCCGCAGCCGGCTTCGAACTCATCACCCGCGCCGAAAGCTGGCCGCTGCTCCAGTTGATGCTCGCCCGCCGCGTCTAGCGTCGTACTCTCGTTGCGTTGTCATCGGGCGGAAGGGACCGGCTGTGAGTGATCTCGAGAAGGACCCGGCGGAACTGGTCGGTACGGGTGAGTGCGACGGTCCCGCGCTGGAGATGCTCGAGGCGCGGGAGGTGGTGCTGGGACGGACCACGAAGGTACGGCGCCTGCTGCCGAACAAGAACCGCCGGATGGTCGGCGCGTGGTGCTTCGTCGACCACTACGGGCCGGACGACCTGACGCGGCGGGTCGACTCGTACGACGTACCGGGGGAGCGCGGGATGCAGGTACTGCCGCATCCGCACACCAGTCTGCAAACCGTGAGCTGGCTGTTCGAGGGCGAGATCGAGCACCGCGACAGTGTCGGCTCGCACGCGCTGGTCCGCCCCGGTGAGCTGAACATCATGACCGCCGGCAACGGGATCGCGCACTCGGAGGTCTCGACGCCGGACGCGCCGCCTGTGCTGCACGGCGCGCAGTTGTGGGTCGCGCTGCCGGACAGCGTCCGTACGACGACACCGCCCGCCTTCAACGCGTACGCCGACCTGCCGGAGCTGGACCTCGACGGCGCCCACGCGACCGTGATGATCGGCACCGTCGCCGGCGTCACCTCACCCGCACCGGCGTACACGCCGCTCGTCGGCGCCGACATCACGATCGAACCCGGCCGTACGCTGTCCCTCCCGCTCACCCCGTCGAACGAGTACGCCGTCCTGGTCGTCGACGGCTCGCTGACGGTCGGCCACCTCACCCCGGGCTTCGGCGAGATGACCTACCTGGGCTCCGGCCGCGACGCGGTCGAACTGGTTGCTTCCGACAACGGATGCCGCTTCCTCCTGCTCGGCGGCGAACCCTTCGACGAAGAACTCGTCATGTGGTGGAACTTCATTGGCCGCACCCACGAGGAGATCGTCGCCGCCCGCAACGCCTGGCAGGCCGCCATTGCGTCCGACGGCAACGAACGCTTCCCCATGGTCCCCGGCTACGAAGGCGACCCGCTACCCGCCCCACCCCTCCCCGCAACGACCCTCAAACCACGTCCCCGCTCCCGCTGACGCCTTGTCCACAGGCCCCCGCGAACCCCGGTTGCGCAGCACCCCACCCGGTGCCGGGGCCGGCGTTACTGGCTGATGGTGATGTGGGGCTGAGGGGTGGCTTGGGTGACTCGGCGGCGGTAGTAGGACCAGGTGACGAGGAGTAGGGCGGGGCCCCAGAGGTTCAGCGGGGTGTAGCAGGTCAGCATCAGGACCTTCCACGGTGTGCTGCTGAACGGGATGAAGTGGTCCGTGTAGGCGTTGCGGAAGCCGAACGTCCAGATCGCCATCAGGCTGAGGGCGCCGAGCGTGGCGGGCACGATCGCGGCGTACGGGTGGACGCGGCGGCCGCCGATGAACGGGATCCAGCGCGGGGCGATCTCACCCCAGCGGCTGACCAGGCCCAGGGCGGTCAGGGCGACCAGCTCGGAGAAGATCGTCAGGCAGACGATGTAGATCTTGGTGCCGACGTCGCCGGCGTACACGGGTTGGCCGTGGTCGTCCAGCATGCCCATCGACGAGCCGAACACCAGGCCGAGCCGCCAGAGGCCGGACGGTAACGCCATGAACGGGATCGCGTGGGCGAGGACGTAGGCCCAGCGGGGGACGGGACGCTCTGTTGTGGTCACGTTCCGAGCATCCGGCGTACCGGCGCCCGCCGCCTCACCCACCAGAGTGAAGCGGCTCCCTCCGGCGACCGATTCCCCGCTCCAGTACGTCGAACGCGTGGTCGATGACCTGCACCTGTTCGCGGCGAACCAGCTCGACGTCCTCGCCGGCGACGATCCGGCTGACCGGCGTGTGCCAGATCGTGATGATCGTCGCGGTCAGCAGATTCGCGACCAGACGCGACTGGAACTCGTCTCCGGTCTCCTCGGTCAGGACGCGGGTGAGCAACTTGGCGATCTCGTGCTCCTGCTCGACCATCCGGCTCATCAGGGCCGGGCTGGAGTGCAGGACGGTCCAGAAACCGCGCACGCCCTCGACCGCGCCGGACAGCGGGTGCCCGGCGGCCAGCAACTCGTGATGGTAGCGGCGCATCGCGACCGCCACCGGCTCCCCGGCCGGGCGGTCGCGGACCACGGCCTCGAGCTCCCGGAGCCGGTCGAGGTGCCGGTCCAGGTACAGGTCCTCCTTGCGCGGGAAGTAGTTGAAGACCGTCATCTTGGAGACGCCGGCCGCCTCGGCGATCTCGGCGACGGTGACGGCGTCGAAGCCACGCCGTACGAACAGCCCGGTGGCGACGTCCGCGATCATCCGGCGGGTCGCCTGCTTCTTGCGTTCGCGCAGTCCTGGCTGGGCCATGACAGGAATTGTACTGGACCAAATTTTGTACTCAGTCTACTATTCCGATTGTGGACAATCAGACTGTTAGCAACACCAAGGACGTAGTCATCTCCGGGGGTGGGCCGGTCGGGCTGATGCTCGCCTGCGAGCTGCGGCTGGCCGGGCTGGACGTACTGGTCGTGGAGCGGCTGCTGGAGATCGATCCGACGATCAAGGCGGGGTCGATCAACGTGCCGACCGCCGAGGCGTTCTACCGGCGGGGTCTGCTGCCGGGGCTGCAGGAGGTGCAGCGGCAGGCGTTCGAGCAGATGAAGGCGTTCCGCGGCGGGAAAGGCCCGAGCGGTCCGCCGCCGGCCGGGCACTTCGCCGGGATCATGGTCAGCTCCGCCGGCGTGGACTTCGAGGACCCGGCGTTCCGGGACGCCGGCCCGGCGAGGTCGATCTTCGCCGTCGGCCAGCAGGCGGTCGAGGCCGCGCTGGGCGAGCGCGCGGCCGAGCTGGGCGTCGAGGTACGCCGGGGCGTCGAGCTCGTCGGCTTCGACGCCGATGGCCACGGCGTCACCGTTCAACTCATGCCGGCCCGTGTCGATGATCGGATTGTCAACAACCCTACGGTCGGCAGTAGTGCAGCGGGTGGCGGTGCCGTGAGTGGTGGGGAGAGCGTGCGGGCCGGGTGGTTGGTGGGGTGTGATGGTGGGCGGAGTCTGGTGCGGAAGGTGGCTGGGTTCGAGTTTCCGGGGACCGATCCGGAGATCACCGGGCGGCAGGCGATCGTGGAGCTGGAAGGGGCGGAGGGGCTCAGGAGCAGCTGGAATCACACGTCTACCGGGGTTTATGCGCACGGGCCGGTGCCCGGGCGGGTGCTGACGGTCGAGTTCGACGGGCCGCCGGTGGATCGGGATGCGCCGATCACCGCCGAGGAGATCCAGGCGAGCCTGCGGCACGTGACCGGCGTCAACGTCACGGTCACGAAGGTGCACAGCGCGACCAGGTTTACGGACAACGCCCGCCAGGTGACGTCGTACGGCATGGGTCGTGTGCTGCTCGCGGGTGACGCCGCGCATGTGCACTCGCCGTTCGGCGGGCAGGGGCTGAACCTCGGGATCGGCGACGCGGTCAACCTCGGCTGGAAGCTCGCCGCGACCATCCAGGGCACCGCGCCCGACGGGCTGCTCGACACGTACACCACCGAGCGGCACCCGGTCGGCGCGTGGGTGCTGGACTGGACGCGGGCGCAGATCGCCTTGATGCGTACGGACTTCCGGAGCGCGGCGCTGCGCAGCGTGGTGACGGATCTGCTCCAGACGCCGAGCGGTTCGACGTACCTGGCGAAGAAGCTGTCCGGGGTGCTGCACCGGTACGCGATCGAGGGCGACCACGAGCTGGTCGGCACCGGCGCGCCGGACTTCGAGTTCGCGGACGGTACGCGGCTGGGCGAGCACCTGCAAGACGGCAAGTCGCTGCTACTCGACTTCGCGGACTCGGCGGCGCTGCGCGAGGTTGCCGGTGATCGGGTTCGAGTCCTGACCACCAAGTACGCCGGTGAGCTCACCGGCGTACTGGTCCGCCCCGACGGCTACATCGCCTGGGCCGCTGCCGACAACACGACAACCGGCCTCGACGCTGCCCTCCGGACCTGGGTCCGCTGACGGGCGCGCCGGCCGCCCTGGAACGCGGCGCCCCGCCCGCAACCCCACCTCCAACCGGTGCCCGGCCGCTCGGAGTTTGAGTGGTTCACCTCTGGAACGGTCGGTTGCCGCGCCGCATGCGCCGCGCTAACGGGCGAGCTGAGGGGTGAACCTCTCGAGAGATTAAGCGCGGGGTCGCCGGCTCGCGCACCGCGTAACCGGTCAGCGGGCGTCGGTGTGGCGGCGGATCCAGGGGGCCAGGGCGTAGACGGCGAACGCGACGACGATCGTGACGACCGCCAGGCCGCCGAAGTAGGTGGTGTCGGAGGCGCCCTGGGTTGCCTGGACCAGTTGGGCGGTGATGGCCTGGCCGGCCGCCGGTGCGAGGAACCACAGGGCCATCATCTGGCTGAGGAACGCCTGTGGTGCCAGGCGGGTGGTGGCGGCCAGGCCGACGGGGGAGAGGAACAGTTCGCCGAGCGTCTGGATCACGTACACGCCGACCAGCCAGAGCGGTGACGCAAGGTTGCTCCCGGCAACCGACGACGCGAGCGACATGACCGCGAACGAGATCCCGGCGAGCAGCAGCCCGGTGGCGAACTTCTGCCCGATCGACGGTCCGCGGTCGCCGAGCCGGATCCAGATCACCGCGAACACCGGCGCCAGCACGATGATCGAGAACGGGTTCACCGACTGGAAGAACTCCGGCGAGATCTCGGCGCCGAACAGGTTCAGCTGGGTCCGGTGCGCGGCGAACGAGGTCAGCGTGGTCGCCGCCTGCTCGAACAGCATGAAGAACAGCATCGCCGCGACGAACAGCGGGATGTACGCGCGCACCCGCTGCCGCTCCACCGGTGTCACCAGCGGGCTCCGCAGCAGCATCACGAAGTACGCGATCGGGGCCAGGAAGCACAGGTACGAGATCGCGTCCACGACCGGTTTCGGGCCGAGGCCGCCGGACCGCCAGGCCGACCAGCCGAGCACCACCGCGAGCAACGCGAGCACCGCCACCGACACCTTGATCATGCCCGGCCGGTCCGCGGCGGTGAGCGGGTTCGGCGGGGTGTCGCCGCGGCCGTGCAGCGTCCGGCGGCCGAGCAGGTACGCGATCAGCGCCAGCGTCATGCCGACCGCGGCCGCCGCGAACGCGACGTGGAACCCGAACTCGCGGCGCAGGAACCCGACCACGAACGGCGCCGAGAACGACCCGATGTTGATCCCCATGTAGAAGATCGAGAACGCCGAGTCCCGCCGTGGATCGCCCTGTTCGTACAGCGTGCCGACCATCGTGGACACGTTCGGCTTCAGCAGACCGGTGCCGAGGGCAACCAGAGCGATCCCCGCGTACGCCGGACCCGTGGACGGCAGCGCCAGGAGCAGGTGCCCGGCGACGATCACGCTGCCGCCGTACAGCACCGTCCGGCGGGCGCCGAAGACGCGGTCCGCGAACCACCCGCCGAGCACCGACAGCAGGTAGACCGACGCGCCGTAGATCGACACCACGGCCTGCCCGAGCGACTGCTCCAGCCCGAGGCCGTACGCCTTGTCGGTCAGGTAGAGCAGCAGGATCGCGCGCATCCCGTAGTAGCTGAACCGCTCCCACAGTTCGGTGGTGAACAGCGTCATCAACCCGCGCGGATGCCCGAAGAAGGACTTCTCCGCAGCCGCCTGTTGCGTTTCGGACACGATCGACTACTCCCCGTGAGATCGGACTGCCGGTCCGACCGTAGCAACAGGGACGTCAGATCGCCGTGTACACCCCGTCCAGCTCCAGCTCGTCGGCGAAGTGGCACCGCGGTACGGTCGTCGGCTCCACCTGCGCGCACAGGTCCACGGCGTACCGGCAGCGCGGCTGGAACCGGCAGCCGGTGAAGGTCTGGTCCGGGGACGCGATCTCGCCGGCCGGCAGTACGTCGTCACGCCGCCGCAGCCGGGGATCCGGCCGCGGGACCGACCGCAGCAGTGCCTCGGTGTACGGGTGCCGCGGCCGCTCGAACAGGTCCTCGGTCTCGGCCTCCTCGACGATCCGGCCGAGGTACATCACGGCCACCCGGTCGCAGAGGTGCTGGATCACCGAGAGGTCGTGCGAGATGAAGACGTACGTCAGGCCGAGCTCGTCCTGCAGGTCCTCCATCAGGTTGAGGATCTGGCTGCGGACCGACACGTCGAGCGCGCTGACCGCTTCGTCGGCGACGACCAGGCGCGGCTCGGTGACCAGCGCGCGGGCGATCCCGATCCGCTGCCGCTCGCCGCCGGAGAACGCGTGCGGGTAGCGGCGCATCAGCTCGGGCCGCAACCCGCAGCGCCGCAGCGCCTCGCCGACCCGGTCCTTCACCTCGCTGCCGCTCGCCAGATTGTTGACAATCAGCGGTTCGGCGACGATCTGCTGGACGGTCATCCGGGGGTTCAGCGAGGAGTTCGGGTCCTGGAAGACCGTCCGGATCTCGGTCCGCAGCGGCCGGAGCTCGGCCCGGGACAGCGCGGCCAGGTCGACCTCGGTGCCGTCCGCACGCCGGTACACAAGCCGCCCCGCGGTCGGCTTGTGTGCGCGCAGGATGCAGCGCCCGAGCGTGGTCTTCCCGCAGCCCGACTCGCCGACCAGGCCGAGCGTCTCGCCCCGCCGTACGACGAGATCGACGTCGTCGACCGCCCGCACGGTGGAACGGTTCCGCCGCCCGAACAACCCCGCGCCCCCGGTGAACCGCATGCTCAGCCCTTCAACCCGAAGGATCTCCCCACCGGGTGCCTCGGTCTTATCCGGCATCTGCTGTCACCTCTTGCAGTTCGTGGCCGCTGCGGATGCTGTCGGCGGTCGGGTAGTGCACGCAGCGGACCTCGCGGTCGCCGTCGCTGATCAGCTCCGGGTTCTCCACGTCGCACTGACCGAGTACGACGTGATCGCAGCGCGTCCGGTACGGGCAGCCGCTCGGCCGTTGCTGCGGATGCGGGACCTGTCCGCGGATTGTCGGCAATCGACGACGCGCCCGGCGCTCGATCCGCGGTACCGAGCGCAGCAGCGCGCGCGTGTAGGGGTGCCGCGGGTCGTGGAACAGCGAGTCCACGTCGCATTCCTCGACGACGTTGCCGAGGTACATCACCGCGACCCGGTCCGCGAGCTCGGCGACCACGCCGAGGTCGTGGGTGATGAACAGGATCGCCATCCCGCGTTCCTCCTGCAGCTTGCGCAGCAGCCGCAGGATCTGCGCCTGGGTGGTGACGTCCAGCGCGGTCGTCGGCTCGTCCGCGATCAGTAGTTGCGGACGGCAAGCAAGCGCCATCGCGATCATCGCGCGCTGCCGCATCCCGCCGGACAGCTGGAACGAGTACGCGTCGATCCGCCGCTCCGGCTGCGGGATCCCGACCCCGCGCAGCTCGGCGATCGCGCGTTCCCGGGCCTCCTTCTTGCCGAGCCCCTCGTGCAGCCGCAGGACCTCGATCAGCTGCTGCCCGATCGTGTGCACCGGGCTGAGCGCGACCATCGGCTCCTGGAAGACCATCCCGATCTCCTTGCCGCGGATCCGCCGCAGCTCCGGCCCGCGGGAGTCGAGCGCGGCCAGGTCGACGACGCCGGCGGCGGAGCGGAACCGGATGCTGCCGGCAACGATCTGCCCGGGCGGGTCCACCAGCCGCAGGATCGACCGCGCGGTGACGCTCTTGCCGCAGCCGGACTCGCCGACGATGCACAGCGTCCGGCCGGGTTCGACCCGCAGCGTGACGTCGTCGACGGCCTTGACCAGACCGTCGGCGGTGTCGAAGTGGGTACTGAGCTTCTCGATCTCCAGCAGCGGCTCGCTCACGGGCCTCCTCATGACTCGTACGGGTCGGCGGCGTCCCGGAGGCCGTCACCGACGAAGTTGAGGGCCATCACCGCGATCACGACCGCGGCGCCGGCCGCCAGCAGCCACGGCGCCGTGGTCAGCACCCGGATGCTCTGCGCCGTGCTCAGCAGCACGCCCCAGCTCACCACCGGCGCCTGCAGGCCGAGCCCGAGGAACGACAGCGCGGTCTCGCCGAGGATCATGCCGGGCACCGCGAGCGTCAGCGACGCGATGATGTGGCTGGTGAACGCGGGCAGCATGTGCCGCCCGACCACCCGGTGCCAGCGGGCGCCGTCGAGTTCCGCGGCCAGTACGAAGTCCTCGCCGCGGATCTGCAGGAACCGGCTGCGGATCACCCGCGCCAGACCGGTCCAGCCGATCAGCGAGAGGATCAGCGTGATCGCGAAGTACGTCTTCAGCGCACTCCACCCCGGCGGTACGGCGGCCGCCAGCCCGAGCCAGAGCGGCAGCGTCGGGATCGACATGAAGAACTCGATCACGCGTTGCACGATGCCGTCGGTGAGCCCGCCGAAGTACCCGGAGATGCCGCCGAGCAGCAGCCCGAGGACGAGCGCCATGAGTACGCCGATCAACCCGACCGACATCGAGATCCGGGTGCCGTAGATGACCCGCGACAGGTTGTCCCGGCCCTGGTCGTCGGTGCCGAGCAGGTGGAACGGCGCCCCGTGCTGACTCGGGCCGAGCAGATGCCGGTCGGACGGGATCAGCCCCCACAGCTTGTAGTGGTCACCTTTGGGGAACAGGCGTACGCCGTACTTCTGGGACTTGTCGGTGGAGTAGTCGCGGAGCAGTGTCTGCGGGTTCGGCGTGCCCTTGTAGCCGTTGACGTACAGGTGCGGGCTCGAGGTCAGCGAGATCTTCAGCACCTGCGGCGGCGCGAACGCGCGGTCCGCGGCGTACGTGTCCTGGGTCTGCGGCGCGAGGAACTCGCAGAACGCGGCGGTGAAGTAGATCAGCGCGAGGATCCACAGCGACACGACCGCGAGCTTGTTGCGCTTGAACCGGCGCCAGATCAGCGTCCGCTGGGACGCCAGCGCGAGGGTCGGTTCGGCTTCGATCGTGGTCATTTGCCGCTCCCCGTGTACCCGACCCGGACCCGGGCGTCGACGGCGGCGAGCAGCAGGTCGGAGATCAGCGTGCCGATCACGGTCAGCACGCAGGCGATCAGGATGATGCCGCCGGCCAGGTACATGTCCTGGGCCTTCAACGCGTTCAGCAGCAACGGCCCGGTGGTCTCCAGGCCGAGCACGGTCGCGACCAGTACCTCACCGTCGAACAGCGCCGGAATCGTCCAGCCGATGGTGGCGATGAACGGGTTCAGCGCGACCCGGGTCGGGTAGCGCATCAGCAGTTTGCGTTCGTCCAGCCCGCGGGCGCGGGCGGCGGTCACGTACGGCTTGTGCAACTCGTCGAGCAGGTTCGCCCGCAGGACCCGGATCGTGCCCGCGACGCCGCCCGAGGCGAGGACGAGCACCGGCAGCCACAGGTGGTTGAGCAGGTCGAGCAGCTTGCCGAGGTTCCACGCGGCGCCCTCGAACTGCGGCGACATGGTCCCCGACAGCGTCTGCCCGAAGAACTTGAACTCCAGGTACACGACGGTCAGCGCGACCAGGAACCCCGGGACCGCGAGCCCGACGAACGTCAGCGCGGTGATCACGTAGTCGAGCTTCGAGTAGCGCCGGGCGGCGGAGTAGATCCCCGCCACCAGCGCCACCGTCCAGCCGATCAGCCACGTCGCCAGGCCGAGGCCCAGGGTCAGCGGCAGCCGTTCGCCGAGCAGCGTGGCGACCGGCTTGTTGTACTCGAACGACTGTCCGAAATCACCGTGCAGAACGATGTTGGTCATCCACCGCAGGTATTGCTCGAGCGGTGACTTGTCGAGCGCGTACTGCGCTTTCAGCGCCGCCAGCTGATCCGCCCCGACCGTCTGTCCCTGCTGCTGCAGCTTGGCGACGACCGTGGTGAGGAAGTCGCCGGGCGGCAGCTGGATGATCAGGAACGACACGAGCGAGATCAGCAGGACGGTGGGTACCATCGCCAGCAGGCGACGGAGCAGATAGCCGGCCAATTGAGTCCCTTCGGGTCAGGAGTGCTTCTCCGGGGAGTCGAAATACATCTGCTCCGGCGACGAGGCGTTCTCGTAGTGGGTGCGGAAGCTGGCGATCGCGTCCGGGCGGACGTTCTTCAGGTCGCCGGCCGCGATCAACGGCTGGAACGGCACACCGACGGTGCCGATGATCCACACGTTCTGGTCGTGCAGGTGCAGGATCTGCCGTCCGAGCTCGAGTCGCTTGGCGTTGTCCGCGGTGGTGACCAGCTGGTCGTACATCAGCTGCAGCTTGCGGAAGTCGCCGGTCGGTTCCATCCCGAACGGGTCCTTGTGGTTGCCGTACCAGTTGCCGAACTTCGGCGCCCAGTAGGTCAGGCCGTTGGTCGGGATGTACCACAGCGAGTCGATGTCCCACAGGATCGTGGCCGGCGGGTACGCGACCAGGTCGTAGTCGCCGTGCGGGATGTCGTTGTACCACAGCTCCAGCGTCATCTGCTTGGCGACCATGTCGATGCCGACGGCCTTCCAGTACCGCTGCGCGTACTCCAGCACGCTGATCGCGTCGATGCCGACCCCGACCTCGAAACAGCGGCCGACGAGCTGCAGCTTCTTCCCGTCCGGGCGCAGCCGCATGCCGTCCGGCCCGCGCTTGGTGAGGCCCGCGGCGTCGAGGCGTTTGTTGGCCTCGGCAACGTCGTACTCGATGAAGCGCTGGCCCATGCCCTTCACCCAGTACTCGTCCTCGGGCTGGGCGCAGGGGTGCCGGATGAAGCCCTGCCCGGCGAACAGCGCGTCGTTCATCTCCTTGCGGTTGATCGCGTGCGAGAGGCCGGCGCGGAAGTCGAGCTTCTGGAACAGCGCCCGCAGTACTGGATCCGGGTGGCTCTGGTTCAGCTGGAGCGAGGTGTTCGGCTCGGCGACCCACCGGTTGACCTTGTAGCCCTTGGCCTGCTGGTTCTTGATCAGCAGCGGGAGCTGTTCGGCCTGGATGTCGGTGACCTGCAGGTCGAGCTGGCCGTTCGCGGCCCGCAGCCCGAGCGTCTCCGACGGCATCACCGTGTACTGCTGGCTGTCGATGTAGGGCAGCTGGCGGCCCTGCTCGTCGACCTTCCAGTAGTACGGGTTGCGGTCCAGCCGGGCCGTCGCGCCCGAGCCCTGCAGCGGGGCGACCAGCTTCCACGGGCCGAGGATCGGGATGTCGGCGTTCTTCCAGATGTTCCGCTTGTTGCCGAAGAACTCCGCCCAGGACGGCGCCGGGTCCTTCTTCATCGCGGCCTTGAGCTGCGCCGGAGTGGCGAAGTCCTTGTGGAACTGCTTCAGGTAGTGCGCCGGCAGCAGCAGCGCGGACGACGAACCGAACCCGGTCAGGCCGATGAAGCACAGGTACTTCAGCAGCAGACCGTGCGGTACTTCGAACTCCATCCGCAGCGTGTGGTCGTCGACCTTCACGAACTTGCCGGGCTTCCCGCCGGGCGCCAGCCAGCTGGGGAAGATCGGGTTGAGCTCCTTGTTCAGGAACTCCTTCTCGTAGGCGAACATCAGGTCGTCGGTGGTGAACGGCTGCCCGTCGGACCACTTCAGGCCCTCGCGGAGGTGGAAGACGTAGACCTTGCCGCCCTCCTCGATGTCCCACTTCTCGGCCAGGCCGGGACCGGGCTGCGCGGGCGTCGTCGGGGTCCACTCCAGCAGGCCGGCGAACTCGACGTACTGGTTCTGGGTGGCGTTCCGGTCGATCTGGCCGCGCTGCATGACCCCGCCGAACTTGCCGGCACTCTGGATCGGCTTGACCACCATCGGGTTCTTGGGCAGCCGCTGCTCCAGCGGCGGGAGCTTGCCGTCCTTGACCAGCTTGGTCAGGACCGGTGACTCCTTGGCGCCGGCGTCGGCGGCGGCCGAGCCGGTGGATTTCTTGGCATCGGTGGAGAAGAACGAACAACCCGCTGCGGAACCGCCGACGGCGGCGGCGGACAGCGAGAGACCGGAGACCCGGAGAAACGTCCGGCGGCTCAGGGGATCGGACATGGCGGCTACCTCCCACGCGGACGAAGTCCGCCCATCAGCACTCTTTCCGGGACAGTGACACGAAATGTTGCATACTTCAAGATCTGAGGTGCATTTTCATCATTCCGTATATACCGTCACTCGAAGACAGCTTCCGGTCCGGGCGCTACACTCCGAGCATGAGTGAGACAGCGGGTGACCGGTCGCCGTCCCCGGCGGTCGCACGGGCACTGACCGTGCTCGAGACCCTGGTCGAGTCCGACGAGGAACTCACGCTCACGGCGCTGGCGAAGAAGGCGAAGATCCCGCTGGCGACCTGCGCGTCGATCGTCTACACGCTGGAGCAGCGTGACTACGCGAGCCGCCGGGTGGTCGGCCGCAGCCACTTCTGGCGGCCGACGCTGCGGCTGTACGGGCTGGCCACGCAGCTGATCCGCAAGGTCGACCTGTCCTCGGTCGCGTCCCGGGAGATGCGCGAGCTGGCCGACCAGCTCGGGATGCCGGTGCACATCGGCGTCCTGACCGGATCCTCGGTGGTGTACGTCGCGAAGGCGGCGATGCCCGGGTTCGTCCAGTTCGACACGTTCCCGGGCAAGGTCTCGCACTTCAACCTGACCGCGCTCGGCCGGGCGATCGCGGCGTACCTGCCCGAGGACGACCTGAAGCCGCTGCTCGGCCGGCTGGAGCCCGGGTTCGGGCCGAAGGCGAAGCCGGTCGACGAGGAGAGCTTCCGGGCCGAGCTGGCCCGGATCGCGAAGCAGGGATTCGCGGTCGAGGACCAGGAGGAGCAGGCGGACATCGCCTGTGTCGCCGCGCCGTTCTTCGCGGCCGGCGGGCACGTCACCGGAGCGGTCGGCGTCACCTCGTTCGCCCGGGACCTGACCCGGGACAAGCGCAAGCAGGCGCAGTCCGGGCTGATGCAGCTGGCCGCCACGATTTCCGAACGGCTCGGCGCAACCGAGCTCTGAGGCTTGCCGGGGTCCGGCGGGCGACTTAGGCTTTTCCGAGATAGCAGAAGTATTTTCGAAATCTCGAAAATCCCGAGGAGTGGTTCCGATGACCACGCACGGCCCGTATCCCCAGCCCGACGGCGGTATCAAGGCCACCCTGACCGGTGGCAACACGGTCGGTGCCTCGCTCCGCGAGCGCCAGCCCCGCGCGGACGGTTACCGGCACCTGGACACCCCGGCGCTCGTCCGCCGGCTGCTCGAACTGAACGCGAACACGTACCTGTACTGCATCTGGGACAGCGCCACCGACTTCGACGACCTGCGCGACGAGTTCCTGCCCGCCGCCGCGGCCGCCGGCATCGACGTGATCCCGTACATCGTGCCGCCGACCGAGACCTCCGACTACGGCCGCGCGTCCCGGCCGTACCGGCTGGACTACGTCAGCTGGGCGAAGGCGTTCGCCGAGCTCGCGCTGAAGTACCCGAACTTCAAGGCCTGGGCGATCGACGACTTCGAGGTCGGCGACAACGCCACGCTGTTCACCCCGGAGTACATGCGGGAGTTCCTGGACGTGGCCACCGCGATCGCGCCGGACCTGCGATTCTACACCTGCGCGTACTTCGGGATGGCGACCAGCCCGGAGTTCCTGGACAAGTACGCCGAGTTCGTGGACGGGATCATCTACCCGTTCCTCGACGGGCACAACGAGAACACCACGGTCGCCGCGTCGCTCGGCGCCTGCCTCGACGAGATCCTCGCGCTCACCGACCCGCGCGGCCTCGAGCTGATCCCGCTGATCTACACCGGCCGGTTCCTGGACGCGCCGCTGCACGCGACCCCGGAGTACTGCACCGCGACCCTGACCACGAGCGCGGAGTACGTCGCCGCCGGCCGGATCCCGGGCGTGATCTCGTACGGCACGCAGCTCGACGACGGGCCGACGCCGTCCGCGGACAACAAGGCGCTGTACGGCGACGGCCGGCTGGCGCTGATCAACTCGCGCTCCCGGACCCCCGCCGGTACGACGGCCTCGGCCACGCAGCGGGTGCCGGTCGACCCGCGGCTGCCGCGCTACGAGGTGTCGTTCTGGTACCACCGCTGGTTCCTCGCGCCGGGGATCGAGCCCGGGCGGTTCCAGCTCGAGATGCTGATCGACGACACGGTCGTCTGGAAAATGGACATGCACGAGCAGCGCTGGCCCGTGTGGACCAATGGTGACGGCATGGAAGGCCCGGTCGACGTCACGAAGTACGTTGCCGGACGCGACTTCGTGGACCTGACCTTCCGGTTGCACGTGCTGAAAGAGACGGCCGGGCAGTACATCGACGTCGGCGTGGACCACGTCGAGTCGATCGGGCTGGGCGTCCGCAACGGCGGGTTCGAGGAGGACGGCGACTGGATCCTGCGCGGCAGTGGTCCAGCCCTGTCGGTCTACGACCACTACCTGCGGGACCGTCCGGCGCGTATCTTCGCGGCCATCTCCCGCGTGTACGAAGGAGGCTGATCATGGCCGAACACCTCAAGACGGGGTGGCCGCAACGGGTCGAACGGCAGCAGGATGTGATCGACACCGTCAGCACGATCCTCTCCGAGGTCGAGCACGAGGGCGGCCCGGCGATCCGCCGCTGGTCCGCCCGGCTGGACAACTGGGAACCGGACTCGTTCGTCGTCTCCGCCGCCGAGATCAAGGCCGCCACGGTCGACGACGACCTGGCCGCGCACCTGGAGTTCGCCCGCTCGCAGGTGGAGAGCTTCGCGCGCGCCCAACGGGCCACCTTGACGGACCTGGAGACGGAAACCCTTCCAGGTGTCGTTCTGGGCCATCGCCACATCCCGGTGGCGAAGGTGGGTTCGTATTCACCCGGCGGGCGCTACCCGCTGATCGCCTCCTCGATCATGACCGTGACCGTCCCGAAGGTCGCGGGTGTGGACACCGTCGTGGCTGTCGCCCCACCCCGCGACAGCAACGGGATCTACGGCCCGCAGCTCTACACGATGAACCTCGCCGGCGCCGACGTGATCCTGTGCCTGGGCGGCGTCCAGGCCTTCGCGGCCCTTGCCTTCGGCATCGAGGACGTCCCGCCGGTGGACCTGGTGGTCGGCGCCGGGAACGCGTACGTCGCCGAGGCCAAGCGGCAGTTGTTCGGTACGGTCGGCATCGACCTGCTGGCCGGCCCGACCGAGGTCGCGGTGATCGCGGACGAGTCCGCCGACGCCCGCCTGGTCGCCGCCGACCTGCTCGGCCAGGCCGAACACGGCCCGAACAGCCCGGCGCTGCTCGTCACCACCTCGCGGTCCTTCGGTACGGCGGTGATCGACGAGGTCGAGCGCTGGCTTGCGGGGGACTGGCCGACCGTCGACGTGGCCGGCGCCGCCTGGCGGGAGCACGGCACGGTCGTGGTGTGCGAGTCCCGCGAGGAGGCAGTACAGGTCTCGGACGCGTACGCGCCGGAGCATCTCGAAGTACAGACGTCCGACGACGACTGGTACGCCGCGAACCTGCGCAACTACGGCTCGTTGTTCGTCGGGCCCGAGGCCACGGTGGCGTTCTCGGACAAGTCGATCGGCACCAACCACGTCCTCCCGACCGGCCGCGCCGGACGCTACACGGGCGGGTTGTGGGTCGGGAAGTTCCTCAAGACGGTCACGTACCAGCGACTGACCGCGGACGGTGCTCGATCGATCGCCCCGTCGACGGCCGCGATCGCTGACGCCGAACTGATGTACGGGCATGCCCTCACCGCCCGCCTCCGCGCCCCCTGAACCAGACCCGTTTGAGGGGTTGACCTCGTGCCTGCCCGTTCACCTGCTGCATCCAGCCGGTGAACGGGCAACTTGCGTGGTCAACCCCTGAAACGTCAGGCCAGGTGGGGGAGGAGGTCGGCGAATTCCGCGAGCAGGCGGTCGACCATCCGGACCTCCTCGGCGTCCAGCAGGTGCGCGGGCTCGCGGCAGTAGGCGCTCGCGAACAGGCCGCGGCGTACCGAGATCAGCTTCTCGGCCGCGATGATCCGCTCGGTGTCGAGCATCCAGTACGAGATGTACGGGAGCAGCCGGCGGTGCAGGTCGACGCCCTCCTCACCGTCCCCGGTGGTCAGGAGGCGCCAGATCTCGACGTACACCTCGGTCAGCGAGCAGCCCGGCTGGGTACCGACCGCGCCGCGGCGGACCGCGTCGGGCAGCTGGACGCCGGCGTACCCCTCGACCGAGGCGAGTGACGGCGTACCCCCGGCGAGCTCGGCGATCAGCGGGCCGGGCGGGCTCGACTCGACCTTGACCAGCCGCAGGTTCGGGTGGTCGATGGCGATCGCGCGCAGCAGGTCCGCGTCCAGGCTGGTGCCGGTCTCCGCCGGCGCGTACTGCAGCACCATCGGCACCGGGTCGATCGTGGTCAGCACGGTCCGGACGTGCTGCTCCAGCGAACCCCGCGACGGCGACAGGAAGTGCGGCGGCAGGAGGTTGATCAGGTCCGCGCCGGCCTCCACCGACTCCCGCGCCCGCCGCGCCGCGAGCCGCGTGGCGTGATCCTGTACGGCGACCACTGCCGCGACGTCGTCCCGCCCGCGGGTCTGCGACAGCAGGATCTCGGTCAGCCGGCGGCGCTCCTCCTCGGACAGCTTGTGGAACTCCGACGCGAAGCCGGGGAACATCATGCTGCTCACACCGGTGCCGAGCACGTACCGCACGACCCGGTCGAAGCCGTCGTAGTCCACCTCTCCGTCGTCGGTGAACGGTACTTCGAGCACCGGCGACACGCCGCGCACCAGCACCGACGCGTCCGTGGGCCGTTCGGCCCCGATCTCCTCCGTGGTGACCATGTCTGCCTCCCGTTGTGTGGTCACTGGTGCGCTCACTGGTGCCCCAGGAGCTTGCCGACGTTCCCGCCGAAGACGGCAACCTTCTGGTCCGGGTCGACCGGCCAGTCCCGGATCCGGTTCACCTCCGCGAGCGGCACGGTGTACGGCGAGTCGGTCGAGAACACGAGCCGTTCGGCGCCGATCCCGGGCTCGGCGAGGAACCCGCTGAGCACCGTGTCCCAGGGCGCGTACGACGTGTCGCCGTACAGGTTGGGCGCGTG
>NZ_DASRVN010000364.1:0-21315 GCF_035655035.1 Kribbella sp. | reverse complement strand
GCCGAGGCCGGCCAGTTCTTCTCGTGGCGCTTCCTCGGCCGCCCCGGCTGGACGCGCGCGAACCCGTACTCGTTGTCGGCCGCCCCCGACGGCCGCGGCCTGCGGATCACCGTGCAGGACGCCGGCGACGGCAGCGCCGCCCTCAGGTCGGTCAGACCTGGTACGCGCGTACTCGTCGAGGGACCGTACGGCCGGATGAGCCCACGCGCCCGGACGCAGCGGAAGATCGCGCTGATCGGAGCCGGCGTCGGCGTCACTCCGCTGCGGGCGCTCGCCGAGGGCCTCGACTACGCGCCGGGCGACGCGGTGCTCGTCCAGCGGTACACCGACCAGCCGCTGTTCCACGACGAGTTCCAGACCCTGTGGCGCGACCGCGGACTGTCCCTGCTGACGCTGCCGGGCGCGCGGCGGCGGCCGGATTCGTGGTTCGGCGCCGGAGTCCCGGAGTACGACGACCTGCACATGCTGCTGCACTGGATCCCGGACATCGCCGAGCGCGACGTGTACCTGTGCGGCCCCGAGGCGTGGACGGACCTGGTCCGCGCCACCCTCACAGCCGCCGGCCTGCCGGCCGAGCGGCTCCATCTCGAGACCTTCAAGTGGTGACCGCCGTGAAACGCATCGTGCTCTGGCTCCTCGGTACCGTCTCGGCGGTCGTCCTGATGTTCGCCTACCACACGTCCACCTCCGGCCCCGAGGCGGCCGTAGGCCCGACCATCGGTGGCGGCACCAACGAATCGCCGGCAACCACCCCGACCGCGCCACCCGCATCGACGACCCCCACGACGCCGGCTACGCCGTCGACCCCGGCCCCGTCCAGTACGCCGACGTCGAAGTCCGCGACGGTCACCGGCAGTGTCGCGCAGACGCAGTGGGGTCCGGTCCAGGTCCAGCTCACCGAGCAGGCCGGCAAGATCACCGCGGTCAGCGTGCTGCAGTATCCGAACGGGAACCACCGCGACGCCGAGATCAACAGCTACGCGCTCCCGGTCCTCATCAACGAGACCGTCCAGGCCCAGAGCGCGCAGATCGACATGGTCAGTGGCGCGACGGTCACCAGCGGTGGCTACATCCAATCGCTCCAAAGCGCTTTGGACCAAGGCAAATGAAGCGGTACGTCGAGCACGTGATGGGGATGCCGATCAGCCTCGCGCTGCGCGGCCGGCACACCGACGACGACCGCGCGGTCCGGGCGTGGTCCGAGGTGCTCGACGTACTGCGGACCGCCGACCGGGTCTTCAGCACCTACCGCGGCGACTCTTACGTGTCGAAGCTGAACCGCGGCGCGCTGGCGATCGCGGACTGCCCGCCCGAGGTCGCGGAGGTGCTGGCCCTCGGCGAGCAGGCGCGGATCGAGTCCGGCGGCGCGTTCGACGTACGGCGGAACGCCCGGCTCGACCCGAGCGGCGTGGTGAAGGGCTGGGCGGTGGAACGCGCCGCGCGGAAGCTCGACCGGCTGCCGGCCACCGACTACTGCCTGGGCGCCGGTGGCGACCTGACCTGCCGGGTGTCCGGGCCGAACGTCGAGCCGTGGCGGATCGGGATCGAGGACCCGTTCGCGCCGGACCAGCTCGCGGCGGTGGTACCGATCCGGAACGGCGCCATCGCCACCTCCGGGTTGCACCGGCGGGGTCACCACATCACCGACGCCCGGACCGGGGTGACGCCGAGCGTGCTGGCGTCGGTCACCGTCGTGTACCGGTCGCTCACCCAGGCCGACATCGACGCGACCGCGGCGTTCGCCCTCGGAGCGAACGGGCTGGAGTGGTTGCGGGCGCGGCCGGAGCGGTCCGGGCTGGTGATCCTGGCGGACGGGACGCGTCAGGTCTTCGGAGAGAGCACGCGGGCGACGACGTCGGACACCATCCGTCGCGGAACGGGGCGGTGGGCAACGAAATGACGGTAGAAGAACGGGCTGGTCAGCAGGTCCGTGGTCAGCTCCGGATCGGTGTCGGGCGGTAGCTCGCCGCGTTCGCGTCCACGGCGGAGCACGATCAGAAGAGGCTCGCGGCGGCGTTTCGTCAGGTCCTGGTGGAGCTTCGAGAGCGCCGGATCGCGTTCGGCGGCGTCGATGAAGGCGGCGAGCAGGCGCGGGAACGGCGTCCGTTCGAGGAGCGTGACGAACGCGGTCAGGATCTCGGTGACGTCCTTGGTGACCGAGCCGGTGTCGGGCGTGGGGAGCGGGCGGTACGTCGCGTCCATCGCGTCGACCAGCAGCTCGCTCGTGGTCGGCCAGCGGCGGTAAAGCGTCGCCTTGCTGGCGCCGGCCCGCCGGGCGACCGCCTCCATCGTGAACCCGGCCAGCCCGGACTCGCCGAGCACCGCGAGCGCGGCCTCGAGCATCCGCTGCCGCGCACCGTCGCCGCGCGAAACCGGCCTGACCTTCCCAGCTGCCATTGATCCTCCTCCATCGGCACGCTATCGTACCGTTAGCCGAAGAGTACGGGACCGTTTCGATAGCCGGTGAGTCGGATGCGAAGAACCTATTGGGCAACGACCGCGATCGTCGTGGGGGAGTGTGCCGTCGGCGGCACCATGGACCTGTTCCGGATGGCGCCGTTCTACCCGATGCTGATCGACCTCGGGTATCCGGGCTACCTGTCGCCGATCCTCGGCGGCGCCAAGCTCGCCGCCGCGGTGGTCATCGCCGTACCGGGGCTGCCGCGACTGAAGGAGTGGGCGTACGCCGGGGTCCTGATCAACATGCTCGGCGCCGCCGCCTCGAACGGGGCCGCCCACCAGTACTCCGGGATGGTCGCCCCCACCGCGTTCGCCGTACTGGCGCTGGCGTCATGGGCGACCAGACCCCGAAGCAGGAAGCTCTTACCGGCTGAAGCCCGCAGTGAGGCCGCTGAGGAGTTGGCGGCGGCTTACGGCGTACAGGAGCACGATCGGTAGCGTGGTGAGGACGACGGAGGCGAGCACTGCCGGTACGTTCACGCTGTACTGGCCCTGGAACGTCCACAGCGCCAGCGGAAGCGTGCGCTTGTCGGGGCTCTGGGTGAGGATCAGTGGCAGCAGGAACCCGTTCCAGACGCCGAGGCCGTTGTAGATGCTGACGGTCACCAGTGCAGGCCGGGTGAGCGGCAGCGCGAGCTTGCGCATCATGCCCCACTCGGACGCCCCGTCGACCCGCATCGACTCGAAGAGCTCCTTGGGTACGTCGCGGATGAAGTTCGCGAGCACCAGCACCGACAACGGGATCGCGAACGCGATCGACGGCAGGATCAAGGCCAGCAGACTGTCGTACAGGCGCATCCGGATGATCAGCAGGTACACCGGGATGATCGTCGCCTGCAGCGGGATCGCCAGCCCCATCAGGAACAGGCCGTTGACCCCGGCGAGGAACCTGCTGCCGGCTCCGCGGATGATCGCGTACGCCGCCATGAACGAGATCGCGACCGCCGGGATGATCGTGCCCGCGGTGACGATCACGCTGTTCAGGAAGTACCGCGGGAAGTCGGACTGGATCACCAGTTGGTAGTTGTTCGCGGTCGGCGCGGACGGCAGCGCGAACGGGTTCTGGGTGAAGTACGCGCTCTGGTCCTTGAAGCTGGTGACCACGATCCAGTACAGCGGGATCAGTACGATCGCCAGCCAGATCCAGCCGGCCAGTCCGCCGAACCAGTTCAGCTGCAGGAGTTTCCGGACTCGCATCGTCACGCCCCTTCCTGCTGGCTGGCCGTCGTACTGCCGCCGAGCTTGCGCAGCAGCAGGGCGAGGGCGAGGCCGAGGAGCACGATCAGCGCGGCGATCACGCTGGCCGGACCCATCTGGTTGGACATGAAGCCGCGCTTGTACATGTCGAGCGCGAGCACCCGGGTGGCGTCGCCGGGGCCGCCCGCGGTGAGGACGAAGATCAGGTCGAAGAACGTCAGCGAGCCGACCACCATCAGCGTCGACGAAGTGATGATCGTGTACTTCAGCTGCGGCACCGTGATGCTGAAGAACTGCCGGACCCGGCCGGCGCCGTCGATCGAGGCGGCCTCGTACATCGTGGTCGGGATCTGCCGGACACCGCCCTGGTAGATCAGCGAGTGGAACGGGATGAACTGCCAGGACACGATGAAGATCACCACGCCGATCGCCAGGTTGCTCTTGCCGAGCCAGTCCTGGGTGAGGAACCCGATCTTCAGGCCGGCGCCGAGCCCGAAGTTCGGGTCGAGCAGCGCCTTGTAGGTGATCGCGATCGCGGCCGAGCTGAGCAGCAGCGGGATGAAGTACAGCACCGCGAGGAACGCGCGGTACCGCTGCCGGCCGGCCAGGAACGTCCCGAGCAGCAGGCTCATCGGCGTCTGCACGGCCCAGGACAGGATCATGATCTCGAAGGTCACCAGGATGCTGTGCGGCAGCTGCGAGTCGGTCAGCACGGACTTCCAGTTGGACAGCCCGGCGGCGTGGATCGCGCCGAGCCCGTCCCACTGGGTGAAGCTCAGCACGAGGACGCCGATCAGCGGGATGACGCCGAACACCACGAACAGCAGCAGCGCGGGCAGCACCATCCAGGCGACCGAACCGCTCCGCCCTGCGCCGGACGTCGGACGGTGTTCGGTCGTCGCCGGCGCGACGGGCGGAGCGGTAACAGTCACTGGCCGATCACCGCGTTCATGTTCGTCGCGAACTGCTGCGGGGAGATGGACAGCTGGAACAGCTTGGCGATGTTGTCGAGGAGCGTCTCGGCCTGCGACGGGCTGAGCGCCTGGTCCCAGGACTGGGCGAAGTTCTTCGCGCCCGACGCGGTGTCGTAGACGAAGTTCAGCCACTCGGAGTCGAACTTGTCGGTGATCGAGGACAGCTTGTCCTTCGAGCTCTTCGCGACCGCGATGTTGCCGGACTTCACCCAGTCCGACACCGACGCGTCGTCGAGGGTGTAGTTGGCGAGGAACTTCTTCGCGGTGGCCTTGTCGGCGTCGCTGGCCTTCGAGGAGATCGACAGGTACTGACCCGGGTTGCCGACGGTGTCGCTCGGGTCGCCCTTGCCGCCGTCGACCGGTGGGAAGTTCATGTAGCCGAGGTGCCCGCCGGTGACGAAGTCGCCGCCGGACGACTTCATGTTGCCGTACGTCCAGGCGCCGTGCAGCATCATCGCGGCCTTGCCGGTGAACAGCAGCGCCTGGTCGGCGTTCGAGTCCGCGGTGATCGAGGAGAAGCCCTTGATGAAGCCGTTCGCCTTGATCAGCTTCTGCATCTCCTCCAGGGCCTTGATCGCGGACGGGTCGGACCAGCCGTCCTTCTTGCCGTCGTAGATGTTCTGGAAGACCTCCTTGCCGCCGATCCGGTCGAACAGGAACTCCAGCCACATCATGTTCGTCCAGCGGGACTGTCCGCCGAGCGAGAACGGCGCGATGCCCTTGGCGTTGAACTTCGGCACCAGGTCCAGGATCTCGCCCCAGGTCTTCGGGGGCTGGGCGCCGATCTTGTCGAACGCGCGCTTGTCGTAGAACAGCACGATCGGGGTCACGGTCTCGACCGGCATCGCGTAGGCCTTGCCGTTCACGGTCGCGGCGCCGAACGCGGACGGGAAGATCGATTCCTTCAGCTTCGCGTTCTGGCTGAAGAAATCGGTCAGGTCCTCGACCTGGTTGGCCTGCACGTAGCTCTTCAGGCCGCCGCCGCCCCAGCCCCAGATCAGCGTCGGGCCCTGGCCGGCGCCGATCGCGGTCTTGATCTTCTGCTTGAACGCGTCGTTCTGGAACTCGGTGGTCTTGAGCTTGGTACTCGAGTTCGCGTCGTTGAACCGTTTGACCTGTGCCTCGCGGATGGCCTGCTGCGGCTGTCCGGTGAGGAACCAGTACGTCGCACCGCTGCCGGCTCCACCACCGCCACCGGCGCCCGTGGTGGAACCGGGCGTGCTGGTCGGGCCGGAGCTACCGCAGGCCGCGAGGCCGGCTGCCAGCGCGCCACCGCCGACCAGGCCGAGGAACGTACGCCGGGATGTCGTGTTCGGATCCACAGTGATCTCCGTACTCCGTGCTGCCCCCACAGGTTGCGGAAGCACCTGCCGATATGACTTGTTTTCGAAACATAGATTTCGGAGATTGTGCTGTCAAGACTTGAACTAAGGACTTTTCGGGGTCACAGTGAGGTCACGCAATCGCCTGGTCAGACAGCAGATTCACAGATTCGGGGCCGGTTGCCGGGGAGGCCGGGAGAGCATCGAAAAGGTTTCGATAATTGCTCACCGAAACGAATGTTGATCAAGGGAGATTTTCTTGTCCATCGCGACCGAGCGGCCCTGGGCCGACCCGTCCCTGCCCGCCGCCGAGCGGGCCGGGCTGCTGCTGGCGGCGATGACGCTGGAGGAGAAGGTCGCGCAGCTCGGCAGCCGCTGGGTGGGCAACGACATGGCCGACCACGAGCTCCCCGCGGACGAGACGATCAACGTCGCGCCGCTGGAGGACGTGTTCTCCACGGGCGCCTCGCTCTCGCTCGCGGACGCGAGCCGGGACGGTCTCGGGCAGCTCACCCGGGTCTGGGGCAGCTACCCGCAGTCGGTGGAGCAGGGCGTCGCGGAGGTGGTCCGCCAGCACGAGATCGTCCTGAAGGGCTCCCGGCTCGGCGTACCGGCGCTGGTGCACGAGGAGTGCCTGACCGGGTTCACGACGTACGGCGCGACCGTGTACCCGGCGTCGATCGCGTGGGGCGCGACGTTCGACCCGGCTCTGGTCGAGCGGATGGCCGCCGCGATCGGGCGGGACATGGCCGCGGCCGGCGTCCACCAGGGGTTGTCGCCGGTGCTCGACGTGGTCCGCGACTACCGGTGGGGCCGGGTCGAGGAGACGATGGGCGAAGACCCTTACCTGGTAGGGATCCTGGGCTCGGCGTACGTCCGCGGGTTGCAGAGTGCGGGTGTGCTCGCGACGCTGAAACACTTCGCCGGGTACTCCGCCTCGCGGGCCGGCCGGAACCACGGGCCGGTGTCGATGGGGCGCCGCGAACTGCTGGACATCATCCTGCCGACCTTTGAGACCGCGATCGCGACCGCCGGCGCCGGGTCGGTGATGAGCTCGTACGCCGACCTCGACGGACTGCCCGCGAGCGCCGACCCGTGGTTGTTCACCGACGTACTGCGGGACGACTGGTGGTTCGAGGGCACCGTCGTGTCGGACTACTGGGCGGTGCCGTTCCTGGCGTCGATGCACCGCGTCGCGGCCGACGACGCGGCGGCGGGTGCACTGGCGCTGACGGCCGGTACGGATGTGGAACTGCCGGACACCGTTGGGTACGGCGGGCTCGTGGCGAAGGTCCGCTCGGGTGAGCTCCCCGAGGCGCTCGTCGACCGGGCAGCCCGCCGAGTCCTCCTCCAGAAAGCGCAACTTGGCCTCCTGGACGCCGACTGGACCCCAGAGGACTCGGTGAGTGCCCAAGGACTGAACCTCAACTCGGAACAGAACAGGGCCATTGCCGCCGAGCTGGCCGAGAAATCGATCGTGCTCCTCGACGCGGGCACAGTCCTCCCGCTGAACCACCAGGCGAAGGTCGCAGTGATCGGACCCTGTGCCGACGACCCGCGGACGTTGATGGGGTGCTACGCGTTCCCGAATCACGTGCTGCCGCGGTACCCGGAGCGTGGTCTGGGGATCGAGGTCGGTACGCCGTTGGGTGCCTTGCGCAACGAGTTGGGGGAGGTGCCGTACGCCCAGGGGTGCGCCGTGACGGGGAACGATCGCTCCGGGTTCGAGCAGGCTGTTGCGTTGACGCAGGACTGTGATGTGGCGGTTGCGTTCGTTGGTGACCTGTCCGGTTTGTTCGGGCACGGGACGTCGGGGGAGGGGTGCGACGCGGAGGACCTGAGGTTGCCCGGAGTGCAGGGGGAGCTGGTGAATGCGCTGCTGGATACCGGGAAGCCTGTGGTGCTGGTCGTGGTGTCGGGGCGGCCATATGCGCTGGGGGAGTACGCGGATCGGGTCGCGGCGTTGGTGCAGGCGTTCATCCCGGGGCAGGAAGGTGCGGCGGCGATCGCGGGGGTGCTGAGCGGGCGGATCGTGCCGAGCGGGAAGTTGCCGGTGCAGCTCCCGCGGCATGTCGGTGGCCAGCCCGGTACGTACCTGCAGCCCGCGCTGGGCAGTGTGGAGAGCGCGGGGATCAGCGGGCTCGAGACGCGGCCGTTGTACCCGTTCGGGTACGGCGCGTCGTACACGACGTTCAGCGTCGGCGACCTGCGGCTGAGCAGCGACGAGATCGGCAGCGACGGCGAGTTCACCGCGACCGTGCGGGTGCGGAACACCGGCTACCGGGCGGGTGACGAGGTCGTGCAGCTGTACCTGCGGGACGTCGTCGCCCAGGTCGCGCGGCCGTTGAAGCTGCTGACCGGGTTCGCGCGGGTGTCGCTCGAACCCGGAGCGGCGGCCGAGATGACGTTCCGCGTGCACGCCGATCGCACGGCGTACACGGGTCCGGACCTGCGGCGGATCGTGGAGCCCGGGGAGTTCGACGTGATGGTGGGCACGTCGGCGCTGGACCTGCCGTGTCGTGCGATGCTGCGGATCACCGGGGATGTGAGGGTGGTGGGGCACGACCGGGTCCTGACGACGCCGGTGTCGGTCAGCCATGATCCTGGAGGAGGGTGACGAGCATGTCGCAGTTGAAGGGGCGGGTCACCCTGGCCACCGTGGCCGGATCGGCCGGTGTCTCGATCGCCACGGTCTCCAAGGTGCTGAACGGACGCAGCGACGTCTCGCCGGCCACCCGCGCCCGGGTCCAGGAGGTCCTGGAGAGGCACGGGTACGTCGGACGCCGCCCGGAGCCGGTGCAGCGCGCCACGGTCGAGCTGTTCTACCAGGGCGTCGTGAACGCGTACTCGGTCGAGGTGATCCAGGGCGTGGTCGAGGCGGGCCAGGCGGCCGGCGTCGACGTGGTGCTGAACTCCCGGCCGAAGCACCCGCCGTCCGGCGGCGCCGCCCCGGGCCGGACCGCGAGCTGGATCCGGCAGCTGATCGCGAACGGCCGCCGGGCCGCGATCGGACTCACCAGCTCACTCGCCGAGGCCGACCTGGCGGCGCTGTCGCGGGCCCGGCTGCCGATGGTCGTGATCGACCCCGCGAACACCCCGGAGCCGGACGTGACCAGCGTCGGCTCGACGAACTTCGCCGGCGGGATGGCCGCCACCCAGCACCTGCTCTCGCTCGGCCACCGCCGGATCGCGTACATCGGCGGCCCCCCGACGTCGCGCTGCAACCAGGCCCGGATGAGCGGCTACCGGAACGCGATGGAGTCGGTCGGCGCCGGCATCCCGCCGGACTACGTCTGGCTGAGCGACTTCCTGTACGACGACGGCGTGGCCGCCGGGTCCGCGATGCTCGACCTGCCGGACCGCCCGACCGCGATCTTCGCCGGCAGCGACGAGGTGGCGCTAGGCGTCCTGGAGGCGGCCCGGGCGCGCGGCCTGCGGGTGCCGGAGGACCTGAGCGTGGTCGGCTTCGACGACACCGAGGTCGCCCGGCTCGCGTCGCCGCCGCTCACCACGGTCCGGCAGCCGCTGCGCGAGATGGGCGCGGTCGCGCTCCGGACCGCGCTGCAGTTGGCGGCCGGGGAGCCGGTCGCGTCCCACCACGTCGAGCTCGCGACCTCCCTGATCGTCCGCGGCTCGGCCGCCCAGCTCGGCCTGTCGTCGTCAAGGGCGGCCTCCTGATCATTCCTTCCGGTCGGAGACGGTTCTCGCGATCAGGACGGCGGCGACCAGGACGGCCAGGCAGAGGACGGCGAGCAGGGTTGTCGGTGCGGCGTTCGTGGCGGCGGGTTTCTCGTCGGACAGGACCTTCATCAGCGCGCTGACCGGCGAGATCCGGCGTACCAGCATCAGCAGGATCAGGGTCGCCGCGGCCAGCATCGCAATCCCGATCCGGCGGATCAGCAGCCGCGAGCACAGCACGCCGATCGCGATCCCGATCATCCCGGACGCCACCATCGCGAGCGCCCCGACGAGTACGTCGCCGACGGTCGCGTGGTGATCGCCGGTGACCAGCGGGCAGATCAGCCCGAACAGCACCAGCGGTACGCACCACGTGACCACCACCGCGATCGTGATCGCGAGCGCGCGCAGCGAGCTGCCGACCGTGACCAGCGTGATCTTCCGCTGCGTCGGGTCCTCGTGGTTGACGATCGCGACCGTCATCCAGGTCGAGCAGACGAGCATCACCAGCACGCCGAACGCGTACGACGACTGCAGCGGCCCGTTGTCGGACGCCGTACCGACCGCGAGCGCGCCGAAGAAGATCAGCATCGGCGGGAGGTACCGCTGGGAGAGCAGGACGCTGTGCATCAGGTACCGGTACAGGGCCGTCATCTGGGCCGTCATCGCAGCCGCCGTACGGTCGTGACCGACCAGCCGTGGTTCAACGCGGTCAGCAACGCCGCGTCGTGGCGGCCCGTCGGCAGGGTCAGCGTGACGTGCCCGTCTTGCCGCCGTACGTCGAGAACGTCGGGGTACTGCGTCCAGTCGATGTCCGTGCCCGGAACCAGCAGCAGCTCGGTGATGCTGAGCTGCTCCGACGTGGTGGTCAGCCGGCCGTGGTGGAGCTCGCAGACGCGGGTCGCGGTCGTGCGGACCGTCTCGGCTGAGTGCTCGGTGAACGCGACGGCCGCGCCCTGCTCGGCGGTCTCGGTGAGCAGCTCGCGCAGGGTGCTGTGCGCGGTGGCGTCGAGACCAGCCCATGGCTCGTCGAGCACCAGCAGTTGCGGTGGGACGAGCAGGGCCTGCGCCAGCGCGACCTTCTGCGCGTTGCCCTTCGACAGCTTGCGCATCGGGGTGTCCGCGCCACCGGAGAGCGCGAGGCGGTCCAGCAGTTCGTGCGAGCGGTCGTGCGCGGTCCGGGTGTTCAGTCCGCGGATCCGGCCCAGGTGGGTCAGGTACGCCGACGCGGACAGGCGGTCGTGCGACGCGAACACGTCCGGTACGTAGCCGACGACGTGCGCATCCCGCTCGACCGATCCCGTGGACGGCTGCGACAGGCCGACCATCAGCCGCAGTACGGTCGATTTCCCGGAGCCGTTGGCGCCGATCAGCGCAACCAGTTCACCCGCGTTCAGGTGCAGGTCGACGTCGGTCAGGATCTCCCTCCGGCCGTACCGCTTGGAGACCCTCCGCAGTCGCACCGCTTCCATACAGCGAGCTTAATGTGCGGGTCAGGGCAACCGAGACCAGCAGCGAGGCCGCTGCGCAGAGCGTCATCGCCGGCGCGGGCGAGGTCAGATCGGCCAGTGCGCCGGCGAGGATCGCGACCACGCCGAACGTGGTCATCCGGAGCGCGGACTCCAGCCCGAGCACCTGCCCGCGGAGCTCGGCCGGGGTGAGATCGACGAGCAGTTCCTGCTGGGCGAGCGAAGCGGAGTACCCGCTGCTGCCGATCGCGACCAGTACGCAGAGCACCGCGATCGGCAGGCCGAACGCGAACCCGAGGAACGGTACGGCGAGCACGATCCGCAGCCACTGCCCGGCGATCCGGCGGCCGTTCCGGGTGAGGAACCGGCCGACGACGAGGTCACCCGTCATCATCCCGGCCGCACCGGCAGCGAGCAGCCAGCCCGCGCGCGTACCGGCGTACGGGACGAACAGCGCCTCGCACCCGACGATCAGGCCGTTCGGGATCGCGAGCGCGACGAACAACGGGCGGGTACGGCGGTTCGCGAGCAGCGCGCGGTTGCCGCGCCAGGTCTCCGCGAGCCCGGTCCGCGCGACCCGGCGCGGCGGGCGGTCCCGGAGCCCGAAACGGTTGACCCCGACGGCGACCGCGGAGAAGCCGGTCGCCAGCCACAGGACCGTCGACGGGCTGAGGGTCTGCAGCAGGATGCCGGCGATCCCGAAGCCGGCGATCTGCATCGCGCCGACCGACAGGTTGATCGCCGACCGGCCGAGCACGAACTGCCGTTCGTCGACCACCTCACTCAACAGACCCCAGCGCGCCCCGGAGCCGATCGACAACCCGTAGGCGAGCGCGAGCGCCAGTACCAGCCGGGCTCCCGGCGGCAGGTCGAAGGCGGCCTGGGCCGCGACCTCGACGGTGGCGAGCACGCTCAGCAGCGTGATGACCTGCCGGGGCCGCGCGGTGTCCGCCGCCGACATCAACGTGGACAGCCCGAGGACCTGGGCCAGCGACGGGCCGAACATGATCATCGCGGACAGCAACGCCGACCCGGTCGCGGTGTCGACCATCAGCGCGAGCGTCAGGCTGGTCATCGTCGCGGACGCGTTGCTCAGCGCGCTCCCGATCCACAGGTTGCGGAACTCGGCATTGGCGAAGATCGCCCGGTAGGTACCCATGGTGAGCAGGATCGACGGCCCGCCCGTCGCCGCCTACAGTTTCGGGTGGAGGCGAAACGTTGTCCGAATTCCTGGTCGATGCCGACACCCTCGCGAATGCGCGGTTCGGTACGTCGCAGCTCACCGAGACGGTGGCCGCGCTGAAGCTGCTGCGCGCTCCGGTCGAGCCGTGGTTCCGGCCGTGGAAGGACGCGCACCTGGCGGCGTATCAGTCGGTCCTCGACGCGAACCCGGTGTGGAGGGCGCTGCTGGAGAGCGCGTTCGGGGTGAGCTGGGCGGCCGACTTCCTCACCGTGCCGCCGCTCGAGCCGGACCTCACCCTCGAGGCGGAGCTCTCGTACCTCACGTCGCTGGACGACGACCGCATCCGCGCGGACCTCAGCGTCGTACGGACACCGTTGCCGGCCGTCATCCGCGAGACGTCCGGGCTGTCCGAGGCGGCGGCGGACCTGTTGCGGTGGGTGTGGACGGAGACGGTCGAGCCGGAGTGGCCGCGGCGGTTGCGGGTCCTGCAGGCCGACGTCGTGTCGCGGACGGCACGGCTCAGCGAACAAGGGTGGTCCGGCGTACTGCGCGGGCTCGGGCCGGACGTGCGCTGGCTCGGCGACGGGCGGATCCAGGTGAACCGCTGGGACTACCCGCCGACCGACGTCCGCGGGCGGGACCTGATGTTCATCGCTGCGCACACGCAGCGCGTCAACGTCAGCTGGCGGCTACCGGACCGGTTCGCGCTGACGTACCCGGTGACCGGGATCTTCGCGCCGTCCGAGTCTCCGGACGAGCCGCTGGTGCAGCTGCTCGGCCGTAATCGTGCGCTGATCCTCGCCGAGGCGGCCGCGCCGGTGAGTACGACGTTGCTCGCGGCAACGACTGGGTTGTCGCTGGCAACGATCTCCGACCACCTGCGGGTGCTGACCGACGCTGGTCTGCTGGAACGCCGGCGGTCCGGGCGTTCGGTGCTGTACTGGCAGTCCGATACCGGCCGCCGCGTCGTACGACGGCCGGCATCGAACCCTCCCGAGCCCCGTTGAAGCTCGTGCAGCCGGGCAGCTAACGAACCTGCAGCTCCGTGGAGAGCGGCAGGTCCGAAACCGACGAGCCGGCTCGGATCGTGAAGGCACCGGGCTCGGTGGACCATTGTGCCTCGTTGCCGGACACAGCCCAGTGCTCGAAGGTGTGCTGGTGCAGGTGGATCGTGATCTCGCGGGCCTGCCCGGCGTCCAGCCGGACGACGGCGAATCCGGCCAGCCAGCGCACCGGGCGGTCGATCGCGCTGTCCGGGCGCTCGACGTACACCTGGACGACCTGCTTGCCGGCCCGGTCGCCAGTGTTGCGGACCGTGAGCGCGACCGACGACGGGTCGTTGGCGCGCAGGTCCGACAGCTCCCACGTGGTGTACCCGAGACCGTGGCCGAACTCGTACGCCGGCTCGGTGCCCGCCTTCAGCCAGGCGCGGTACCCGATGTGGATGCCCTCGTCGTACCGCACGACGCCGTTCTCCGGCGTGACGTCGATGACCGGTACGTCGGCCTGCTCGCGCGGCCAGGTGGTGGGGAGACGGCCGCCCGGCTCGGTGCGGCCGAGGAGCACGTCGGCGAGCGCGTCGCCGTACTCCTGACCACCGAAGTACGTCGCCAGCACCGCTGCCACGTTGTTCCGCCAGGGGAGGAGGACGGGGGAGCCCGCGTTGACGACCACGACCGTACGGGGGTTCGCGGCCGCGACGGCACGGACCAGGTCGTCCTGGCGGCCGGGCAGCGCGAGGCTGGTCCGGTCGTACCCTTCGGACTCGACCTTCGAATTGGTGCCGACGACAACGAGTGCGACGTCGGCGTCGCGGGCCGCGGCGACCGCCTCGTCGATCAGGGCTTGCGGGTCGTCGTCGGCGGGCTCGACGCCGACCGTGATGCTCAGCGCGTTGCTCAGACCGCCTTCCACCTTGGGCAGATCGAGCTCGACGCGTACGTCGACCGGTTGGCCGGCGGTCACGTCCAGCGGGGTGGAGATCGACGGCGGGGAGAGCAGCGCGGCGCCGAGGTCGTTGCCGACCGGTACGGCGGTGTCCTCGCGAAGAAGCTTGCCGTCGGCAAAGATCCGGCCGTGGCCGACCGACGCGAAGCCGAGCCGCACCGCGCCGGACTCGGCCGGGGTCCAGGTGGTCCGGAACTCGAAGACCGCGGACTCGCCGATCGGGGCGTTTCCACCCAGGTACACGAGCGCGCTGGAGAACCGGTCCTCGGCGAACAATTCCGCACCGTCCGCCCCCAGGAACCGCACCCGAGCACCGTGCTCGCCGTTCTCCGGGTTGGTCATGGTGCCGAGCGGGAGATCCGCGACCCCTTCCTGGACGACCGCACCGATCGAGTAACTGACCTCGACCCCCGGTAGCGCCGCCCGCAGCCCGTCAAGCGGCGACACAACCTTCTTCGGGATCACGGTCGCGCTACCGCCACCCTGAGTACGAGCCTCCCGAGCGTTGTGCCCGATCACCGCGACCTTCTGCACGTTCTCCCAGGGGAGAGCACCTTCGTTGCGGAGCAGGACGGTCCCTTCGGCTGCTGCCGTTCGCGCGAAGGCTACGCCGTCGACCTGCGGTACGTCGGTTGGCTTGCCGGTGCCTTCCAGCGCTCCGACGCGCGCCGCGAGGGCGAGGATCCGTCGTACCTTGCGGTCGATCGCGTCTTCTTTGACCTCGCCGGAGCGGACGGCCGCGAGCAGCGCGTCGCCCCAGGCGCCGATCGGGCCGGGCATCGCCAGGTCCTGGGAGTGCTTGGCGCTCTCGATGCTGCGGACCGCGGTCCAGTCGCTGACGACCACGCCGTCGAAGCCCCAGTCGGTGTTCAGCGGCGTCTCGAGCAGCTCGTTCTCCGAGGCGGTCGCGCCGTTGATCGAGTTGTAGGCGCTCATCACCAGCCACGCCTTCGACTCCGTGACGGCCTTCTCGAACGCGAGCAGGTACACCTCGCGGAGGGTGCGCTCGTCGACCTCGACGTTCGCGGTGAAGCGGTCGGTCTCGAAGTCGTTCGCCACGTAGTGCTTCGGGGTGGCGCCGACGCCGAGCTCCTGGACACCCGCGACGTACGCCGCGGCCAGGTCCGCGGTCAGCACCGGGTCCTCGCTGAACGCCTCGAAGTGCCGGCCGCCGAGTGGGGAGCGGTGCAGGTTGATCGTCGGGCCGAGCACGACATCGACGTTCTTCCGGCGGGCCTCCAGCGCGGACACCACGCCGTACCGGTGTGCGATGCCGACGTCCCACGACGAGGACAGCGCGGTCGCGGACGGGAGGTTCAGCGACGGGTCGCGCTCGTCCCAGACCGGGCCGCGGACGCCGCTCGGGCCGTCGGACAGCACCATCGAGCGAAGGCCGATCGACGGCAGCGCGTGGGTGGACCAGAAGTCCTGGCCGGTGAGGATCCGGACCTTCTCCTCCAGGGAGAGCCGGCCGAGCAGGTCGTCGAAGTTCATGCCGCCGATGCTACGACCGAAAACCGAGTGATGCTAGGTTTTGAAGATGGCTAGTTCCCGGGGTCCGTACGCCAAAGGGGTCGCGAAGCGTGCCGAGATCCTGCGGGCCGCGCTCGAGGTGATCGCGCGCCACGGGTACCGGAAGACGTCGACCCGCGAACTGGCGGCCGCCGCCGGGCTCAGCGAGGCCGGGATGCTGCACTACTTCGGCTCCAAGGAGAAGCTCTTCGAGGAGGTACTCCGGGCCCGCGACGAGGCCGACGCCGCCCGCTTCGCCGACGAGAACCCGGTCGACGGCCTGCAGGCGGTCATCCGGCACAACACCACGGTCCCCGGCCTCGTCGAGCTCTACTCCACCTTCTCCGCCGAAGCCGGCGACCCGGACCACACCTCGCACCAGTTCTTCGTCAACCGCTACGCCACCCTCCGCACCCGCCTGGCCGACGCCATCCGCACCCGCCAGTCCGAAGGCACCCTCACCCCCGACGCCGACCCCGACACCATCGCCACCCTGCTGATAGCGCTCTCCGACGGCCTCCAGGTCCAGTCCCAGTACGACCTGACCACAGACCCCGCCGACGCCTTCCACCACCTCCTGCAACTACTCGCCGCACCTGCGCGAGATAGTTGATCCATGACGAAGTCCGCCGAACCACCCACTCCGCCAGCGGACCAAACCACCCCACCCGCGCCTGCGGCGCACCCCGCGCCCGCGGGCGGGTCCGGTGATGGAGCGTCCGCCGCCGACACCACGGCTGCCGGCGTCAGCCGGCGGGTGATTGGGCGGGAGATTTGGTTGGTGCTAGCTCTGTCCCTCGGAGCATCTGGGGTGGCGGCGGTTATCTCGTTCGCGGGGGTGTTGACGTCCGGGAAGCCGTTGGGTGGGCAGACGGCGGTGATCGTGGGGTCTCGGGCGCCGGGGCGGCCGTGGCTGGATCTGGCGTGGCAGGTGTTCGCGGTGGTAACGGCGCTGGTGCCGGTCGTGCTGGTCGGGCATCTGCTGGCGCGGGGCCGGGAGTCCTTGCGGACGATCGGCTTCGACCTGCAGCAGCGGTGGCGGGATCTCGGCCGCGGTACGGCGATCGCGGCAGTGATCGGGGGAGCGGGACTACTCTTCTACATCGGTGCACACGCGGCCGGCGTGAACCTGACCGTCGACCCCTCCCAGCTCCCGGACTACTGGTGGCGGATCCCGATCCTGTTCGCCGTCTCCGCGCAGAACGCCGTACTCGAGGAAGTCATCGTGCTCGGCTACCTCAACCACCGCCTCGACCAGCTCGGCTGGTCCGTCCGCCGCGCCACCGCGACCAGCGCCCTGCTGCGCGGCTCGTACCACCTCTACCAGGGCCTCGGCGGCTTCGCCGGCAACGTGATCATGGGCGTGATCTTCACCTACCTGTACCGCCGCTGGGGCCGCGTGATGCCGCTGGTCGTCGCCCACACCCTGATCGACACCACCGCGCTGATCGGCGCGACGTACCTGCTCGGCAAGGTCTCCTGGCTGCCGAGCTGATTTGGGCAGCTGTAAAGACTGACGCGTAACCGATCCACCCCCTGACGGGTTGTTGGAGACGTGACAGTCAACGGGGAAATCGCAAGTCCGCCAGAAATCGACGCCGGGCTGGCCGCCGCCGCGCTCGCGGTGTTCGGGCACCGGCACGAAGTTGTCCACCTGCTGTACGCCGCCACCGACGAGCCGGACGCGCTCACCCGGATCGGCGGCCTGCTGAAGGTCGACGAGGCGACCATCGCACGCGTCCTGGACCAGCCGCTGCGCTGGATGCTTCCGCAGTTCCGCGCCGAACTGGAGACGATCGCGGCCACGCCCGGTCCCACTCCGGCCGGCAGCGCCGCCGCGGCTGCTCCGGAGGGTACGCCGGCCAACCTGGAGAAGGCGGCCGTCGCCAAGTAACCGGCCGTACGTCGAACCGCTCCATCGCCTAGGTTGGAGCGGTGTACACGTATGGGCGGGACATCCTGGAGATCGCGGACGAACTGACGACGGCGTACGTCGAGGTGTTCACGGCACCGCCGTTCGAGCGCCGGGACCCCGAGGACACCCGGGCCGCGTTCCGGAAACGCCTGGAGGGCGACGCGGAGCGGGACGGGTTCCAGGCCTGGATCGAGCGGTCCGCGGACGGGCGGATCGCCGGGTTCCTGACCGGGTGGACGACGCCGGCGCCGTTCCGCACGGACCGGTCGTACGGCAGCGTGCTGGACCGGATCGGCGCGGAGCAGGTCGAGGACCTGCTGATCGGCGCGTTCGAGGTGGACGAACTCGGCGTACTCCAGCACGCCCGCGGCACCGGCCTGGCCCGCCGCCTGCTGGAGTCCGCGACCAAGGCCAACACCCGCGCCTGGCTCCTGGCCTGGAACCAGAACCACGACGCCATCGCCTTCTACCGCCACCTGGGCTGGCAGGAACCCGAAACCCGCGGCCCAGAACACGACATCCTGGTCTTCGTGAACCGCACCGCCTAGCAGCTCAGAGGCCGAACAGGGCCTGGGCGTTGGTGTGGGTGATGGCGGCTTGTTCGGCAGGGGTTAGGTCGGCTGCTTCCAGGGCGCCGAGGGCTACGGATGGGTCTATGAGGGTGGCGTCGGTGCCGAACATCATCCGGTCGTGGCCGATCCGATCCAGGATCCAGCGGATCCGGTTCGCCTCGGGGGCGGACCAACACGGCTCGAACCAGATCCGGTCGGACCGGTCGGCGGCCTCGGGGACGCGCGGCCAGCCGTTCGCGCCCATGTGACCGGCGAGCACCCGCGCGCCCGGCACACGCGCCGCGACGTCGGCGAGGTCCACGACGGTGTCACCCCAGGTGTGTACGAGCGTCGGCAGGCCGTACTCCGTGGTGAGCTCGATCGCGGCCTGCATCGGCGCCGTACTGATCGGGGTCCGGCTGTACTCGCTGTGGATCTTCGCGCCGACCCACCGCGTCCGGCCGTCGCCGGCGAGCAGTTCGTCGAGGTCCTTGCGGGCCTCCTCCAGCCGCCGCGGGTCGACCACGATCATGCCGCGCAGCCGTGGGTCCGCCGGGAGCTGGGCGGCGAGCGACCGGTTGCCGAGCGGCGCGTCGTACACGATCGCCTCGATCGCGGAGACCAGCTGCAGGTCGATGCCGAACCGGTCCAGGCCGTCGATGTTCACGTCGATGCTCGCGACGTCCATCGAGAAGAACCACGGGCCCCAGTGGGCGTGGACGTCGATCAGCATGCGGGCTCCAGGAGGGTCTCGAGGCTGCGGCTGCCGGCTTGGGCGATCTCGTCCGCGCCGAGCTTCGAGGTGAGCAACCGGCGTACGACGGACCGGGTCTCGTGGAACGGCGTCCGGGCCCCGAACACGAGCCGCTCCGCGCCGACCTCGGCGGCCACGATCTCCAGCGAGTCCGGCCCGGTCAGCATCCGCGTCGACGTGTGGAACCCGGGCTCGGAGCGGGCCAGCAGGACGAAGTCGCCGAGGTAGTAGAAGTGCGTGTCGAGGAACACCACCCGGGCACCGAGCCCGCGCAGCGCCGGTCCGACCTTCCGGACGTCGCCCTCGGTGAAGATCGTCAGCCCCGCGTCCGCGAGCAGCCGGGCGACGTGCTCGAACGCCGGGTACCCGGGCTCGACGCTCTGCGCCGTCGGTGCCAGCCGGACCGCCCGCGGCGGCGTCTCGCTCGCGAGCAGCCGCTCCAGCTCCTTCTCGGCGCCGAGCGGGTCGCGCAGGTCGAGCACCGGGCAGGCCGTCCACCCGTTGCCTGCGGCAACTTGTGCGGCCTCGGCGTTGCCGGACGGGACGTCGAAGTGCACGGCCCGCAGCGCCGCCACCACGCCGCCGGAGATCCCGCTGTCCGCGAGCACCTTCACGATGGTCTCGGGCTGCCCCCAGCGCCCGGTCGTCACGTCGTGCCCGACCAGGATGTCGCAGTCGAGCAGCCGGGGTGTCTCACTCATGTGGGCTCCAGAGCAGTGTGGACCTTGTGGACGGCGGCGGCGATGTCGTCGACGTCGGCGTCGGTGTAGTTCTCGTTCCAGGGCAGGACGAGAAGGGTACGGCCGATCAGTTCCTCGGCGTTCGGGCACAGGCCGGGCGGGTACTCGACGTCCTGCAGCGGGAACCCGGAGCTCCCGTACGTGATCCGCTCACGGACGGCGGGTGCGGCGTACAGCGGGCTGGTCAGGTAGCCGCCGTTCGCCGGGATGCCCTCGGCGGTCAGCGCGGCGGCCCATTCGCGCAGGTCACCGGCCGCCTCGGAGATGATCAGCGGGTACTGCCAGTACACATGGTCGCCGCCGTCGGGTGGGGCCGTGACGCCGGGCAGGTCCCCGATCGCGGCGGTCAGCCGGGCGGCCGCCGTACGGCGATCCTTGACGACGCCGCGGAGCTTGGTGAGCTGGGCGCGGGTCACCGACGCGACCAGCTCGGTCATCCGGTAGTTGAGCGCCAGGAACAGGTACGTGCGTTCGTCGGTGTCGCGCGGCCAGCCCTTGTCGGCGAACAGCCGCATCCGGCGCGCGTGCTGCGCGTCGTCGGTGACGGTGAGTCCGCCGTCGCCGGCGCTGATGTGCTTGGTCTGCTGGAGGCTGAAGCACCCGATGTGCCCGATCCGGCCGACGTACGTGTCGCCGACCGGCGCGAGGTACGCCTGCGCGCAGTCCTCGATCAGCAGCATCCCGTGCCGGTCGCAGAGCTCGCGCAGTTCGCGGACCGCGGCCGGCTTGCCGAACAGGTGGACGACGATCACCGCCTTCGTCCGCGGCGTGATCGCGGCCTCGACCGTCTCCGGCGTGAGATTCCCGGTGATCGGGTCCACGTCGGCGAACACCGGTACGGCGTTCTGCATCATGATCGGGAACACCGTGCCCATGTCGCTGATCGGCGTGGTGATGATCTCGTCGCCCGGATCCGGGTTCACCGCCGCCACCGCCAGGTGCAACGCCGCCGTACCGGAGCTGCAGGCCACCGCGTACCCGGCGCCGAGCAGCGAGGCGAACTCCAGCTCCAGCGCCGGCACCTCGGCACCCCAGGTGCCCGACAGCATCCCGCTGCGCAGCACCCGCTCGACCGCCTTCACCTCGTCGTCGCCGAAGCGCCGCCCACTGGCGTCCATCGTCGACGGCAGCGGCCCGGTACGCACCGGCGTACCACCGTCACGGGCCAGCTGATTGTTGTCCATCGGGGCAATCCTCCGTCATTTCCTGAAGTATTGCTTGCGGCAATGGCAGTCGGACGACCGAATTACGGTCATGGCTGAAATTAGCCGGACGTACGGAGGTGCGTCAACCGCCGGAACTGTCAGAGATGTACGCGGTAGACCACCAGCGGGCGGCCGCTGCCGGTGCCGAGCTGGGTGCCGGTGGCATCCGCGAGGCCGGCCCGTTCGAGGCGGTTCAGGACCCGGCGGGCGGTCCGCGGCTGGATGCCTAGGTGGTCCGCGACCGAGCGGGTGGTGAGGCCGTCGTCGGGCGTGGCGCGGACGAGTTCCTGGAGGCGTTCGAGGGTCGCCTTCGAGAGACCGGCGCGCTGGGCTAGCAGCTGCAGCTTCGAACGTTGCTGTGCGCGGGGCGCGGCGCCGCCGACCAGGACCAGGTCGATGTCGTTGCGC
>NZ_DASRVN010000363.1:0-13052 GCF_035655035.1 Kribbella sp. | reverse complement strand
TCCCCAGTGTCGTCGCTCATCGTCCCCCCGGTCAGGGCGGTCAGGTCGAGAGACAACGTTATCTGTAGTCGGCCCGAACAGACAGGGGTGAATGTTGGTAATCATGGAAAACCCGCAGGGTGGCGGCAGTTAACTGCCATGACAACTCCTGACAACGATGCCCCTCCGGGCGCCAAAGAGCCGCTACTGGCGCCGGACGCCGCGAGTGCGAGAGGGTTGCGGGATGAGTGCTCAACTGGATCGGGACGCGGCCGGCGCACTGGTCGTCGGCTTCACTGGTACGACGGCACCGGACGCGCTGCGGCGCGCGGTGGCCGGCGGGCTCGGCGCGGTCATCCTGTTCACCCGGAATGTCGCGGACGCCGACCAGGTGGCGGCGTTGACCGCCGTACTGCGGTCCGAGCGCCCCGACCTGATCGTCGCGATCGACCACGAGGGCGGCGAGTTCAGCCACCTCGCGCCGGCGAACCCGTGGCCGCTGGCGTCCCCGCGGCTGCTCGGCGACCTGGACGACACCGAGCTGACCCGCGCCGCGGCCCGGGACGCGGCCGCGACCCTCGCGTCGCTCGGCATCGACCTGATGCTCGCGCCGTCGGTCGACGTGAACAGCAACCCGGCGAACCCGATCATCTCCACCCGGTCGTTCGGGCGTACGGCGGAGGTCGTCTCGCGGCACGGTGTCGCGTTCGTCGAGGGCGTCCACGATGCCGGGATCGCCGCCTGCCCGAAGCACTTCCCGGGCCACGGCGACGTCGCCGTCGACTCGCACACCGACCTGCCGCGGGTGGACCGCTCGGTCGAGGAGGTACGGGCCGTCGAGCTGGCCCCGTTCCGCGCGACGATCGCCGCCGGCGCCGACGTGGTGATGAGCGCGCACATCGTCTTCTCGGCGTACGACGACCAGCCCGCCACCTTGTCGCACCGGTTGCTGACGGGGCTGCTGCGGGAGGAGCTCGGGTTCACCGGGGTGATCACGACCGACGCGCTCGAGATGGGCGCGATCACCAAGAACCGCTCGATCGAGGACGCCGCGGTCGCGTCGATCGCCGCGGGTGCGGACCTGGCGATGATCGCGGTCGGTACGGCGGACCCGCGGGCGTTGACGGCTCGCGTGGTGGAGGCCGTCCGTACGGGAACCCTGCCGGCCGAGCGGGTGGCGGATGCGGCGGCCCGGGTTCGTACGCTCGCTGCCTCGCTCGGCCGGCGCAGCCGTCAGTCCGGTCTCGGTGGGGCGCCGATTCGGGAGGTGGCAGCGCGGGTGGTGGCCGGGCAGACGTTCCCGGCGCTCGGTGCGGCGCCGTACGTGGTGGATCTGACGCAGGGGCTGCACCCGGCCTGGAACCCTTATTTCTCAGGGCTTCCGGAGATCTTCACGCGGGTCGCGCCGGAGGCGGACGGCGTCGTACTGCGCGGCGAGCACCACCTGACCGACAACGGCGAGCCGCAGGACGACGCGATCGCCCGGGCCGCGAAGGCCGCGCAGGGCCGTCCGCTGGTGATCGCGATCCAGGACGCGGGCCGTACTCCGTGGATGCGCGCCGCTCTCACCCACCTCGTCGAGTCCCACCCCGACAACCTCTTCATCCTCTGCACCGGCATCCCCGAGGACCAGGCCCTGGTCCCACCCGGCGTCCCCTCCGCCACCACCTCCGGCCGCAACCTGATCGTCCTGGAAGCCGTCGCCCGCCAGCTCACCCGCTGAGAATCGGCGGCTCGACAGTACGTATACGTCCACTGCGCTCGGGGCCGCGCTCAGTGGAACGGCTCGGCGGCCCTAGTGGACGCATACGTACTGTCGACCTGCCGGTGATCACCCTCGGCGGCAGCTGAGTTCCAGGTCCAGGGCGTGTTGTTCTACGTAGTTGAGGGCGTGGCGGACAGCTCCTACCGAGACGATCGCGTCGCCCAGGGACGAGACGGCGACGCGTGGGGGAGTGCTGGTGTAGCCGGCCAACTGGCGTTCGACGTCGGGGAGTAGGGCGGCAGCCGCTTCGGCGACGGCGCCGCCGAGGACCACCAGTTCGGGGTTGAAGAGGGTGCCGAGGGTCGCGACCACCCGGGCGGTGCGGCCGGCGATGTCCTGAAGGATGCCCTGGGCAACCTTGTCGCCGTCAGCCGCGGCCCGGAACACCTGCTCGGCGGTCACCTCGCCGTCGGTCGCCAGCGCTCGCAGGGACGTCCGTACGCCGGTGTCCGCGACCGCCGCCGTACCGTTCTCCCGGGCGATCCGGGCAATACCGTGGGTGTCGCCAACGCCTTCGATCAGCTTCAGGAACACCATCTCACCGGCCCCGCCGCGGCTGCCGTGCAGCAACCGCCCGGAATCCATCAGCCCGGAACCGAACCGCTCACCGGCCAGCAGTACGACGAGGTCGTCGACGTTGCGCGCCTCGCCGCGCCAGTGCTCGCCGAGGGTCGCCAGGTTCGCGTCGTTCTCCAGCAGGACCGGCCACCCGTGCAACTCGGTCAGCCGCTGCGACAGCCCGGTGTCGAACCGCCGCCAGAACTCGTCGTCGACCAGGATGTTCCCGTCCCGGTCGACCGGCGCGGCCACACCGGCACCGGCCGCCAGCACCTGCGCGTCCGACACGCCCGCGGATTCCAGTGCCTCGACCACCGTCGCGTGCACGATCTCGGTCCGCTCGGCGGGCGCCTTCACCCCGGCCGCCGACCGCCCGGCCTTCGCGATCGTCTCGCCGCGCAGGTCCGAGACCAGCACCGTGGTCTTGGCCGCACCGATGTCGATCCCGAGGACGTATCCGGCCCGCCCGTTGAACTCGAACCGCCGCGACGGCCGCCCCACCGACGTCCGTCCCGGGTCGAGCTCGACCACCCACCCCATCGAGATCAGGTCGTTGCAGACGGCGTGCACGGTCGCCCGGGTGAGACCCGTGGCCTCGATCAGGCCGGTTCCTGTCATCACCCGTGCGCGGTTCAGCACGCCGAGTACCTTGCCCGCGTTGACCCGCCGCAACATCGCCGGCGTCGCCGTCGGTGGGGTAGCCGCCGGTTTTGCCATGAAAGCCCCTTGACCTCGTGATCCTACCGACCGCAGAATACATGCAGATTCTAAATTTAGAGCCTATATATAAACCCCGGGTTACCAACAGATTCCGAGTGAGGCGATCGTGGCGAGTCCACATGCGACCCAAACGACCCAGACGACTCAGTCCGACTGGTGGCGGCAGGCCGTCGTGTACCAGATCTATCCGCGCAGCTTCGCCGACTCCGACGGCGACGGCGTCGGCGATCTGCCCGGCATCATCAGTCGAGTCCCGTACCTGGTGGCGCTGGGCATCGACGCGGTCTGGCTGAGCCCGTTCTACCCGTCCGCGCTGGCCGATGGTGGGTACGACGTGGACGACTACCGGAACGTCGACCCGCGGCTGGGCACGCTGGCGGACTTCGACCAGCTGGTCGAGGCGCTGCACGCCGAGGGCATCAAGCTGATCGTGGACATCGTCCCGAACCACACGTCCGACCGGCACGAGTGGTTCGTCGAGGCGCTGGAGGCCGCCAAGGGGCACCCGGCCCGGGACCGGTACATCTTCCGCGACGGTCCCGACGGCGCCCCGGACCAGCCGCCGTCGGACTGGGACTCGGTGTTCGGCGGCTCGGCGTGGGCGCAGACCGACGACGGCCAGTGGTACCTGCACATGTTCGCGGCCGAGCAGCCCGACCTGAACTGGCAGCACCCCGAGGTACGGGCGGACTTCCTGGAGACCCTGAAGTTCTGGTCGGACCGTGGTGTGGACGGCTTCCGGGTCGACGTGGCGCACGCGCTGGTGAAGGACCTGACCGAGCCGTTCCCCGCGAAGGCGACACTGCCGCGGCAGTCGGAGTCGTACGGCAAGCACCCGCTCTGGGACCAGGACGGCGTACACGAGATCTACGAGGACTGGCGCAAGCTGCTGAACACCTACGACCCGCCCCGGTCCGCGGTCGCGGAGGCGTTCGTACCGGCCGCCCGCCGGGCCCGGTACGCGAGCGCCGACGGACTCGGGCAGGCGTTCAACTTCGACCTGCTGCAGGCGGACTTCGAGTACGACCGGTTCCGTCAGGTGATCGAGGAGAACCTGGAGTTCGCCGAGCAGAACGGGTCGTCGTCGACGTGGGTGTTCTCGAACCACGACGTCGTCCGGCACGCCACCCGGTACGGCCTGCCGAAGAACCCGAAGGGCGGCTGGCAGGACGGTAAGGACTGGCTGCTCAGCAACGGCACCGAGCCGACCGTCGACGTCGCGCTCGGGCTGCGCCGGGCCCGGGCGGCGACGCTGCTGATGCTCGCGCTGCCCGGTTCGGCGTACCTGTACCAGGGTGAGGAGCTCGGCCTGCAGGAGGTCGGCGAGCTGCCGGCCGCGAACCTGCAGGACCCGGCGTACTTCCGGTCCAAGGGCGCCGAGAAGGGCCGCGACGGCTGCCGGGTGCCGATCCCGTGGACGGTCGGCGGCCTGTCGTTCGGCTTCGGTACCGGCGGCTCGCACCTGCTGCAGCCGAAGTGGTTCGGGGCGTACTCCGTCGAGGCGCAGCAGGACGACGCGGAGTCGACGCTGAGCCTGTACCGCAAGGCGCTCGCGGTCCGCCGCGGGCTGCGGACCGGCAGTTCGCTGACCTGGATCGACGGCAACGACGACGTCCTGCACTTCGTCCGCTCCGGCGGCTGGCAGAGCGTGACGAACTTCGGCGCCGCTCCGGTCGAGCTGCCGGACGCCGCCGTCGTCCTGTCCAGCGGCCCGCTCGAAGGCGACAAGCTGCCCGGCGACACCACCGCCTGGCTGATCTGAGAACCCACCGAACGCGCCCCGGTCGGCCGTCCCGAGACGGTCCTCCCCCTGTGTGACCGGGGCGTTCCCGCCGGTGCGGGTGTCGTGGCGGATGCGGCGGGGCGGCCGCACCTCCACGCCGTCGCTCGTACCGGCGGACATGGTCGTGGCGGGGGCACCGGGCGGTTGCCCCCGTCACGATCCATGGAATGTCAGGATAAGCGTCGTGACGACGCTAGCGGACGTGCTCGCAGTACTGGATCGGCTCTACAACCCTGCCTGGGCGGAGGACTGGGACGCCGTCGGGCTGGTGACCGGCGACCCGGAGCAAGAGGTACGGCGGATCCTGTTCGCGGTCGATCCCATGCGGGCCGTGGTCGACGAGGCGATCGACGGCGGGTACGACCTGCTCGTCACGCACCACCCGCTGCTGTTGCGCGGGGTGAACAGCGTGGCCGCGACAACCCCCAAGGGCCGCGTGATCACCGACCTGATTCGCGCCGGTGTCGCTTTACATGTGTGTCACACGAACGCCGACAACGCGAACCCGGGTGTGAGCGACGCGCTCGCCGCCGCGATCGGGTTGCGCGACACCCGCCCGTTGAAGGCGATGCCGGCCGAGCCGATGGACAAGGTCGTGGTGTTCGTCCCGGTCGCGGAGACGCAGGCGATGCTCGACGCGCTCGCGCGGGCCGGCGCGGGCCGGATCGGCGACTACGAACGGGCTGCGTGGAGCGGTACCGGCGAGGGCACGTTCCGCCCGCTGGACGGCGCGAACCCGGCGATCGGCACCGTCGGCGACATCGAGGTCGTCCCGGAGAACCGGCTCGAGATGATCCTCCCGCGGCACCGGCGCCGCGCGGTCGTCGAGGCGCTGATCGCGGCGCATTCGTACGAGGAGCCGGCGTACGACGTCTACGAGCTGGCGGAGTTGCCGAGCGAGCGCGGAGGCGGGCGGGTCGGCGTACTGGAGAAGCCGTTGCCGCTGGCCGGCTTCGCGCGGCTGGTCGCCGAGCGGCTTCCGCGGACCGAGCACGGCGTACGGGTCGCCGGTGATCCGAATCGGATGATCGAGACCGTCGCGGTGGTCGGGGGAGCAGGCGACTCCGAGTTCGGGCGGGTCCGCGCGGCCGGGGTGGACGCGTACCTGACCGCCGACCTGCGGCACCACCCGGCGACCGAGGCCCGGGCGTACGGCGACCCCGCGCTGGTCGACGTCGCGCACTGGGCCAGCGAGTGGCCGTGGCTCGCGGACGCCGAACGCCTCCTGCTCGAAGGCCTCGCGGCCCGAGGCAGTACCGTGGACACTCACATCTCAACACTCTGCACGGACGCCTGGACGCTGCGGATTTGAGAGGGTGTCAGAGCTCTCGGACACCCTCTGAGTGAAAGGAACCGACCCTGAACGCCGAGCCCGCCGTCCAACGCCGGCTGCTGGACCTGCAGGATCTCGACCTGCAGCTTGATCAGGTCGCGCACAAGCGCGCGTCGTTGCCGGAGCACCAGGCGCTCAAGGACCTGCTCGCCGAGAAGTCCGTGGTCGACCGCGAGCTGGTCACCGCCGACACCGAGGTCAGCGACCTGCAGCGCGAGCAGAAGAAGGCCGACAGCGATGTCGAGCAGGTCCGCCAGCGCCGCGCGCGGAACCAGCAGCGGATCGACTCCGGTCAGGTCAGCTCGCCGCGCGACCTGGAGAACCTGCAGCACGAGATCGGTTCGCTGGAGCGGCGGATCTCGGACCTGGAGGACTCCGAGCTCGAGGTGATGGAAAAGCTCGAGGCCGCCGAGGTCGTGCAGACCGAGCTGCGGACCCGCGCGGAGGCGTTCGCCGGGCGGCAGTCGGAGCTGGAGACCTCCCGGGACGCGTCGATCAAGGAGCTGGACGAGCAGCGCGCCGGCCTCGCCGACAAGCGTGCCGCGGTCGCGGCCGAGCTGCCCGAGGGGCTGATCGCGCAGTACCAGCGACTGCGTGAGCACAACGGCGGGATCGGCGCCGCGCCGCTGGTCGGCAAGCGCTGCATGGGCTGCCGGATGGAGCTCGCCCCGTCCGACCTGAACGCGATCAAGGCGGCACCTGCTGATGCCGTACTGCGCTGCGAAGAGTGCGGCCGCATCCTCGTCCGGACGGCGGACAGCGCGGTATGAGCGAGCGCAGCGAGCTCATCATCAAGCACAGCCCGTTTCGTGCCTCATCCGCGCCCGGAGCGAAGCGAGGACGTGGATGAGTTACAGGCACGTCATCGTCGAGGCCGACGGTGGATCCCGGGGGAACCCGGGGCCGGCGTCGTACGGCGCGCTCGTCCGGGACCCGGTGACCGGGAAGGTCATCGCCCAGCAGGGCAAGACGATCGGGATCGCCACCAACAACGTCGCGGAGTACTCCGGCCTGATCGCGGGGCTCGAGCTCGCCGCGGAGTATGCGCCGAACGCGTCGATCGAAGTACGGATGGACTCCAAGCTGGTCATCGAGCAGATGGCCGGCCGGTGGAAGATCAAGCACCCGGACCTGCAGCCGCTGGCGATCAAGGCGCAGGGGCTGGCGCCGTTCGGGACCGAGTGGACGTGGGTGCCGCGGGCGAAGAACGCCGCCGCGGACGCGCTCGCGAACAACGCGCTCGACGGGGTGCCGATCCCGCTGCAACCCGCGGATGCGACGGTGCCGGCGGCGCCGGTCGCACAGCCGTCCGATCAGCAGAAGGCGTTGCGTGGTTGGGGTGCGCAGGCCGAGCCGCCGACCCGGTTGATCTTCCTGCGGCACGGCGAGACGCCGCACACCGCGGAGAAGCGGTTCTCCGGTTCGGGTGGCGACGACCCGGTGCTGAGCGAGCACGGCCGATCGCAGGCGGCGGCTGCCGCGGCGTACCTGGCGCGGCTCGGCGGGATCGACGCGGTCGTCACCTCACCAATGCGGCGGGCGCGGGAAACGGCGGCCGTGGTCGCCGCCGAGCTCGGGCTGGACGCTGTTGTGGACGGGGGCTGGGTGGAGTGCTCGTTCGGTGACTGGGACGGGCACACGTTCGCCGAGGTCCAGGAGAAGTGGCCGGAGGCGTTGAACGCGTGGCTCGAGTCGACGACGGTGGCGCCACCCGGCGGCGAGTCGTTCGATGCGTGCGCCCGGCGGGCCCGCTCGGCGCGGGACGGCCTGCTGGCGCGGCACCCGGGCAAGACGATCCTCGTGGTCACCCACGTCACCCCGATCAAACTGATGGTCCGCTCGGTGCTCCAGGCCCCGATGTCCTCCATCTTCCGGATGGAGCTCCGCCCGGCGACCCTGACCGAGGCGCACTGGTACGCCGACGGCCTCGCGTCCTTGCGCTCCTTCAATGTGGATCCGTCGCAGTAGGCCCTGTCCGGCATCCAGCGCCTACTGCGGGCACTCGGCACGGCACCTCCTCGCTACGACGCTGGATGCCGGACAGGGCCTAGTCTGACCCCATGCCGCTGCAGAGGGTTCGATTCGCCGAGGACGTTCCGGAGGTTTTCCGGACATCGTTGCAGGACATCCGCCGGGAGCAGGAGGTGCCGGCGGAGTTCCCGCCGGAGGTGACCGCGGCGGCGCTCCAGGCGGCGCGGAACGTCGTACTGCCGGAGCTGGATCGGACCGACCTCGAGTTCGTGACGGTCGACCCGCCGGACTCGATGGACCTCGACCAGGCGTTGCACATCGAGCGGGCCGGCGACGGGTTCACGGTGTACTACGCGATCGCGGACGTGGCGGCGTACGTGCAGGCCGGCGACCCGATCGACACCGAGGCGCGGCGCCGCGGCGAGACCCTGTACGCGCCGGACAAGCGCACCCCGCTGCACCCGCCGGAGCTCTCCGAGGATGCGGCCTCGCTGCTGCCCGACCAGGTCCGTCCCGCGCTGCTGTGGACCGTCACCCTCGACGCGTCCGGTGAGATCACCGGCGTCACCTGCGAGCGCGCGCTGGTGAAGTCGCGCGCGAAGCTCAACTACGCCGGCGTACAGCAGGACCTTGACGCGGGTACGGCGTCCGAGTCGCTGCGGCTGCTCCGCGAGGTCGGGAAGCTCCGCGAGCAGTGCGAGCTCGACCGCGGCGGCGTGAACCTGCCGATCCCGGACCAGGAGGTCGTCACGTCCGACGGCGGCTGGGGCCTGCAGTTCCGCGCACCGCTCCCGGTCGAGGGCTGGAACGCGCAGATCTCGTTGCTCACCGGCATGGCCGCCGCCCAGCTGATGATGAAGGGCAAGATCGGCATCCTGCGCACGCTGCCCGAGTCGCACGACGACCTGCGCCGCAAGCTCGGCAACACCGCGAAGGCGCTCGGCATCGACTGGCCGGCCGACGTGTCGTACGCCGAGTTCATCCATGGGCTCGACCCGGCGACACCCGCGCACGCGGCGATGCTGGCCGCCTGCACGGTGCTGTTCCGCGGCGCCGGGTACACGGCGTTCGACGGCAGCGTGCCGGACAAGCCGCAGCACGCCGCGATGAAGGCGGAGTACGCGCACGTCACCGCCCCGCTGCGGCGGCTGGTGGACCGCTGGACCGGCGAGATCTGCGTCGCGCTCTCGGCCGGTGCCGAGGTACCGGCCTGGGTCCGGGAGTCGATGGACGAGATCCCGAAGATCATGGACGACGCGGACCGCCGGGCACACGCCTACGAGCGGTCGATCGTCAGCATGGTCGAGGCCGGCCTGGTCGCGGACCGGCTCGGCGCCACCTTCGACGGCGTGATCACCGACGTCGACGACAAGGACGACCGGCGCGGCATCGTCGTACTGACCGAACCCGCGATCGAGGGCCGCGTCACCGGCACGGCCCTGCCGCTCGGCCGCCAGGTCCGCGTCAAACTCGTCGAGGCCGACATCGCCAAGCGGAACGTCGCCTTTGAACTGGTGTAGCTGAGACAATCCCGGGCATGGAGTACGACGAGTTCTTCGCGCAGTACAAGAGCGCCTACGAGCTCTGGACCTTCGGCCGGCTGGACGTGGACGGCGCGACCGCGGAGCTGGAGCGGTTGCGGACGATCGCGCAGTCGGTCGAGCCGGTGCACAAGCGCCGGACCGCGGAGTACCTCCTGGCCCAGTGGGCGAACGAGACCGCGCCCGAGGCGGAGGGCCGGATGACCCGCGCGACCGCGGCGCTGACCCGGGCCGGCGCGGACGGCGGGACCGCGGCGGAGCGGAGGGCCCGGGCCGAGGCTGGGATCGCCGAGATCACCGGTATCGCGAACGAGACCACCGACGTCGGCGAACAGTACGCGATCCTCGGGCTGAACGAATCCCTCGCCAAGCTCATCGACGCACTGCGACGCGACGGGGTATGACCACGCCGGCGGGCGGTTCGCCACCGGGACGCGGGCACGGAGTCCGCAGCTTCGACGAGCTGATGGCCCGGCAGGCCGATGCTGCCATCGCACTGTCCGGTGCCCATCACTCGTCCTGGCGGCGCGGGCAGCTCGGTCCCACGCGCAAGGTCGACCGCGGCATCGTGCTCGGTACGGCGGACTGGGACGGCACCCTGCGGTACGACCACGGCGAGGTCGTCAAACCGTTGCGGGAGATGTTCGCCCGCCAGGGCCGGCAGCTCGCGGCCGAGGACCTCGTGCGGTACCGCAGCGCGTTGCTCGTCGTACTGCACGAGAACACCCACATGCTGGCGCCGGAGGGCCGCGACAACGGCGACCGCGAGGATCGGGATACGCCGCTCTCGCCCGATGCGGCGCGGATGGCGCTCGAGGAGGGCGCCACCGAAGCCTGGGCATACCGCAACCTCGACCGGTACATCGACGAACTTGGCCTCGAGGACGTCGCACCGGGGCTGAACAGCGTCACGGCGATCTCCCGGTACCAGCACTACCTGCCGGCCGCCGATATTCTTGCCGAACGGATCGGCGAACGGTCGGGCGCCGGTCGTGATGAGCTGCTGCGGCAGCTCAACTGCGAGCTGTCCGATCGCAAGTGGCGAGTCGTCACCGAGCACCTGTACCAGAGCTCGAACCTGCCCGAGCTGGTCCCGCCCGGAGACGTCCGCCGGGTCCGAGGCGAGCTCAACCAGGCGATGCGGGCAGCGTTCTCCTCGTTGACCGATCTCGAGACGATGATGCCGGTACGCAGCCGCGCCACGCAGTCGGCCGCGCTCGGTGAGGCGGCGTACTACGAAGGGCTGCGAGCAGTTGCCCGGATCGAGGAAAGATATCGGTCTGGTACGCCGGTGCAGCAGGATCGGCAGGCTGAGCAGGGAACGCAGCCGCAGGGCCAACCGGAACAGAAGGACGCGCTCGATGTGGCCTTGTCCGGGACCGTTTCGGCAGGACGCGCGACCGCGACTCGGCCGGGGCAAGCGAAGCTGAACAAGGCGCCGGCCAATCCGCAGCGTCAGAACGGGGGCGCTCGCGAGCCGGGTCAGGCTGACAGGTAGTCCTCGACGGCGGAGGTTGTGCGGGGGAGGTCGTTGGTGGCGAGGAGGTCGATGAGGGCGCCGCGGAGGATCGCCAGTACGGCGGTTCGCCGGGCCGCGGTCTGGTTGGGGTCGCTGGCTTCGAGGAGTTCGAGCCAGTCGTCGACCGTCGAGCGGGCGAAGTCCGCCCACGGGCCGTCGGGCGCGACGAGCGAACGCCCGTACGCCTCGACCCAGAACGTCATCAGCGGGCGGCGTTCCGGTGCGGCCAGCCAGGTCCAGAGTTCGCGGGCGACGACGGGCAGGCCGGGCGGGTCGTCGTACCGCTGCTCGGTCTGCCGGAGGAGCTCGAGCTGGTCGGCCCGGCCGCGGGCCAGGAGTGCGCGGATCAGGCCGTCCTTGCTGCCGAACAGGAAGAGCAGCACGCGGGGGCTGGTGCCGATCGCGCTCGCCAGCGGGCGCAGCGACAGGTCGGCCAGCCCGTGGGTGAGCGAATAGGAGTAGGCGCGCTCCAGCAGTTCTTGCTGTCGCGCTGAAGGACCCTCTTTTGAAGACGGCACTGTCTTTGTGGTCGGCACGGGTCTAGTATTGCTTACTGAAACAGTTGTGTCAGTAGATCGGGTAGGGTTCATGACGAAACTGATCAGGAAGCTGGGACAGCCCGGAGACCTCGGCTGGGTGGTGCAGGCGCACGCGGAGATCTACGCGCGGGAGTACGGCTGGGCGACGGCGTACGAGACGCTGATCGCGCAGATCGTGGCGCAGTACGCGTCGGACCACGACGACGAGCGCGAGGCCGCCTGGATCGCCGAGGTGGACGGGGAGCGGGCCGGGAGCATCTTCTGCGTGCGCGGGCCGGACGAGACGACGGCGCAGTTGCGGCTGCTGCTGGTGACGCCGGCGGCGCGCGGGTTGCGGCTCGGCGCGGAGCTGGTCGACACGTGTATGGAGTTCGCGCGGTCGGCCGGGTACAAGCGGATGGTGCTCTGGACGAACGATCCGCTGGTCGCGGCGCGGCACATCTACCTGGCGCGGGGCTTCCGGCTGGTGAGTTCCGAAGTACACGAAATGTGGGGCGACCGCCTGACCGGACAGACGTACGAGGCCGATCTCTAGCTCTTGCAGACCGGTGCGCCGGGGGCCGCGGTCTTGTAGATCGTGTGGGAGAGGAACGTGTTGAGGTAGCCGCTCGTGATGGTCAGCGCGTGGCGCGGGTCGGCGCTGCCCAGCGGGAGGAAGCGGCGGAGCGGGTAGGCGAGGTAGTACGCGCCGTAGTCGGTGAAGTTGAAGTGCCGGGTGCCGGGGACGGTGGCGCACCACGACGTACCGGTGCTTGCCTTCAGCAACGAGAGGGCGCGGTTCCGGTCGGTGTCGTTCTTGGCGTCCGGGCCGCAGACGCTGGTGATGCAGGAGTCGTCGGCGCCGAGCAGCAGCATCGGCGCCTTCAGACCTTTCCGTACGACGTCCCCGAACTGGTAGCCGTCCAGGTCGACGGCGGCGGCGCAGCGCGGGTCGAGCCGGCAGGCCTCCAGCGACGCGGCGCCGCCGAACGAGTGCCCGACGTACGACGGGCCGACCGCGTTCTCGACCGAGTTCGGCAGCTGCTTCACGACCATGCCGGCCGCGAACCGGGCGTCGGCCGCCCAGATGCCGACGAGGTGGTCGCCGGCCTGCTGCGCGCCCTCGTTGTCGTCGCCGAGGTTCGGCGGGTTCGCTTCCGGTTTGCTGGTCACCGGCTCACCGCCGAGGACGGTCAGGTTCGCGCTGTACGTCGGCGTGACGCCCGCGACCAAGTACCCGTGACTGGCGAGGTCCTCGGCGAGGGCGGCGTACATCGGCGCCGACAGGCCCATGCCTGGCATGAGTACGACGACCGGGAACTTGCCCGGCGCGATCGCGACCCGGTCGAGGGCACGGTCCTGCAG
>NZ_DASRVN010000362.1:0-11034 GCF_035655035.1 Kribbella sp. | reverse complement strand
GGAGGAGCAGGAAGAGCCGTCGCGGACCCAAGTGGTGCTGCTGACCGTCGGCGCGGTCGCATCCCCGTTGCTCACCGACTTGACGTCGCAGCTCCTCGGTCAGAGCTTCAGCCAAGGCGGCGTCGTGCCGTGGGTCGGCGGTTCCGTGACGCTCCTGCTCGTGGTCGCCATCGTCGTCCGGCTGCGTGCCCGGGCAAAGCGGGTTCGGCGGCGACGCCAGCTCGGTACCAGCGACCTCCACACATCAGCGGAGGAAGCGGAGCAGTGGATGGTCGCGCTCGGCTCCAACGCGGGCGGGATGGCCGCCGCCGAGTGGTTCGCGCTCAACGAGTCCCGCCTACGGCAACTGCTCGCGACCGAGAAGCCGAACAGCAACGCGATCGACGACTTCGCCCGCATCTGCGACGCGTTGGAGGCCTGGTACGTACGCCACCCCGACCCTGACGCGCTCCTGCAGCTCAGTGACCTCCTGAGCGCGGCAGCCGAAGCAGTCGGCCGCCGCAGCCTCTCGGAACTCGCAGCAGCCCGCGCGGCAACGGCGTACCGGATGCTTGGCGACCTGGACGCTGCCAACGCCCGACTGAGCGTCTCGGACAGCATCGGTGCCAACGGCCGTACTGCGTTCGCGCTGAAGATGCGGTGCCAGGTGGAGCGCGCCCTGGTGAACTTGGCCGCCGCAGACCGCGCACCGGCCGGCAACGACCGCGACGAGGCCGTACTGAACGCACGGGACCGCCTGGACGAAGCACGCCTCTACCGCCCCGGCCCGGACCTGGCTGCCGACGTAGCGATCTCCATCAACCTGGCCGTCGTACACCTCTACCAGCAGGACAGCGAGGGCGCACTGGCACACCTGCGGCCCGCACACGCCCGCGCAACGGCAGCAGGCGACGTCAGCGCTGAGGCACACACGATTGAGCTGATCGGTGTCACCGCGTGGATGCAGCGCAACCGGCACGAGGCCGTAGGCCGCTGGGAGCACGCAGCCCACCTGTACGCCGAGATCGACGAACGCGAAGGCCACGCCCGCTGCCTGCAGCACCTGGGCTCCGCGGAGGTCGCCGCCGGCAACCTGGAGGCCGCGCTCCTCCTGCTCGAGCAGAGCCAGCTCCTGCGGACGTCGGAGAGCGAGATCCTCACCAAGTACCTCGACGCGGCCCGCCGTACGTCGGACCTGCCGGTGGTCGTCGACGACCCGCCGCACCGCAAGGCCGGCACCTGGCTGAAACGTGCCTTCAGACGTTTTGTCGGCGGCTTCAAATAGGTTGGGCCGTATGGCGAAGGCGGCGACTCAGGCGAAGGGCAAATCGGCGTACGCGTGCTCGGAGTGCGGGTGGACGTCGGCGCGCTGGATCGGGCGGTGCGGTGAGTGCCAGGCCTGGGGCACGGTCGCCGAGGTTGGCGCGCCGAAGGCCGCCCGGATCACCGCCGGCCCGGTGTCCTCGCCGGCGATGCCGATCGCCAAGGTGTCCGCGATCGAGGCCGAGTCCCGCCCGACCGGGATCGGCGAGCTGGACCGGGTGCTCGGCGGCGGTGTCGTGCCCGGCGCGGTGATCCTGCTGGCGGGCGAGCCCGGCGTCGGGAAGTCCACGCTGCTGCTCGAGGTGGCGGCACAGTCCGCCCGCGGCGGTGAGCGGACGCTGTACGTGTCCGGCGAGGAGTCGGCCGCCCAGGTGCGGCTGCGGGCCGGCCGGACCGACGCCCTCGTCGACGAGCTGTACCTGGCCGCCGAGACCGACCTCGGCGCGGTGGTCGGCCAGGTCGACGCGGTCGAGCCGTCGTTCCTGGTGATCGACTCCGTGCAGACGATGGCGCACCCCGAGGTGGACGGCGCGCCGGGCGGCGTCACCCAGGTCCGCGAGGTCACCGGCGCGCTGGTCCGGCTGGCCAAGGAGCGGCACATCGCGGTCGTGCTGGTCGGCCACGTCACCAAGGACGGCGCGATCGCCGGCCCGCGGATGCTCGAGCACCTGGTCGACGTGGTGCTCGCGTTCGACGGCGACCGGCACTCCGGGTTCCGGATGGTGCGCGCGACCAAGAACCGGTTCGGCCCGTCCGACGAGGTCGGCTGCTTCGACATGGTCGACACCGGGATCGTCGAGGTCACCGACCCGACCGGGCTGTTCGTGTCCGAGCACGCCGAGCCGGTCGCCGGGACCTGCGTCACCGTCATGATGGAGGGCCGCCGCCCGCTGCTGGCCGAGGTACAGGCCCTGGTCGGTCCGTCCGCGGCGCCGCAGCCACGCCGTACGACGTCCGGCCTGGAGTCGTCGCGGGTGGCGATGGTGCTGGCCGTGCTGGGCAACCGCGCCGGGCTGAAGCTGACCGACCAGGAGGTGTACGTCGCGACCGTCGGCGGGGTGAAGATCACCGAGCCGGTCGCGGACCTGTCGGTGGCGATCGCGGTCGCGTCCTCGGTGATGGACAAGCCGATCCACCCCGGCCTGATCGCGATCGGCGAGGTCGGCCTGGCCGGTGAGGTGCGCCGGGTCGGCGGCCTGGAGAAGCGGCTCGCGGAGGCGGCCCGGCTCGGGTTCACCAAGGCGATCATCCCGGCCGACATCCCGAACCGCAGCCGCGAGGCGAAGCCGATGGACATCCAGAAGAAGTACGGCCTGCGCACCTTCGCCGCCCCCGACCTCCGCTCGGCCCTGAGCGCCGCCGGCCTGGCCTGACCGGCTTGTGTTCCCTGCCACAGGTGTGAGACAGGGGATCAACAGCAGCCGGTCCGGGAACGTACTCTGGGGGCGCCCCCAGAGCCGACGACCCGCAGGAGCACGCAGATGACCGGATCGAAAGTTGTCGCGCTCGGCCACTACCAGCCCGAGCGGGTGCTCACCAACGACGAGCTCGCCACCATGGTCGAGACCAACGACGAGTGGATCCAGAGCCGGGTCGGGATCCGCGAGCGCCGGATCGCCGCCCCCGACGAGTCCGTCGACGAGATGGCCTGGCGGGCCGCCGACAAGGCGATCGCGAACGCCGGCCTGGACGTCACCGAGATCGACTACGTGGTGGTCGCCACCTGCACCGCGATCGACCGGTCGCCGAACATCGCGGCCCGGGTGGCCGCCCGGCTCGGCCTCGGCAACCCGGCCGCCATCGACCTGAACACGGCCTGCTCCGGGTTCGCGTACGCGCTGGCGACCGCGGACCAGGCGATCCGCGCGGGCGCCGCGACCAAGGCGATCGTGATCGGCGTCGAGAAGCTCAGCGACTGGACGGACTGGACGGACCGCACCACCTGCGTGCTGATCGGCGACGGCGCCGGTGCCGCGGTCCTGGTCGCGGACGACTCCGACGACGCTGCCGGGGTCGGCCCGGTGGTCTGGGGCTCGGTACCGGAGATGTCCGACGCGGTCCGGATCGAGGGCCGCGACGGCCCGTTCCAGCAGGAGGGCCTGAGCGTCTTCCGGTGGGCCACGACGCAGCTGCCGCAGATCGCCCAGCAGGTCTGCGAGAAGGCCGGCCTGAAGCCCGAGGAGCTCGGCGGCGTCGTCCTGCACCAGGCGAACCTGCGGATCATCGAGCCGCTCGCCAAACGCCTCGGCGCGGTCAACGCGGTGGTCGCCAAGGACGTCGTGGAGTCCGGCAACACCTCGGCCGCGAGCATCCCGATCGCGCTGTCGAAGCTGGTCGAGAAGCGCGAGATCCCGTCCGGCGCGCCGGTGCTGCTGTTCGGATTCGGCGGCGGCCTGTCGTACGCCGGCCAGGTCATCCGCTGCCCCTGACGTCTCAGAGGTCCTGCTCCCGCACGCGGGGACGGCGTACTGCACGGTCCGGATGCACGAGCGGGTGCACGCGCATCCGCCGTCGTAGGACGGACCGCACCGGCCGGACCCGGCGAGGCGGCGGATATCCGCACAACTGCGTGCGCAGAACCGCATAGACTCAGGTTCCGTGGCGGCGAACACAGACAAGAACAGCACCGGCGCCCGGCTGCGGGCGACACTCGCGGCGGTGGCTCCCGGTACCGAACTGCGCGAAGGCCTGGAACGAATCCTGCGGGGCCGGACCGGCGCCCTGATCGTGCTCGGTCACGACAAGGCCGTCGACGCGATCTCCACCGGCGGCTTCGAGATCGACGTCGAGTTCACCGCGACCGGGTTGCGGGAGCTCAGCAAGATGGACGGCGCGATCGTCCTCGACCGGGACGCCACCCGGCTGATCCGGGCCGCCGTGCACCTGATGCCGGACCCGGCGATCGCGACCCAGGAGACCGGCACCCGGCACCGGACCGCCGACCGGGTCGCGCGGCAGACCGGGTTCCCGGTGATCTCGGTGTCGCAGTCGATGCACATCATCGCGCTGTACGTCGACGACCAGCGGTACGTGCTGGAGGACTCCGGCGCGATCCTGTCCCGCGCTAACCAGGCGCTCGCCACCCTGGAGCGCTACAAGCTCCGGCTGGACGAGGTCTCCGGGACGCTGTCCGCGCTGGAGATCGAGGACCTGGTCACGGTCCGGGACGTCGCCGCGGTCGCACAGCGGCTGGAGATGGTCCGCCGGATCGCCACCGAGATCGACGGGTACGTCGTGGAGCTCGGCACCGACGGCCGGCTGCTCACCCTGCAGCTCAACGAACTCGTCGCGGGCGTCGCCGGCGAACGCGAACTGGTCGTCCGCGACTACCTGCCGCCGGCCACCGGGCGGCGCGCCAAGACCGCCGACGACGTACTGCTCGAGCTCGACGCGGTCAGCGCCAGCGACCTGCTGGACATCGGCCAGGTCGCCCGCGCGCTGCAGATCGGCGGCGCCGAGCAGCTGGACGCGGCCGTCACGCCGCGCGGGTACCGGCTGCTGGCCAAGGTGCCGCGGCTGCCGGGCGCCGTGATCGACCGGCTGATCGACCACTTCGGCCACCTGCAGAAGTTGCTCGCGGCAAGCATCGACGACCTGCAGACGGTCGAGGGCGTCGGCGAGAACCGGGCCCGCACGGTCCGCGAGGGCCTCTCCCGGCTGGCCGAGTCCAGCATCCTGGAGCGGTACGTCTGACTGACGGTCACCCGACGCCTCCGGTTCGTGAAAGAACCGGAGGCGTCTTGCATTTCCCCGTGCGCGGGCTAATACTCCACATGGAACATTCCGTTGGGAGGATGATGTCCGAGCTGACCCCGTTGGCGATCTCGGTACTGGCGCTGCTGAACGAGCGGCCGATGCACGCGTACGAGATGTACCAGCTGCTGCTGAGCCGCCAGAACAACCGGATCGTCAAGGTCCGGCCCGGTTCGCTGTACCACACGGTCGAGCGGCTGGCCGGTCAGCAGTACGTCCGCGCGATCGGCACCGAGCGCGCCGGGAACCGCCCGGAACGGACGACGTACGAGATCACCCCGGACGGGAACGTCGCGCTGACCCGCCGGGTCGAGAGCGGCCTGGAGAACTTCGTCTACGAATACCCGCTGTTCCCGGTGGTACTTAGTGAGGCACACAACCTCGAGGCCGACGACGCGGTACTGCGGCTCCGCCGGCGCGTCGAGGAGCTGGACCGCTGGCTGGCCGACGTCGACGAGGCGATCGGCCTGGCGCGGGCCTCCGGCGTACCGGAGCGGTACTGGATGGCCGCGGACTACGCCCGTGGGCAGCTGCGCGCCGAGCGCACGTGGATCACCACCACCGTCGAACGCATCGAGAGCAAGGATCTGGAATGGCTATCCCGCAAGACGCAGTGAGGCCCGAGGTGCGGCCGTGGCCCGCCCTGTGGGCGCTGGTGCTCGGCTTCTTCATGATCCTGGTCGACTCGACGATCGTCTCGGTCGCGACGCCCGCGATCCTCGAGGACCTCGGTTCCGACGTCGGCACGGTGGTCTGGGTGACCAGCGCGTACCTGCTCGCGTACGCCGTACCGCTGCTGATCACCGGTCGTCTCGGCGACCGGATCGGCCCGAAGAAGCTGTACCTGACCGGGCTGGCGCTGTTCACACTGGCGTCGGTGTGGTGTGGCCTGACGAACACGATCGAGCTGCTGATCGTGGCCCGGGTGTTCCAGGGCCTCGGCGCCTCGATGATGACGCCGCAGACGATGGCCGTGATCACCCGGATCTTCCCGCCGAACCAGCGCGGCCGGGCGATGAGCCTGTGGGGCGCGACCGCCGGCGTCGCGACGCTGGTCGGCCCGATCCTCGGCGGCGTCCTGGTCGACGGGCTCGGCTGGCAGTGGATCTTCTTCATCAACGCGCCGGTCGGTGTCGTCGGCTTCTTCCTGGCACTGCGGCTGGTGCCGGACCTGCCGACCCACGCGCACAAGTTCGACCTGATCGGCGTCGTGCTCAGCGCGGCCGGGCTGTTCCTGCTGGTCTTCGGGATCCAGGAGGGGCAGAAGTACAACTGGGGCACGATCACCGGCCCGATCTCGGTGTGGGGGCTGATCATCGCCGGTGTCGTCGTACTCGCGGCCTTCGTGGTCTGGCAGTCCCGGAACAAGGGCGAGCCGCTGCTGCCGCTGGGGCTGTTCAAGGACCGGAACTTCTCGCTGGCGAACGTCGCGATCACGACGGTCGGGTTCGCGATCACCGCGATGGCGTTCCCGCTGATGCTGTACGCGCAGGCCGTCAGGGGTCTGTCGCCGACCAAGTCCGCCCTGCTGCTGGTCCCGATGGCGGTCATCTCCGGTGCGCTGGCGCCGTTCGTCGGCCGGCTGGTGGACCGGACGCCGCCGCGGTTCATCGCCGGGTTCGGGCTGGCGTGCTGCGCGGGAGCCCTGTTCTGGCTGAGCCAGGTGATCGAGCCCGACGTACCGGTCTGGCACCTGCTGCTGCCGATCGCGCTGCTCGGTGTCGCGAACGGCTTCATGTGGGCCCCACTCGGTACGACGGCCACCCGGAATCTGCCGATGCACCAGGCGGGCGCGGGCGCCGGCGTCTACAACACGACCCGGCAGGTCGGCGCGGTGCTGGGCAGTGCGAGCATCGCCGTACTGATGGAGTCGCGACTGGCGCACAACCTGCCCGCGATGCACGGTGGCGCGTCGGCGGAGGGCTTCTCGTCCGGCAAGCTGCCCGAGGTGGTGCGGCAGGGGTTCAGCGACTCGATGGCACAGTCGTTGGTGCTGCCCGCGCTGGTACTGCTGATCGGGCTCGTCGCGGCACTGCTGTTCGCGGCCCCCAGCTACCTGCAGAAGCAGCCGGCCGAAGCGGCGGCACCGGCCGAGGCCGGCTGATCAGACGACCAGGAAGGCCTGGGCGCCCGACGCGCGACCGCTGTACTCGGCCTTGACGACATAGGTTCCAGGCTTGGCCACCGGTTGCCCCGGAAGACAGCCAGGCCTGGACCGGTGTCCGTCCCAGGGCACCGTGACCGCCGACTGCTTGCCCTTGGCAACGACGAGGGTGGCGTTCTGGATCGCCTTCTCGCACTGCGTGGTGCTCCAGATCAGGTCGTTGCCGGACGTCACCGTGACGGTCAGGTTGTCGGTACTCGCCTTGCAACCGTCGCCGGTCGGCGTGAGCTGGACGACGAAGTTCAGCATCGAGCCGGAGACGATCTTCCGGTTCCCCGGCAGGGCGGTGATGTTCAGGTCCGGTCCCTTGCACGGCAGGTCCGTCGGCGGGGTCGTCTTCGTCGGCGTCGGGGTGTCTGTCGGCTTCGGGGTGTCTGTCGGCTTCGGAGTGTCTGTCGGCTTCTCGGTCGGGGTCTTGGTCGGCTTCGAGGACACGACGGCGGTCGGCGTCGTACTGGGGGCCGACGCCGGCGGCGCGGTGGTCGGATTCGGGTTCGGGTCCGAGGCGGCGGCGTTCTGGGCGTCGCCGCCCCCGCCGAACAGGTTCGAGATCAGGATGATCAGCACCACCACGGCCGCGAGCACGAGTCCCCGCCGGAACCAGTACACGCTGGCGGGCAGGTGCCCGACCGGACGGAGCAGACTGCTCATGGAGCGCACTCTAATATCGGCACTGTGCTGGACCACTCAGGCTCGCCGTTAGCTCTCCACGACCCCGTCTTGACCTGGTACGACGCCAACAAGCGGGTGCTGCCGTGGCGGGAGCCCGGCGCCGGGGCGTGGGCGGTGATGGTCAGCGAGTTCATGCTGCAGCAAACACCGGTCAATCGCGTGCTCCCGGCGTACCAGCGCTGGCTCGAGAGGTGGCCAACGCCGGCAGACCTGGCCGCAGAGGCTCCTGGTGAGGCTGTACGGGCCTGGGACCGGCTCGGGTACCCCCGGCGCGCCCTACGGCTGCACGCGGCCGCTCAGGCGATCGTGGAGCGTCACGGCGGCGCCGTACCCGACGACCACGCGGCACTGCTCGCGCTGCCCGGAGTCGGGACGTACACGGCGGCCGCGATCGCGTCGTTCGCGTTCGGCCAACGGCACGCGGTCGTCGACACCAACGTCCGCCGCGTCCTGGCCAGGTCCCTGACCGGCGTCGCCCAGCCGGCCATCTCCCCCACCGCGGCGGACCAGCGCCTCGCCGTCAGCGCCCTCCCCGCCGACGAACCCACCGCGGCCCGCTGGGCAGTCGCCTCGATGGAGCTCGGCGCTCTCGTCTGCACGGCCCGCACCCCGAACTGCGCGGACTGCCCCATCCGCCCGCACTGCGCCTGGGTCCTGGCCGGCAGCCCGCCGTACGACGGCCCACCCCGCCGAGGCCAGACCTACGAAGGCACCGACCGCCAAGCCCGCGGCCGCCTCCTCGCCGTACTCCGCGCCGCCACCACCCCCGTCCCCAAATCCACCCTCGACACCACCTGGCCACACGCCCCCCAACGCGAACGCGCCCTCGACGGCCTAGTCTCCGACGGCCTGGTAGAACCCCTCCCCAACGCCCACTACCGCCTGCCCACCTAGACAAGAAGCCGGCTCGAAGATTCGAGCCGGCTTCTTGCGGGGTTGGTGTTTCAGTTCTTCTTGCTGCCGGTGGTGGCCTGGTCGTCGTCGTCGGCCAGCAGGTCGAGCGGCATGGCCGGGCTGCCGGACAGCGTCGCCAGCATCTGGCGGACGTTGGTCAGCTGCGCGTTGATGCTGTCCCGGCGCTGGGTCGCGGCGGCGAGCTCGCGCTCGGACTCGGCGCGGATCCGCTCGGACTTGTCCTTCGCGGCGGCGACGATCTCCTGCGCCTGCCGGTTCGCGTCGGCCAGCTGCTGCTGGGCCAGGCGCTCCGCCTCGGACCGGGACCGGTCGGCCTCCCGCTGCACCTGAGCAGCGCGGTCGGTGACGGCGGCGAGCTGCTGCTCGGCCAGCGCCGTACGGGCAGCGAACTCCTGCTCGACCTTGCCCCGGCGCTCGGCCAGGGTGGTCTCGAAGGCGGCCGCGGCCTGGGCGGACTTGGCCCGCTCCTGCTCGTACAGTGCCTGCGCCTCGCTGCGCCGCGCGGTGGCGTCGCGCTCGGCCTCGTCACGCATGTCGTCGGCCTGGGTCCGGGCCTCCTCGAGGATCCGGGCGGCCTCGGCGTCGACCTCGCTCTTCCAGTCCAGCGAGTACTGCTCGGCCTCCTTGCGGACCTTCTTCGCGTGCGCCTCGGCGTCGGCGACGATCGCCTCCGCGTCGGTGCGGGCGCGGGTCACCAGGTCACGGGCCTCGTCGTCGGCCAGCGACAGGATCTTCGCGACGCGCTCACCGAACTCGGTGAACGTGGGTGCACGGTCCTTGGCATCCTCCTGGGCGGAGATGACGGCCGACTCCGCGGCGTCCGTACGGGACTGGAGCTCCTGAACGTGCCGCTGCAGCTGCTCGGACTGCTGCTGCAACGCGGTCAGGGAGGTGGTCAGCTCACGGATGTGCTGGTCCACCTGGGCAGGCTCGTAGCCACGCAGAACGGTACGGAACGGGGTTGGGCTTTCACTGCTCATGTTTTCCGATGCTCACTTCGATGGGTGGGTGGATCACACATTGTCACTGACAAGGATCTGACTGTCACGTCCTCATCCTGATTCCCCCGTGGAACCCTCACTGGAGGACATTCCACCACCTGGGCGGAACCCCGGTACAGCGAGTGCCTCGATCACACCCGAAAGCTGGGTGAGCTCCTTGGTGATCTCATCACGGCGCTGGTTCAGCGCCGCGACCCTCGCCTCGGCGTCGGCGAGGAGTTTGCGGGCCTGCGCGCGCAGGTCGTCGGAGTGCTCACGGGCCTGCGCCTCGATCTGCTGGGCCTCGGCGCGGGACTTCCGGATCAGCTCGTGCGACTGGCGCTGCGCCTCGGACAGGTCGTTGGCGGCGCGTTCCCGCAGTACCTGCGTACTCGCCTCGGCCTCGGCCTCGCGGCGGTTCGCACGCTCGATGATCTCGCGGGCGTCCTCGGCGGCGGTGGTCTTCAGCCGGTCCGCCCGGGCCTGCGCCTGGGCGGTCACCTTCGCGGCCTGCTTCTCGGCTTCCGCGAGCCTCGCCTCCGCCTTCTCGCCGGCCGAGTACAGCGTGGTCTCGGCGAGCTGCGTGAGCTCCGCGTTCTCCTTGGCGATGGTCTCCTGGGTCTGCTTCAGCCGGCTGGTCGAACGGCCGACCACGCGGCGCAGGTGCGCGCGCTTCTGCTTCAGCAGCTCGGCCGCGTCGGCAGCGGCCTGCTCGCGGATCGACTGCGCCTCGGCCTCCGCGGCGGCGATCAGTCCGTCGACGGTCTGCTTGCTCCACAGGGTCTGCTTCTCGGCCTCGGCGAGCGCCGCCTCGGCGGTCTGGTTCGCCTCGTCGAGGATCCGCTGCGCCTCGGCGGACGCGGCCCGGCGGTCCGCCTCGATCGAGTCGACCACCAGCTTGGCCTGGGCGCGGGCGTCGGCCATCAGCCGCTCGTTGCCGGCCTCGGTCTCGGCCTTGCGTTCGGCGATCTCGGCGACCGCCTCGGCGCGGAGCTTGTCGATCTCCAGCTTGATCGCGGCCAGCTTGGCGCGTTCGGTCTCCTCGAGCTCGGCGGTACGGCGTTCCAGCTCGGTACGGTTCTCGCCGCGCAGCCGTTCGATCTCGGCGTGTGCCTCGGCGATCTCGACGCGGGACTTCTCCCGGGCGGTCTCGACCTCGCGCTCGACCGCGGCCCGCAGCTCGCTCGCCTCGGACTCGGCGCGGGCGATCAGATCAGCTTCGTTGCGTACGGCGGCTTGCGACACCAG
>NZ_DASRVN010000361.1:0-9304 GCF_035655035.1 Kribbella sp. | reverse complement strand
CCGTACGGGTCCTGGAAGATCATCTGTACGTCGCGGCGCAGCGGGCGCATCCGGCCCTCGCCGAGGTGGCTGATGTCGCGGCCCTCGAAGACGATCTTGCCGGCCGTCGGCACCTCGAGCCGGGTGAGCAGCCGGCCGGTCGTGGTCTTGCCGCAGCCCGACTCCCCGACCAGCGACAGCGTCTCGCCCTGCTGCACGCTGAACGTCAGGCCGTCGACCGCCTGGACGGCGCCGACCTGGCGCTGCAGCAGGCCCTTCCGGATCGGGAAGTGCTTGACCAGGCCGTCGACCGACAGCAGCTCCTCCCCCAGCTTCGGGGTCTCCGGAGTCTTTTCGGCGTCAGTAGTAGTCACAGTCGTCCCGTTCAGAGCTTCGGCTTGATGTCGGTCTCCCACGCCTCGCGGCGGTTCTGCGGGGAGAGGTGGCAGGCGACCATGTGGCCGTCGCCGGTGTCCAGCAGCTCCGGCCGCTCGGTCTCGCTGAGCCCGTTGTTCAGGTGCGCGTAGTTGCAGCGCGGGTTGAACGCGCAGCCCTTCGGCACGTTGATCAGGCTCGGCGGCGTGCCCTTGATCGGGATCAGCCGCTCGGTGCGCTCCCGGTCGATCCGCGGCATCGAGCCGAGCAGCCCCCAGGTGTACGGGTGCTGCGGCCGGTCGAAGATGTCCTCGGCGGTGCCGTACTCGATCGCGCGGCCGGCGTACATCACCTGGATGTCGTCGGCCAGCTCGGCGACCACGCCGAGGTCGTGGGTGATGATGATCACCGCGGAGTTGAACTCGCGCTGCAGGTCCCGGATCAGGTCCAGGATCTGCGCCTGCACGGTGACGTCCAGCGCCGTGGTCGGCTCGTCGGCGATCAGCAGGTCCGGGTCGCAGGACAGCGCCATCGCGATCATCGCGCGCTGCCGCATGCCGCCGGAGAACTGGTGCGGGTACGCGTCCACCCGGCGGTCCGGCTGCGGGATGCCGACCCGGTCCAGCATCTCGATCGCGTGCTTGCGGGCGACCTGCTTGCTGACCTGGTTGTGCACCCGGTAGGCCTCGATGATCTGGTGCCCGACCGTGTAGAACGGGTGCATCGCGGACAGCGGGTCCTGGAAGATCATCGCCATCCGCTTGCCGCGCAGCAGCCGGACCTCCTCGCGCGTCGCCGAGACCAGGTCCTGGCCGTCCAGGAAGATCTGGCCGCTGATGTTCGCGACACCGGGCTTGTGCAGGCCCATGATCGACAGACTGGTGACGCTCTTCCCCGAGCCGGACTCGCCGACGATGCCGAGCGTCTTGCCGCGCTCCAGCTTGAACGAGATCCCGTCGACGGACTTCACCAGCCCGTCGTCGGTCGGGAAGTGCACCTTCAGGTCGCGGACGTCGAGGAACGCCTCACCACGCTCGACGCGCTGGGCGGGTGCAGCTTGAACTTCTTCGATCGGTTCGGTCACGAGATTCGCACCCTCGGGTCGACGACGGCGTACAGGAGATCCACGACCAGGTTCGCAAACACGATGAAGAACGCGGCCACCAGCGTCACGCCGAGCACCTTCGGCAGGTCGTTGGCCTGCAGCGCGATGACCGCGTACTGGCCGATACCCGGTAGCGAGAACGTGGTCTCGGTGAGGATCGCGCCGCCCATCAGCAGCCCGAGGTCCAGGCCGAAGATGGTCAGGATCGGGGTCAGCGCGGACCGCAGCCCGTGCTTGATCACCACGTCCCGTTCGGTCAGGCCCTTGGCCCGGGCGGTCCGGACGAAGTCCTCGTTCATCGTCTCGAGCATGCCGGCCCGGGTGAGTCGCGCGTACGCCGCGGCGTACAGGAACGCGAGTGTCACCCAGGGAAGTAGCAGGTCGTACGCCCACCACAACGGATTGGTCTCGTCGAGTGGGTTGGTACCGCCCTGCGCCGTCCAGCCGAGTCCGTAACTGAAGATCGACAGCGACAGCAGGCCGGTGAAGAAGATCGGTAGCGAGACACCTGCCAGCGCCACCGACATGAGTGATCGGTCCAGCACCGACCCGCGTCTCAGCGCGGAGATGATGCCGGTGCCGACACCGGTGATCAGCCAGATGAAGGCCGCACCACCCGCCAGCGAGGCAGTGACCGGTATTCGCGCGACCAGGTCGGGCCACACCGGGGTCTGGGTCAGGTACGAGTACCCGAAGCACGGCGCCGGGCAGTGCTCGGTTCCCGGGCCGTAGTTGTACTCCGTACCGGCGACCAGCCCTTTGACGAACCGGCCGTACTGGACGTAGAGCGGATCGGTGAAGCCGAGCTTTACCGCGGTCTCGTGGATCTGCTCCTTGCCGACGCTCCGGCCGACGTACCGCGACGCCAGGTCGTCCGGCGTGGCACCCCCGATCCGCGGGACCAGGAAGAAGATCGAGAACGTGACTGCCGTGACGATGAAGAGCAGGATCACTGCCCCGATCACCCGGCGGACCAGATATGCGAGCACCGTACGCGGCTTGGTGGCCGATGATCATCGCTGATCACCGGCCACCGTCAGCCTTCACCTACCTCTGCTGGCGACAATGATGGTTGGTCAGAGCAACTACTTCTGGGCGACACCGATCGCCGCGTAGTCGTACATGTTCTGACCGTCGTTGGTGAAGACGTTGGACAGCGTGTCCGGACGGTACAGCAGGCCCTTGGCCCAGATGCCCGGCAGCGCCCCCGCCTGCTCCATGACCTTCTTGTCGATGTCCACCCAGATCTTGTTCCGGGCGGTCTCGTCGGTCGTCTTCAGTGCCTGGTCGATCATCGTGTCGACCTCGGGGATGCGGATACCGAGGTTGGTGTTACCACCGGCGGGCCGGATCACCCGGCTGTCGACGATCTGGCTCAGGAAGCCGAAGCCGTCGTTCCAGTCCGCGCCCCAGCTGTAGACGATCAGGCCGAGGCGGTTCGCCTTCGCGAAGTCCGGCTTGCCGGCGTACAGCTTGGTGTAGTCACCGGTCGGGTACGGCTTGGTGGTCAGGTTGATACCGACCCGCTTCAGCGACTGCTGAAGGGTCTCGGCGACCGCCTTCTCCTTGGCCCGGTCGGTGCGGTAGGTGATGTTGATCGCGAAGCCGTTCGGCTGACCGCACTGCTGCAGTTCCTGCTTGGCCTTGTCGACGTTGCCGTTCTTGTCGGTCTTGAAACCGTAGTCGTCGAACTGCTCGGAACCGGTGACACCCGGCGGCATCAGGTTCGTCGCGATGTCACCACCGATCGGACCACCGTACGCGCGCTGGTAGCCCTCGTGGTCGGCGGCGTACAGGATCGCCTTGCGGCAGTGGATGTTGTCCAGCGGCGGGACCTGGCTGTTCAGCACCGTCCAGTTCAGGCGCGGAGCAGGCACGTTGTCGGCGTGTGCCTTCAACTTCGGGTCGGCGAGGATCTTCGCCTGGGTTTCCGGCTGTACGCCGGTACCGGCGAGGTCGACGTCCAGGTCACCGGCCAGCAGCCGGTTGTCGATGTCGGTGCCCTCGACGTTGTAGGCGATGGTGATCTTGTCCGGCAGCGCCTTGCGGCCCGAGTCCGGGTCGGTCGCCGGGTCGTACTGGTCGTTGCGGACCAGGTCGAAACCGCTGTTCGGGTTGTAGGTGCCGAACTTGTACGGGCCGGTCGCGATCGGGTGCTCCTTGTACTTCGCACCCGTGTCCTTGGCCTGCGGCACCGGTGCCGTCGACGGCAGCTGCGCGAAGTAGTCGAAGGACGCGAACGGCTTGTTCAGGTGGAACACGATGGTGTAGTCGTCCGGCGTCTGGATCGCCTTCGCGACCCCGGCCAGCGTCTTGTCCTTGTAGACGCTGTAACCCGCGGGGATGTCCAGCAGGAAGTCGTTGAAGTACGTCGGGCCGTTCGGCAGCGTGACCTTGTCCAGCGACCGCGCGACGGCGTACTTGACGTCCTTCGACGTGACCGGCGTACCGTCCTCGAACTTGATGCCCTTGCGGATCTTGTAGGTCCAGGTCTTGGCACCGTCGCTCGGCACACCCGGCGCCTCGGCCAGGTCCGGCACCGGCTTGGCGCCCTCGGCGCCCGGCTTCGCCGCGAACGTCATCAGCGGCCGGACGTAGTTGCGCACCAGGTTCCACGAGAGGCCGTAGTAGGTGTCACCCGGGTCGGTCGAGTCCCATTGCTGGGTGATCGCCATCCGCAGCGTGCCACCCTTCTTGTCGCTCGGGTTGAACACCTTGCCGACGGCGGCGTTGAACTCCGGCGTCGCCCCGCCGGCGCTGGACCCGCCGCCGGGCGTGGCCTTGGGCCCCCCGCAAGCCACCAGGCTCAGGGTGACGGCCGCACTGACGGCGGTGGCCGTCGTGATGCGATTCCATCTCATCTCTTCTTGCACCCCTTTATTTGTGAGAGCCCAGGCTCCCTGGTTGGAGAGAAGTCCTACCGCGACCGCGGGTCGAGCGCGTCGCGCAGCCCGTCGCCGAACAGGTTGAACGCCAGCACCGTGATGAAGATCGACAGCCCCGGCCAGATCATGTACCAGGGGTCGACCGAGTACCACTTCGCCGCGATCGAGAGCATGTCGCCCCAGCTGGCGGTCGGGGGGCGGACGCCGACGCCGAGGTACGACAGACCCGCCTCGAAGAGGACGTTGGTCGGGATCAGCAGGGTCGCGTAGACGAGGATCGGCGCGATCAGGTTCGGCAGCAGTTCGGTGAACAGGATGTACGGCCGGCGCGCGCCGAGACTGCGGGCGGCGTCGACGAACTCCCGTTCGCGCAGCGAGAGCGTCTGGCCGCGGATGATCCGGCCGATGTACGGCCAGCTGAAGAAGCCGATGATGAAGACGATCAGCGCGACCCGGAGCGCGTCGCCGCTGAGGCCGAGGATCGAGTCCGGTACGGCGCCGACCAGCGCGAGCGCGAACAGCACCAGCGGGAACGCCAGGAAGATGTCCATCAGCCGGCTGATCAGCGTGTCGACCCAGCCGCCGAAGTACCCGGCGACGATGCCCATCACGACCCCGATCACCACCGACAGCAGCGTTGCCAGGAACGCGATCAGCAGCGAGATCCGGGCGCCGTAGACGATCCGGGCGAAGATGTCGCGGCCGTTCACCGGCTCGACGCCGAACGGGTGCGCCCAGCTGATCCCGCCGAACCTGCCGATCGGGGTCTGCAGGGACGCGTCGACGAGGTCCTGGTGGAAGTCGTTCGGCGTGACACCGACGAGCTTGCACAGCAGCGGCGCGAACAGCCCGACCAGCATCAGGAAGACCACGAAGATGCCTCCGGCGATCGCGACCTTGTCCCGCTTCAGCCGCATCCAGGAGATCTGCCAGAGCGACCGGCCCTCGATCTTGCCGACGCCTTCCAGCACCGCCTCGGGCTGGGCTGACGCGGATCCCGGATCGACCTCGAGTGGCGCGCTCACGCGATCTGTACCCCTGCCTCGTTCGTCGGATGAACCGGAACGAAATCCGGTATGGCTGCCGCCTTAACCTGCCGCCATTACAGCCCGGAGTCAAACGCGGAAAGTGCTGCGTTGCCCGATCGTGATCGTCAGGAAATCGTCCCGTATCGTGGACATTCCGCAGTAAACCACGGTGTCGCACCGACGGTCGCCGGGGCCTCGCGAACCGTTACTGCCATGGCATCTTTGTGTCAGCGCCGTAATCCGGACAAATAAAGGAACGAGAGCGGGTCGAGCGCGGTTTTCACGTTCTCCAGGTCCTTGGCGGCGGCCACCGTGACGTGTCCCTGCCAGACCGGGATCACCGACGCGTCGCGCGCGATCACTCCCTGTAGCTGACCGATCAGGTCGTCGCGCCGCAGACCGTTCTGCTCGCCGCGTTCCTGCTGCAGCAGCTTGGTGGCCGCGGCCGACCGGTACCCGTTCGACGCGAACGCGCCGTCGACCGCCACGAACGGCCGCAGGTAGTCGTCGGCGTCCGGGTAGTCCGGCGTCCAGCCGGTCAGGTACAGGTCGTACGCCCCGGCCGCCGTCGCCTGCTGGTACAGCGGCCACTCGACGGCCCGCAGCGTCACCCGGAACAACCCGGTCGCCTCGAGCTGCCGCTTCAGCTCCAGCACCTCCGCCTTCGCGCCGACGCCGTACTGCGAGGGGGTCCAGCCGACCGTCAGCGGCACCGGTACGGCGATGTTCGCGTTCTTCAGGATCGCCGCGGCCGCGGTCTTGTTCGGCTGCTTGTACTCCGTCCGGAACGCGTCCACCTGCCCACCGAAGCCCGGCGGCACGACCGAGTACAGCGGGGTCACGTGATCGCCGTACGCCGTCTTCGCGATCGCGGCCCGGTCGACGACCTGCGCCACCGCGCGCCGGATCGCCGGGTTGCGGGACAGCAGCGACTTCATCTGGAACGCGTACAGCCGGATCTCCGCGGCGCCCGCGTCGACGACCTGCGCGCCGCCCGTGGTGCGCAACTTGTCGAACTGCGCCGTCCCGAGACCGTGGAACGCGAGGTCGGCCTTACCGCTGGAGACCTGCCGGTAGAGCTCCTGTGCGCTCGGCACCGTGGTGATCGTGACGCCGTCGTTCTGCGCCGCACGCGGGCCGTGGTAGTTCTTGAACTTGGTCAGCGAGACCTCGGCGCCCGGCTTGAACCCGGCCAGCTGGTACGGCCCACTGCCGATCGCCTTGTCCTGGAGCAGCGCGTCCGCGGGGTACGACTGCTCGTCGACGATCGACGCCGCGGTCGTCGTCAGCAGGTACGGCAGCCGCGCGTCCGGGCCGGTCAGGTTGAACACGGCGGTCAGCGGATCCGGCGTACTCACCGACTTCACCGACGCGAACAGCGGCGCCAGCCCCCCGGGCGTCCTCAGCTTCACGAGCCGGTCGAAGCTGAACTTCACGTCCGACGAGGTCAGCTGGTGCCCGTTCGGGAAGGTCAGGTTCTCCTTGAGGCTGCAGGTGTACGTCGTGGGCGAGTCGAACTGGCAGTCCGCCGCGTCCGGCACCGGCGTCGGCTTGTCCGGGAGGATCGTCAGCAGCGTCTGGAACAGGTTCGCCTGGGCGGTCCGCGAGGCCACGTCGTACGGGCCGGCAGGGTCGAGCGACGTGACCGAGTCCGTGGTCGCGAGCCGCAGCAGCATCAGCTTCGGCGTCTGCTCCCCCGGGTGCGGGGCGTTGTCGTCCGGTTCGCCACAGGCCGCCAAGGACACCCCCAGCGTCCCCACCGCCACGGCCGCCGACAATCGGCGCACCCACTCGCTCACCGTCTCACCCTTTCCCCAGCCCCAACAAGCACCAAGTGACGGTAGCTCCTCAACGGAGCAGCGCGCGCAAGGACTCCGGTGTGAGCGGCTCCAGCGACGTCACCACGAGCCGCCGCGGAGCGTCCGGGATGCTGATCCACTGCGGTACGGCGACGACGTACATGCCGGCCGCCGTACCGGCCTGCGTACCGGTCAGCGAGTCCTCGATCACCACGCAGTACGCCGGGTCGACACCGAGCCGCTCGGCCGCCGTCAGGTAGGGCTCCGGGTTCGGCTTGCCGAGGGTCACCTCGTCGCCGGCCACGATCACGTCGAACAGGTCCGGCGGCAGGTGCCCGAGCACCGCGTCGATCATCGACCGGTACGACGCCGACACCAGCCCGCACGGCACGTCCTCCTTGCGCAGCGCCCGCAGCAGCTCCAGCGCGCCCGGCTGGAACGTGACCTCCCGGCGCAGCGCCTCCACGACCTCGGTGAACATCCGCTCCGCGAGCTCCTCGCCGGTGATCACGCCGTCCGGGATCCGCGCCATCCAGACCTTGACCGCGTCCCGCAGGTCGCTGCCGATCAGGGTCATGCAGTCCTCGAGCGTCCAGGTCGTGCCGAGCTTGGCGAGCAGCTCGATCTGCACCTCCGCCCAGACCTTCTCGGAGTCGACCAGCGTCCCGTCCATGTCCCACAGCACCGCTTGCAGGGCCGGCAACTACAGCTCCTCTACGTCGTCTCCCGAGATCACGTCGGCTCCATTCTCCCTGGTCGCCCGCGACACGTTCCGCCTGGGGTGAAACCGGCCCGCATGACCCCGTCTCAGCAGGAAACATGCCCTAGGCTGGCAGTCCGGATTCCGGCGACTGAACAGACAGGGCCGGGTGTTGGCTACAGAGACGACAGGGGGCCTGCGAGTGGTTGACCTCGCGAACCTGAGGGACCCGGTCGTGATCGCCGCGTTCGAGGGCTGGAACGACGCGGCCGAGGCGGCCACCGGAGCGGTCGACCACCTGATCGACGAGTGGGACGCGGAGCTCGTCACGGCCATCGACCCCGAGGACTACTACGACTACCAGGTGAACCGGCCGCGGGTCTCGATCGACGACGACGGCGGCCGGCAGCTGACCTGGCCGACCACCCGGATCTACCTGGCCCGCCCGGACGACACCGGCCGGGACGTGCTGCTGATCCGCGGCGTCGAGCCGAACATGCGCTGGCGGGCGTTCTCCCGGGAGCTGCTGGAGCTGGTCGACGAGTCGAACGCGCAGGTCGTCGTCGTGCTCGGCGCGCTGCTCGCGGACGCGCCGCACACCCGGCCGATCCCGGTGTCGGCGACCTCGTCGGACGACGAGCTGACCGCGGCCTGGAGCCTGGAGCCGTCGACGTACGAGGGCCCGACCGGGATCACCGGCGTCTTCGCCGACCTGTGCAGCACCCTCGGCGTCCCGTCGGTGTCGATCTGGTCCGCGATCCCGCACTACATCGCCGGTACGCCGTGCCCGAAGGCGTCACTGGCGCTGCTCGGCAAGGTCGAGGAGCTGCTCGACCTGACCATCCCGGAGGGCGAGCTGCCCGAGCTCGCGCGGGCCTGGCAGCGCGGCGCCGACGAGCTGAGCGAGGAGGACCCGGAGGTCGCCGAGTACGTGCAGTCGCTCGAGGAGCAGCGCGACACCGCCGACCTCCCGGAGGCCACCGGCGAGGCGATCGCCGCCGAGTTCGAGCGCTACCTGAAACGCCGCAACAAGAACCACCCGGGCGAGTAACCCCACCCCGCCGCCGTACCTCCCCCACCGGGTCGTTTGAGCGGTTAACCCCTGAAATGGCCGGTTGTCGCGCCGTCTGCAGCGGGCCAACCGGCCGGCTCAGAGGTTCACCTCTGAAACGGGACGCCGTAACCGGCGTGAGGTGTGGCGCGTTGTTACCAGTGGGTTTATATTCGACCGGACAACTGGGGGGTGACGGCGCGCCGTCACCGGATCACTGGGAGCCGTGACATGCGGGGCTTGCGCAACGAGCGGGGTGGTAGCTCGGTCCCTGCACTGGCTGTGCTCGTCCTGCTCGGGGTGGTCGCCGCGATCGGGATCTTCGGCAACAAGGCGAGCAGCGCGAAGACGGTCGACCTCAGCACGCTGACCGCGTCGACGA
>NZ_DASRVN010000360.1:0-9580 GCF_035655035.1 Kribbella sp. | reverse complement strand
TTACGTACTTGTCAACAACTTCCAGCCGTGGGCCGGTACGACCGGCGTGCCGTCGAGCGGAAACTGCTCGTCCTGATCCGACACGTTGAGCAACAACAGCACCCACTCGTCACCGTGCGTACTCCGCAGCGCGATGGTCTCATTGGTCAGTTGCTCGACGGTCGTCCGGGCGCGCACCAGCCACGGATGACGCCGCCGTACGCCGATCAGCTCCTGGTGCAGGCGGTACGTCGGCCACCCGTGCGGCGCGAGCTCGTCGGGCCCACTCGGAAACGCGGGCCGGATCGCGTCGTCCCCGCCGACGCGCTCCTCCTTCACGCCACGGAACGCCTGCTCGTCCCCCGCGTAGACGCTCGGTACGCCGCCGACCGTGAACAGGATCGCGAGCGCATGCCCCAGGTGCCGCTCGTCCTCGAGACGCGACGCCAGCCGGGTCACGTCGTGATTGCCGACGAACGTCTGCGGTACGAACGTGTCGAGCAGCGCGTTGTGCCGGCCGAGCGCGTACGACAGCTCGAAGAAGTTGCGGTCGTTGAGCGAACTCCAGATCGCCTTCCACAGCTCGTACTGCGTGACCGAATCGAGCCCGCTCTCCTCGACGTACGCCGCGTAGTCGCCGTGGATCACCTCGCCGAAGTACCAGCCGTCCCGGGGCAGCACGCGCCGCCAGAACCCGGGCGGTACGGCGTACGCCGCGTCCAGGCGCCACGCGTCGACGCCGCGGTCGTTCCAGTACCGGAGCACGTCGCCGACGTACTGCGCGACCTCCGGGTTGCCGTGGTCCAGGGCAACCAGGTGCTCGTGCCCCTCGAACGTGTCCTCGCCGCGGAACCACTCCGGATGCGCGAACGACCGCGCGGCGTGGTTGAACACGCCGTCGAGCCCTACCCGGAGACCGCGGGCGTGCGCCGCGGCGATCAGGTGGTCGAAGTCGGCGTCGTCGCCGAGCCGCGGGTCGATGCGGAAGTGGTCGACCGTGTCGTACCCGTGGGTCTCGGAGGCGAACACCGGGCCGAGCAACAGGCCCGAGCAGCCGAGGTCGATCGCGTAGTCGAGCCAGTTCTCCAGCTGGGGCAGGCGATGGACGACGCCGGGCACCGCGGCGGGCTCGGCGCCGGTGAAGCCGAGCGGGTACAGGTGCCACCAGATCGCGTGGTCAGCCCACATGACGCCTCCTAGCTGCTCGGTGGCTGGTCGAAGGTGTGGCGGCGGATCCAGGCGTGCATGGCGATGGCCGCGGCCGCGCTGGCATTGATGGAGCGGGTGGAACCGAACTGGGCGATCGAGAGCACGGCTGTGCAGACCTGGTGGGCCTCGTCCGTGAGCCCAGGACCTTCCTGGCCGAACAGCAGCACACAGGCCGCAGGCAGGTCGTAGGTCTCCAGGGGGACGGATCCGGGGAGGTTGTCGATGCCGATGATCGGGACCTCCAGCTGTGCGGCATAAGCAGCCAGGTCAGGGAGGGTCGGGTGGTGGCGGACGTGCTGGTAGCGGTCGGTGACCATCGCGCCACGGCGGTTCCACTTGCGGTTGCCGACGATGTGCACCTCGGCGGCCAGGAAGGCGTTCGCGGTCCGGACCACCGAGCCGATGTTCAGGTCGTGCTGCCAGTTCTCGATCGCGACGTGGAACGAGTTCCGCTGCCGGTCCAGGTCCGCGACGATCGCCTCGAGCTTCCAGTACCGGTACTTGTCCACGACATTGCGGCGGTCACCGTGCGCGAGCAGCTCCGGATCGAGCCGCGGATCGTCGGGCAGGTCACCCGTCCAGGGGCCGACCCCGACCTCGTTCGGGCCTACCATGTCCGCTCCACGTACCTCACTGCTCAGCTCGTGCACAGGTGGGGACGCTACCCTGTCCGCGTGCTTCCTCTTGTCGCGATGCTGATGCCGTCCTGGATGAACCCGGAGTACCTGCTGAACTGGCTGGGTGACTGGGCCCTCTGGGGCACGCTCGTGGTCGTGTTCATCGAGTGCGGGTTGCTGTTCCCGATCCTGCCCGGTGACTCGCTGCTGTTCGCGGTCGGCCTGTTCATCGCGCAGGGCACTATCCACGTGCCGCTGTGGCTGGCCTGCGTCCTGCTGACCGTGGCGGCGTTCCTCGGCAACGTCTCCGGGTACTACATCGGCCGCGTCCTCGGTACGTCGTTGTTCAAGAACCCGAACGCCCGCTTCCTGAAGCCGAAGTACATCGAGCAGACGCACGAGTTCTTCGAGCGGTACGGTCCGCGGGCGCTGGTCCTCGGCCGGTTCGTGCCGATCGTCCGGACCTTCATCACGATCGTGGCCGGCGCCGGGAAGATGGACCCGAAGAAGTTCTTCCTGTGGACCGGGATCGGCGCGGTGATCTGGGCCCCGGGCATCACGCTGCTCGGCCATGCCCTCGGGCACGTCGAGTTCATCCACAAGAACCTCGAGGCCGCGCTGGTCGTGCTGGTGCTGATCTCGCTGATCCCGATGTTCGTCGAGTACTTCCTCGCCAAGCGCCGCAACCGCAACAACACCGACGGGACCGGCGGCCCGGCGGACGCGCCGAAGCACGCCGCCCCGAAGCACTCTGCCTAGTCGCCCACCTCGTCCCCCGCCTAGTGCCCGAACGGAAAATGCGGGTCCGACCACACCCAGTCCGTGCTGAGCCGAGTGAGGTCCGCGATCTCGACCGGCCCGGTCACTAGCGGACCGACCACCTGACCGGAGCCGAGCGAACAGGCCACCCGGATCCGGTCTGCCGCCTGGTACCAGACCAGCGCCCCCCGTGGCGCCGCCCCTTCGCGGAGCAGGGCGTGGTGGTCGAGCCAGCTCACCGCGTCGGCCGCGTCGTGCCAGCCGCTGTCGTGCGCGTAGCCGAATGCCATCCGCTGGAACTTCAGCGTCCAGTCCGCCCACGCGGCCGAACCGACCCGCTCCAGCTGCCAGTTCAGCGCCGCCTCGGTGTCCCGCGGGTTCGCCACCCGCGGGACGTTCCGGCGCTCCACGGCAACCTCCCCCCAGGCCATAGGTATCCCCCCGATCCCCGTCCTCGGCCGGTGCTGCCGTGGCATGGTGAAAAGTTTGTCCGGCCGTCATACAGCCGCCGTACATTGCTAGCCGGCCGCGGCGCCTGCCTCGGAGCCGATCAGTAGCCGGCGGCAGTCCGCGGCAGCCGCGTCGTTGCCGGCCTGCTGCCACACCCGCGCGGCGCGTTCGAGCGTACGGCGGGCGTTGTCCACGCTGCCGGTCGACAGGTACAGCTCCCCGAGGTACTGCGCCGCCTGTCCCTCTACGCTGCGATCGCCCAGCCGGTGGCCGACGTCGATCGCGTCCAGCAGCGTCTTCCGGGACGCGGCCACCTCGCCGCGCTCCATCAGCGCCCGCCCGAGCAGCGCCCGGGTGTACGCCGCGCAGTGGTCGTCGCCCATCCCGTCGAAGATCGCCAGCGCCTTGCGCAGTTGGCGGACCGCCTCGTCGTGGCGCCCCTGGTGGACCCGGAGCGCCGCGATCCGCCGCCGTACCTTGGCCTCCCGGTGCGCGTCGGCGCGCCGTACGGCGATCAGGAACGCCTGCGCGAGGAGCTGCCGCGCGGTGTCGAGGTCGCCGCGGACCAGGTAGACGTTGGCGGCCGCGGTCCGGGCCAGCGCCTCGGCGTTCGCGTTGCCGTCCTCGACGAACGCCTCGATCGCCTTCTCGTACTGCGCCAGCCCGGCGTCCCGCTCGCCGCGTTCCCGTAGCCAGGTCCCGAGCCCGACGGCCGCCACCCCCTCGCCGAGCCGGTCTCCCACCTCGGCGAACAACCGTGCGGCGGCGTCGAAGTGCGGACGGGCGGCGTCCCAGTCGTCCTGATAGACCGCGAGCTGGCCGAGATTCCGGTGCATGATCGCCTCGCCATGCCGGTCCCCGCACGCGATCGCGCTCCGCAGCCCCTCCTGGTGCGAGCCGTTCCAGTCGTCGAAGCCGGCCCGCAGGTCCAGGTACGGCCCCCAGGCGGCGGCGATCCGCCAGGCGTGCTCGTGCAGCCCGTTCTGCGCCGCGGCCCGGATCGCCGGCACGAACGTACTGCGCTCGCTGTCGAACCACGCGATCGCATCGGTCTCGGTGAACGGCGACGGATCCGGCGCGGTCAGCGGACCGGTGTGCTCCAGTACGCCGAAGTACTCGAACGACAACGCGTTGTTCGCGCGGCGGATCTTGTTCAGGATCGCGTCGACGACCGTCTCCACGTCCCGGACCGCCTGCGCGCGCTGCTCATCGGTACCGACCCCGAGCGCGTGCAGCCGGAGCAGGTCGTGCACCCGGTACCGCGCCGTACCGCGGTGGTCGACCGAGCTGATCCGCACCAGGTTGACCTCGATCAGCCGGTCCAGACTGCGCCGTACGGCGGCCGGCGACGCGACGGCCTCCAGCGCCCGCGCCGAGAACACACCGACCGCGAAGTGCCCGATCAGCCGGTACAACCGGGCCTCTTCCGGGCTCAGCGCGTCGTAGCTCAGGTCCGCACTGGTCCGTACGGCGAGCTCTCCGATGCTGAGCTCGTCCAGCCGCGACGTCTCGTCCCGCAGCCGCCGCGCGAGCTCACGCGCGCTCAGGTCGGGCCGCTGCGCCAGGCGGCTGCCGACGATCCGGATCGCCAGCGGCAGGTTCGCGCAGGCGCTGAGGATCTCCTCGGCCTCCGGCGACGACGGGTCGATCCGGCCGGGTCCCGCGACCGACGCCAGCAGCCGGGCCGCCTCGCGGTCGTCGAACGTGTCGAGCGGCGTACTGTCCGCGCCGGCCAGGTCCATCAGCCGGTTGCGGCTCGTCACCACGACGGCCGACGCACCGGTGCCGGGCATCAGCGGGGTCACCTGGCCGGCGGTGGCGACGTCGTCCAGGATGATCAGCACCCGGCGGCTGGCCAGTTCGGACCGCAGCATCGCCGAGCGCCGCTCGGGATCCGTCGGGATCGCGAAGTCCGGCAGGTTCAGGCTGAGCAGCAGGTCCGTCAGCGCCGCGGCGGGGTCCCGGGGCTGGGTCGCGCCGTGCATGTCCAGGTAGATCTGGCCGTCCGGGAAGTACTCGCGGACCAGGTGCCCGAGCCTTACGGCCAGTGAGGTCTTGCCGGTGCCAGGTGCACCAGAGATGACGGCTACGGGCGGCCTCACGGGGTCACGGCCGCAGACCAGGTCCCGCAGCTGCTCCAGGAGCTCCTGACGGCCGCTGAAGTCAGCCAGGTCCAGGGGCAGCTGACTCGGCGGCCGTACGGGGTCCTTGAGCTCAGGAGCGGCCATAGGCCCAGGCTGGGCGGTTGGGCTCTGGCGGTCCGTCGTACGGTCGGCTGGGATGCCTGGGTTCGGCCAGTTGGCCGAGCGGCCGTTCTCGGCGCGGGCACCGGCAGCTTCGAGCTCCGGGCCCGGCTTGATGTCCAGCTCGTCGGCAAGCGTCTGTACGGCCTTCGCGTACGCCGCCCGCGCCTCGCCCACACGGCCCGCGGCAACAAGCGCGTCGACCAGGCGGCGCCACAGCTGCTCGTCGTACGGGTCCTCGGTGAGACGTGCACTCAGCAGTACGGCGGCACCGCTGGCGTCGCCGTACTCCAGCCGGAGGTCCAGCAGGCTGTCGACCAGTCCTCGGTGCTGCGCCTCCAGACGGAAGATGGATCCCTCCCACGCCGCAGGCATCGGCAGATCGTCGAGCGGACGGCCGCGCCACAGGGAGTACGCCCGGGAGAGCACCTGCATCGCCTGACGGCCGTCACCGGCGTCCCGCAGGTGCCCGCCCTCGGCGAGCAGTGATTCGAACAGGCTGGCGTCGAGCTCGTCGACGCCCACCTCGATGCTGTAGCCCGCCGCCGACGTGTCGATCGGCGCGGGCAGCCCGGCGTCCTGCAGCACCCCGCGGAGCGCGCGGACGTACGTCCGGATGTTCGCGGTGGCGGATCGCGGCGGGGTGTTCTCCCAGAGCGCGTCCGCGATCAGGTCGGTGGAGACGAACCGGTTCGGGTGCAGGAGCAGCGTGGCCAGCAGCTGCCGCGGCTTGGCCGCCTTCAGCGGCTGCCCCTGGGCGTGGACGAGCCGCAGAGGTCCGAGGATCCCGTACCTCAGACTGTCCACTCGCCCGGCCTCTCCACTCTTGAACCGACCCATCGTGGCATCCCGGCGTACTCGGCGGGAAGGCCGATGTACGCCGGATGTATGTCACTGCGACAGGGTTGCCACAGGTACCGGGGGGAGGACAGGCCCGGAGGTGGCGACTTGACCGCCGTCACACCGGGCCTGGCACTGGGAGCGAGTCCGGGATCGGGGGACCTGGACCACGGGGAACCGGTGCCTACTGGCCACCGGTGAATGGCGGCTGACCGTCCTGTGGCGCGGGGGAACCCGCAGGCGGCCCGCCCACCGGTGGCTCTCCCTGGTACCCCTGCTGCTGCGGAGCGGGGTAGCCGCCCTGCCCCTGCTGACCCTGGTACGGCGGCTGCTGCACCGGCTGCTGCTGGACCGGCTGCTGCTGGTACCCGCCGGGGATCTGCTGCTGCGGGTAGCCCTGCTGGTAGTTGCCCTGGTCACCCGGCATCTGCGGGTGGATCTGGCCGGACGACGGGGCGCCCTGCTGCATCTGCAGCGGCGCCTGCTCACCGGCGACCGAGCCGATGGTGCCGAACGAGACCTGCGGGACCGCGCGGACCTGCTCGTCCTTGACCTCGAAGTACCCGGCCTTCTCGAACTTGAAGGCGTTCGCGATCACGTTCGACGGGAACGCCTCGATCCGGGTGTTGTAGTCGCCGACGTTCGCGTTGTAGAACCGGCGGCCGGCCGCGATCCGGTCCTCGGTGTCGGTCAGCTCGCGCTGCAGACCGAGGAAGTTCTGGTTGGACTGCAGCTGCGGGTACTGCTCGACCGAGATCATCATCTGACGCAGCGCGCCGGACAGCTCACCCTCCGCCGCGGCCCGCTGTTCCGGGTTCGCGCCCTGCGTGTTCACCGCCTGGGTACGCAGCCGCGCGACCTCCTCGAACACGTGCCGCTCGTGCGCGGCGTACGCCCGGACGGTCTCGACCAGGTTCGGGATCAGGTCGTACCGGCGGTGCAGCTCGACGTCGATCTGCCGCCACGACTCCTGGATCAGGTTCCGTTGCTTGACGAACCGGTTGTACGACGTGATCAGCAAGATCGCCACGATGACGACGACCGCGACGATCGCGATGATGACCCAAAGCATGACAAAAGCTCCCGAGAGTTGGCAGTGCTGTACGCGACTCTACGGGTAGGGGGTGTCTCCCGATCCCACGCCGTAGCGAGCAGGTGCTCGGTGCGGTGCCTCGGCGCGCTGGAGTGAAGGCCTCGATGTGGTTTCATCGTGGCCTTTGCTCCAGTGCGGCGAGGTGCCGTGCCGAGTGCCGCGCAGTAGGCGTGGGACCGGGAGACACCCCCTATGTGGGTCCGCCGGGTGGTTGCTGAGGGTTCGGCGCCTGCTGTTGCGGCGGTGGGTACACGGGTTGTTGCTGCGGGGCGGGCGCCTGCTGCTGCGGGTACGCCTCCTCCGCCGGGCGCGGGTCGACGCCCGCGTAGTCGCGCCAGACGTACGGCGGGACCTGCTGTACTACCTGTTCCAGCAGCGAGAGGCGGTTCATCACCTCGTTCGGCTCGTGCGCGCCCCGGTCCCAGCCGACCAGCGAGTCGCCCTCGATCCGCCAGCCGATCTCGCCGCGCGCCAGCAGCAGCTCCATCATCCGCGGCGTCACCACCGCGTGCCCGAACCGCTCGTCGTCGGCCTTCACCCGGAACGCCCGGTTGAACTGGTCGCTCTCGAACTGCAGGTCCCGGAAGCCGAACGCGTTCGCCACCGCGCCGCCGAAGATGCCCTCGTGCGTGACCTCCAGGTGCGGCAGCGCGCCCGGCAACTGCAGCACCACCACGCCGAACTTGTGCGTGGTCGTCGTACGGCGGCCGTTCGAGTCGGTCGAATGCGTCTGGTAGCTGTAGTCGAAGGCAACCATCTGGTGCCCGTTGAACGGCCCGGACAGCACGTTCTTGACGCGCCAGTGGTCACCGGTGTTGAACGGCGTACCGGCCCACTGGTTCGCGAGCGAGTCGTTGGACTCGACGTACGACCAACCCTGCTGGCTCGCGAACCCGGCGAACTCCTCGCGGCGCTTCTTCGCCGTGTAGTAGTTGAAGTAGAGGATGGCCCCGCAGATCGCCAGGACCAGCAGACCGATCAGCAGCGTGCTCGCATGCATCAGCTCAGCCCCAGGTCCTCGAGTCCGAACACGGACCGGTACTCCAGCCCTTCCGCCTCGACCCGTTCCTGGGCGCCGGTCGAGCGGTCCACGATCACCGCGACCGCGACCACCTCGGCGCCGGCCTCGCGCAGCGCCTCGACCGCGGTCAGTACCGACCCGCCGGTCGTCGACGTGTCCTCGACCGCGAGCACCCGGCGGCCCTTCACGTCCGGGCCTTCGATCCGGCGCTGCAGGCCGTGTGTCTTCTCGGCCTTCCGGACCACGAACGCGTCGAGCATCCGGCCCTGCTGGGCGGCCGCGTGCAGCATCGACATCGCCACCGGGTCGGCGCCGAGCGTGAGGCCGCCGACCGCGTCGTACTCCAGGTCCTTGGTCAGCTCGAGCATCGCCGGGCCGATCAGCGGCGCCGCGGCCGCGTCGAGCGTGATCCGCCGCAGGTCGACGTAGTAATCAGCCTCCTTACCGGAGGCCAACGTCACCCGCCCGTGCACGATCGCCTTGCCCTTGACCTGCTCCAGCAGTCCGTCCCGGTCGTAGCTCATGAGCCTTGAGCTTAGATGACAGGTGGTTCGTTACTTCTTGCTGACCTTGACGAGGTGGCCGAAGGCTACTGAGCGGTCTGGGGAGTGAAACAGGTCCTGGCAGGTGGTCAGGGTGATGATCGAGCGGGTCGGGGCGATGCTCTTGCCCGGGACCGGGTCCAGGACCCAGCCGTCGGACGGTTTTACTGTCAGGTCACGCGGTGAGCCGTCCAGCTCGTACGTGTAGACGGCCGCGGCGGTCTCCACCACGATCTGGTCGCCGCGCTGCAGGTCGAGGAGCTTGCGGAACGGCGAGCCGTGCGTGACCCGGTGCCCGGCGATCGCGAAGTTCCCCGGCTGACCGGGCAGCTGAGTTTGCGGATAGTGCCCGATCCCGCGCGAGAGGTCGTCCGCCGCGACACCCTCCACGATCGGCTTCTCCCAATCCGCACCGAACCGCGGGATCCGCAACAACGCGAGCGGCTGCCCGGCCTCGGGCGTCACCACCACAGCCGGCTTCCGCCACTCCTCCCGGAGCGTCTCCTCGGCCTTCCCCATCTGCTGGTTGGCCGCGATCCCGGTCCCGAAGTACTGCCACCCAATCCACCCCAGCACCCCGACCCCACCCACCAGGAACACGATCCCGAGTCCCCTGATAACTCTCCGCACAGGGCCAAGTATGCAGTTCGGCTGTAAAGGCTGTGCACGACGTGTCGATGGACGCCGATGGTTGCCGCGGACGACGATGTGGGCATGAAGGCGCTGGTGAAGGCTGAGGCGCGGCCCGGGTTGTGGCTGCAGGACGTACCCGAGCCGAAGATCGAGGCCGACGAGGTACTGATCAAGGTCCTCCGGACCGGGTTGTG
>NZ_DASRVN010000359.1:0-3510 GCF_035655035.1 Kribbella sp. | reverse complement strand
CACCGCACCGAACTAGACGCCCTCCGCACCGAACACCGCACCGACCGCGACCAACTCCGAGCCGACCACCAATCCCAACTAGCCGACCTAAAAAAGTCCACCGAAGACCGAGTAGCCGCCCTAACCACAGCCCAACGCGCCGCCGAACAAGCAACCGAAACCCTAAAACAACAACTACAAACCCTCACCGCCCCACCTCCTCACAACCACCCGCAGGAAGCAGCGGAGACGGGCGAGTCCTGACCCCCGACCCGCTACGGGCCAGCCGGACCCGGGCCGACCGCGAACACCCGCGACCGCTCAGGAAAGGCGGGCGGGCGGAGGAATCCTGACGCCGGACCCTCTCGGATCAGCGCCGGACGCGTCGTACCGACCCCAGGCGCCCGCGACCAGCCGGACGGAGCAGGGGAGAAGGCGTGACAACTCCGCTTGGCTCGGTTGGGGAACTTGCGGGCTCTTGGTGCTGGTGTCTGGTTGGTTAGCGGAAGGCGTGGAGGTTTCGGGTGAGCCAGTCGGTGAAGGTGTGTGGTGGGCGGCCGAGTACCTTCTCGACGTCGGGGCTTACTGCCTGCTCGGCGGGGCGTGGGGTGCCGAGGATGTCGAGGGTGGACTCGACGACTGGTTCCGGCATGAAGGTGAGCATGGTTGCGCGGGCCTGGGCGCGGGTCAGTTCGGTGAACTGGATCGCCGTACCGAGGGCGTCCTGGATCACCTGCGCCTGCTGGCGCGGGGAGATCGCAGCCGGCCCGGTCAGGGTGTAGATCGCATTGGCGTGAGCGGGATCGCGCAGAGCGGCCGCGGCGACTTCGGCGATGTCCTGAGGGTCGACGGCGGGGAGGGCTACATCCGCGAACGGCGCGGCCATTGCGCGCTGGGTGCGGATGGATTCGGCCCAACCGAACGCGTTGCTGGCGAAGTTGCCCGGGCGGAGGATCGTCCATTCGAGCCCGGAGCCGGTGACAGCGTCCTCGTGGATCGACGGGTGCCGATGGGTGCCGACGCCTTGCGATGAGAGCAGGACGACCCGCGGTACGCCGGATTCCCGCAGTACGCCGATCGCCTCCTGGAGGTTGCCTCGGGCAAGGAAGTCGGGGGAGGTGAGCAGGAAGACGGCCTTCGCGCCGTGGAGTACGGGTCGCAGGGTTTCGGGTTGGGTGAGGTCGGCCTGGTGGCCGGCGCCGCTGCGGGAGACGGGGACGACGTCCTCGCCGAGCGCGCTCAGGGTCTGGACGAGGGGACGGCCTACGTTGCCGGTTGCTCCGGTGATCACGATCATGACCATGACGCTAGTGGCCTGGGGATAGTAGGTACCTAGAGGATAGTATTGGGTTTGTGACCGAGACCACCACCGAGGCCGCTGCTGATAGCCCGACCGAGCCGGCCGCCGACCCCGTCCAGGCCTGCCCGATCGCGCCGGTCGTCGACCTGGTGTTCAGCCGCTGGACGACACCGATCCTCTGGACCCTGAACGAGTACGGCGTGCAGCGGTTCGTCGAGCTGCACCGCCGGATCGGCGCGATCACCCCGAAGGTCCTCACCCAGCGCCTCCGGCAACTGGAACGCGACGGCCTGATCACCCGCGAGTACCACGCCGAGGTCCCACCGCGCGTCGAGTACGCCATCAGCCCCCTCGGCCGCAGCCTCGCCCCACTCTTCCACTCCCTGGCCGAATGGTCCCCGAACCTCGCCAAGGTAGACGCCGCCCGCCAACACTTCGACGCCACCGAACCCGCCCACCGCCGCCCCTGAATTCGGCAGCTCGACAGGTAGTGCACCGCTGAAACGGTGTACGCGCGGGCGCGCTCACGCGTAGGTGCTCTACCTCGCCGCCCAGTACGTCCTGTCGAGCCGCTGATCGCTCTGGCTGGAACGAGCTCCCGGATGGTCGAGGACCGGAACCACTCGCCGCCGGTTGAGGTGCAGGGTGAAGAGCTGTAGGACGGCGTCGGCCAGGCGGAGGAGAGGTCCAGCGGCGCCGGTGGAGTCGGCGGATCGACAGGTGGTGCACCGGTGAAACGGTGTACGCGCGGGCGCGTTCACGCGTAGGTGCTCTACCTCGCGGCCCAGTACGTCCTGTCGGGCGGCGGGTCGTTCAGGCGGGAACTAGGTCGCGGGTGTGGTCGAGGAGGGTGAAGAAGTGGGGGAGGGCGTCGGGCAGGCGGAGGAGGCCGGCCTCGTGGTGGTGCCAGTTGTACTCGAGGTGGCCGTCGATGACGTGTTCGTCGAGCGGTACGGCGTAGCGGCTGAGGGTGATGCGGGCGGGGCCGGTTTGGGGGTGGTGGTCGCCGCAGCCGCATTCGGCGGGGATGGTGATCGTGGTGAGCGCGCTGGGGGAGTACGTGCGCAGCCGGAGCGTCGTACCGCGGGCGGTGAAGTGGGCGATGGTTGCGTCAGGCAACTGCACGAGCAGCTCGACCGGTACGGCGTGCGAACCGGGGAGCAGCCGGAGGCCACGAGACGCGAGCAGGTCGGCGAGAGCCGGGAGATTCATGCGATGTTCCTGTGAGTGCTGTGTCGGCGGGCGGGCCACGGAATCGGACAGGGCCTCGTGCGCCGGGGACGGCGCGCGTCAGCGACGACAGCAACAACACAGCATGTGCATGCGAACGATCATGGCAGGCCGACAGGTGTACCGCCAAACACCGTCCGCCATCTGGGACGACTGTCCGTGATGTGTCAGCGAGCGGCTGGACTCTCCCGTTGCCGGAGGGTTCATGATGCGGGGTATGTACGACGAACACGCCCGTGGCGGGCAGCACTGCGAGACGACCGCGCTCGGCGTACTGCTGCGCGATCAGGGAATCGACCTGTCGGAGCCGATGCTCTTCGGGCTCGGATCCGGGCTGTCGTTCGTCTACTGGGACAGCAAGAGCTTGGGGTTTCCGTTTCTTGGGGGACGGGTGAAGCCGTTCGAGCTGACGAGGAATCTGGCCGGCGTGCTGGGGCTGGAGCTGGAGGTGCGCGAGACTGCTTCGCCCAGGAAGGGGTGGGAGAACGTGGTCGCGGCGGTCTCCAGTGGACGGCCGGTGGGGCTGCAGCTCGACAGCTACTACTTGGAGTACTTCACGTCGAAGGTGCACTTCGGGGGTCACGTCGTCGCGATGCATGGGTACGACGACGAGCGTGCCTACCTGGTGGATACCGAGCAGCAGGGTGGGTCGGTGTCCACCAGCTTGAGCAGTCTCGCGGAGGGCCGCGCCGCGCGGGGGCCGATGACCGCTAGGCATCGGTCGTTCACGCTGACTGGTGGCGGTGAGCTGGCGCTGCCGGCGCGGGTCGTTCCTGCGATTGGCGCGTGCGCCGAGGCGTTCCTCAATCCGCCGATCGCCAATCTTGGTTACCGCGGCATCGAGAAGGCGGCGAAGCTCGTACCCGGCTGGCTCGATCGGACGGACGACCCGGGACGGGATCTCCCGCAGGCGGCGCTGTTGATGGAGAAGGCTGGGACCGGTGGGGCACTGTTCCGCAACCTCTACCGCGACTTCCTTGGGGAGTGTGCCGAGGTGGTTG
>NZ_DASRVN010000358.1:0-11344 GCF_035655035.1 Kribbella sp. | reverse complement strand
GGGGAGTTCGGTGGTGCGCTCGGACGGGTCCTCGTCGGCGTACGGGGTGGTTTCGGGGGTGGTCGACGGGCCTTGGCCGGTGGGGCCGCTGGCCGGGGTGGCGCCGGCCGGTTCTACGTGCGGGTGGGTCGCGGGTACGAGGGTGCCGTCGAGCCAGCGTTGTTTGAGGAGGGGGCGGAGGATCTTGCCGCCGGGGGTGGTGGGGAAGTCGCGGTGCGGTACGCCGACCACCTGGGCGACCAGGCCCAGCCGGGTCTGGATCAGGCTGCGGATGGCCTGGTCCATGCCGGGGACCGAGTTGGCGGTCAGGGCGTAGAACACGACCAGGCGGTCGGTGCCGGTCTCCTCGTCGGCGACGCCGCAGGCGGCGACCAGGCCGTGTTCGGCGCCGACCACCGTGGCGGCGACGGATTCGATGTCGTGGGCGTAGTGCAGCTTGCCGGACATGATGATGCGTTCGCTGTCCCGGCCGGTGATGACGACCTGGCCGCCGGTGATGAAGCCCTGGTCGCCGGTCGCGAGCCACTTGCGGGCGGCCCAGTTGCCGACCGGGAACGCGACCCGGTCGGCCTCGAGGTTCCCGAGGTACCCGGGCGTCACGCGCGCGGACGCGACCTGCAGCTGACCGATCCGGCCTTCGGGCAGTACGGCGCCGTTCGGCGCGACGATGCGTACCGTCGTACCGGGAGCAGGCGCGCCCACTGACACCAGCGACAGCACCCCCGGCGCTTCGACGCGCGGTGCACCGGGGCGGGCGACGGCGACCTTGCCGGAGGACGGGCGCTGGTCGACCCACTCGACGACGCCGGTCGGCGGGATCCGGACGCGGTGCACGTTCGGGGTCAGGCCGGGCCGCGCGAACGTGATCCCGGTGACCGTCTCGGTCATCCCCCACGCAGCGACGAACGTCTCCGGTACGACGCCGAACCGGTTCGTGACGCGCAGGAACTCCGACATCACCGGCACCGTGATCTGCTCGCCGCCGCTGACCAGGCTGCGCAGCGCGGACAGGTCCCAGTGCCGGTCCGGCTCCCCCGCGACCGCGGCGGTCGCGAGCCGGTACCCGAAGTTCGGCGACCACGAGTGGTTGACCCGGTGCTGCTCCATCAGGTCGAACCAGCGCAGCGGGTTCGCCAGCACCCAGTCCGTGTTCACGTGGATGTTCGTGCACCCGGTGAACACGGGCAGCAGGTGGTACAGCAGGAACGCCCCGCTACGGTCCAGCGGCAGCCAGTTCAGCGTCGTCTGACCGGGGCGGACCGGGAGCATGGCCGGCGTACCGGCGGCGAACTCGACCAGCCCGCGATGCGTCAGCTGCACCATCTTCGGCGTACCGGTCGACCCCGAGGACAGCATCAGTACGGCGACATCGTCCGCGGCCGGGCGGTGGAAGTCGGAGGTCGGCTCGTGGCCGGCCATCGCGTCCGGGTCGAGGACCGGGAGGCCGAGGTCGTTCGGCAGGTCGGAGGGCCGGCCGATCAGCACCGTCCAGCCGAGCAGGTCGGTGATCTTGCGGAGCCGCTCGCGGCCCTCCTCGGTACGGTCGCCGGCCGGGTGCGGGGCGACCAGCAGCGGCCGGATGCCGCCGAGCGTGCAGGCCCAGAACGACGCGAAGAACCCGACGGGCTCGGTGCAGTGCACGACCGCGGGGTCCCCGGCCCGTACGCCGTTCGCGCGCAGGCCGGCGAGGATCCGGGCGGCGAGTTCGAGCAGCGTCGGGAAGTCGAGCTTGGTCTCCCGGCCGTCGGCGCCGATCTCGACGACGCCGGCACCGGCGAAGTCCCGCGCCGCCCGGAGCAGCGCGCTCGGCAGGTCCCGGGGGTACCCGGCGGGAATCATCAACGCCGGCCCGGTGGAGATCGCCGGCCGGTCCGCACCACTTCTCACGCCGATGCCACCACCAGCGGGGACGCAGGTACGACGGGACGCGGGCACGGGCCACCGCTGAGCGAGGCCGGTTGGCGACCCACGGACACGTGCCTCCCCAACTGGACGGAGCGGGTACCGGGCGGACCCGCCTCACACTTTCACACCGAGCTGCTGCCCCGTTTCCATCAGCCGGAACAGATGCCGTGACCGGGTACACCCGGTGCGTCATCGCGCCGACCGACAGCCGTGAACCCTACCAGCCGCAACCCGCCCTGGAGGAGTCCGTTCTCACCAGCCGAAGGTTAAGAATCCCGGCCGTCGCCGACACCGGTGACAACGAGTGTGCGGGCGATCCGGTACGGGTCCGTGACCGATCCGGGACCGGTCATCCGCCGGTGCCGATTGCCGCCGTACGCAGCGCGGCCGCGAGGCGAACGACCGGTTCCGGCAACGGCTGCGGCAGGTGCGCGAGCAGGATCCGCCGCTCCTCCGCGGGACCGCCGCGGACCGGCAGGATCCGGACCCCGGGCGGTACGACGGCTTCGAGCGCGGCGGGGATCGTCGTGATGCCGGCCCCCGCGGCGACCAACTGCACCTTGGCCAGCCAGTCCCGCGCGGTGTGCACGATCAGCGGCCGTTCGTCGAGCCCCGGCCAGACGCCCATCACCCGGTCGTCCCCGGGTCCGGCGATCCAGCCCCGGCCGCGCAGGTCGGCGATGTCGATGAACTCACCGCGAGCGAGCGGGTGCTCAGCCGGTACGGCGACCCGCAGGCTGCGCTGGGTCAGCACCTGCAACTCCAGCGCCGGTGACTCGGTGTCCGGCGGCCGGAACGGCGGCGCCGACGACAGCAGGGCCAGGTCCAGCGTTCCGGCGCGCAACGCCCGGACCAACGCGGGGGTGTTGCCCTCACGGGTGAGCACGGTGACGGCCGGATGCGTACGGCGCAACGCCGCGACAGCCTGCGGCACCACCCAGCTGCCGGCGCTCGCGAACCAGCCGAGCCGGACCGTGCCCTGCTCATCGGGCAGACCGGCCAGCTCCCGCGAGGCGGCGTCCACCTCGTCGATGACGGCCGCCGCACGCCGTACGACGACTCGCCCGGCCGCGGTCAGGCGTACGCCGTCGTACCGGCGCTCCAGCAACGCCGTACCGGCGGCGCGTTCCAGGGACGCGATCTGGCGGGACACCGCGGACTGGGTGTAGCCGAGGGCCGTGGCAGCGGCGGTGAGCGTGCCGCGTTCGGCCACCTCGCGGAAGACCCGCAGCGCGGTCAGTGAGGCATCGGTGAAGGCCATGACGTCTACGCATACCACGGTTGAGGATCTTTCGCTGGTGGCATGACCTCGCACTGCCTAGCGTGACAGGTATGAGCCTGATCAAAACCTCGTTCGGATTCACCAGCACTGCCGCCGAAGTCGCCACCGGCGTCGACCTGACCGGCCGCCGCGCCGTGGTCACCGGCGCCTCGTCCGGGCTCGGCCTGGAGACCGCCCGGGCGCTGGCCGCGACCGGCGCCGACGTCGTCCTGGCCGTGCGCGACACCGCCGCCGGCGAACTCGCCGCCAAGGAGATCACCGGCAGCACCGGGAACCCCGCGGTCCGGGTCGGCCGGGTGGACCTGACGGACCTCGCCTCGGTCGACGCGTTCGCGACCTCCTGGGACGGACCGTTGCACATCCTGGTCAACAACGCCGGCGTGATGGCCTGCCCGGAGCGGTACACGCAGCAGCGCTGGGAGTGGCAGTTCGCCACGAACCATCTCGGCCACTTCGCGCTGGCCACCGGCCTGCACGACGCCCTGGCCGCCGACGGCTCGGCCCGGATCGTGGTCGTCAGTTCGACCGGCCACCAGACGTCGCCGATCGTGTGGGACGACGTCAACTTCGCGTTCCGCCCGTACGACCCCTGGCTGGCGTACGGCCAGTCGAAGACCGCGAACGTGCTGTTCGCGGTCGAGGCGACCCGCCGGTGGGCCCGCGACGGCATCACCGCGAACGCCCTGATGCCCGGCGCGATCTACACCAACCTGCAACGCCACACCGGCGGACGCGGGAGCGGCCGGGTCCCGGCGGAGCTGATCAAGACCGTCGAGCAGGGCGCCGCGACGTCGGTCCTGCTCGCGACCGCGCCGCAACTGGACGGGATCGGCGGACGGTACTTCGCCGACTGCAACGAGACGGCGACTATCGACCGGCGCGGGGAGGCACCGCCACTGCACGGTGTCGCCCGGTACGCCGTGGACCCGGACAACGCGCGACGCCTGTGGAGCCTGTCCCGCACGCTGCTCGCGACCGCGGCCTGAAACGGAGGACCTGATGACCACTGTTCCGAAGGTCGCGCTGGTCACCGGCGCCACCCAGGGCCTCGGCCTGGCACTGGTCGAGGCGCTCGCCCAGCGCCTGTCGCCCGAGGACACCGTGTACCTCACCGGCCGCAGCCTCGACCGGGTCACCGAGGCGGTGGCCGCGACGCCCGCCGGCGGCGCCCGGGTACGCGGCGAGATCCTCGACGTGACCACCCCGGACGCGGCCGAACGGCTGGCCGCCGAACTGGCCGGCCGGCACGGCGGCGTCGACATCGTGTTCGGCAACGCCGTGATGCGGGTCGGCCCGGACGACGACCCGCGGCTGATCGTCGACGCGTACGCCGACGTGAACAACTTCGGGACCACCCGGGTACTGCGGGCGTTCGCCCCACGGTTGCGCGACGACGGCCGGCTGATCGTGGTCGCGAGTTCGCTGGGCACGCTGCACTACCTCGCCCCCGTGCTCCACCACCATTTCGACGGGCTGCCGACGTTGGACGCGGTCGACAAGGAGGTGGCCGCCTGGCGGGACGCCGTACGGGACGGCAGCGCACGCGGTACGGCGTGGCCCGGATTCGTGAACATTCCGTCGAAGATCGGCCAGGTCGCCGCCGTACGGGCGCTGGCCGGGCAGCGGCGGGCGGCCGACGCGGCCCGGGACATCCTGCTGGCGGCGGTGTGCCCGGGGATGATGCGGACGGCGACCTCGGCGCTGTGGTGGGACGTCAGCGATGCGCCGACGCCCGCGCAGGCCGCCGTACCGCTGGTCGAGCTCGCGCTGGGTCCGGTCGAGCCGGAGCACTACGGCGAACTCGTGCGGGACGGGCAGGTGCTTCCTTGGGCGGTCGGCTGAGGGCGTGTCAGCCGGGTGGCGGTCCGGTGTCAGGGCTGCTGGTGAGAGTGATTCGCGTCGAGAACATCACTCTCAGGAGGAGCAGGAATGTCCGTACAGGAACTGCAGCAGGCCGCGCAGGAGTTCGTTGACGCCGGGTTCGGGAGCCTCGAGTTACGGGTGCGTGACGGGAGCGGCGAGGCCGTGGCGCGGGCCGGCGTACGGGAGCTCGGAAGCAGTGAGCTGCCGCCGGAGGAGGCGCAGTTCCGGGTCGGTAGCGTGACGAAGACCTTCGTGTCGACGGTCGTGCTGCAGCTGGTGGCCGAGGGCAAGCTCGAACTCGACGGTACGATCGCGGGCCGGCTGCCGCGGTTCGCGCTGGACGAGCGGATCACCGTACGGATGCTGCTGGACCACACCAGCGGGCTGTTCAACTACACGGGCGAGTACTACCCGGACGGGACCGTCGTACCGGGGCTGCCTGCGACGGGTAAGGACTGGGCGGACAACCGGTTGCGCGGGTATACGCCGGACGAGCTGGTGGAGTTCGCGCTGGCCAAGCCGGCGCGGTTCGAGCCGGGCGCCGAGTGGAGCTACTCGAACACGAACTACTCGGTCGCGGCGCTGCTGATCGAGGCCGTCACCGGGCGGACGTTCGCCGAGGAGCTGGAGAGCCGGATCGTTAAGCCGCTCGGCCTGACCGGGACGATCGAACCGGGCGACCGGACGGACATCCCCGGTCCGCACTCGCACGGGTACCTGCGGTACCAGGACGGCGAGGAGTGGAAGGTCGTCGACGTCACCGAGCAGAACCCGTCGCTGCTGTTCGCGGCCGGCAGCATGCTCTCGACCACGCGCGACCTGCAGGTGTTCATGTCCGCTCTGCAGAGCGGCAAGCTGATCCCCGCGGACCTGCTCGCCCAGATGCGTACGCCGGAACCGAAGAGCGGCCCGCTCAACTACGGCCTCGGCCTGTTCGCCCAGGACACCGGCTCCGAAACGATCTACCACCACAACGGCAGCGCCCCCGGCGGGTACGGCGCTCTCATGTACAGCAACGCCGACGGCACCAAGACCATGACCGCCGCCATCACGATGGGCGACTCCGACATCAACATCCTCGAGGTCTTCCCGCCGACCCTCGAACGCCTGGTCACGAAGGTCTTCGGCGAGTAGTCAGGCCTGCCCGTTCAGGTCCCGCATCAGCACCGTCAACGCCTCGTCGAGCCGACTCCGGGAAACCGCGCCACCCGGCGCGGTCAACCGCTCGTCGAGCGCCTGCGTGAACTTCTCCGCCGCCTCCAGCGCTTTCTTCCCGGCCGCGGTCAACACCAGCACGTACCGCCGCCGATTCTGCGGATCGCGCTCGCGGCGCAGCAACTCCCGCGCCTCCAGGTGATCGACCAGCCGGACCACCATCCCCGGCGTGACCCCCATCAACGTCGCGACGTCGTCCTGCATCCGGGCCAGCCCGGCGTCGACCACCGCCAGTACGCCGACGTGCTTGGGCGTCAGCCCGGACTCCTTCAGGTACCGCGCGAACTCGTTCTCCAGGCTCGCCCCGACCACGGCGAGCCGGAACGCGAGCGAGTCACGGAGCGGCGTTGTCGCTTTCACAGGTCTACTGTATCGTCGATAAACACTTGACTCAGTAAACTGTTGATCGAGGGAACTGTGATGACGATCCTGCTGATCCTGAACACGCTCGCGGCGATCGCGAGTACGGCGTCCGCGTTCGCGGCACTGGCCCGCCCCGGCCTGATGACCCGCTCCACGGCCCCGACGACCGGGGAACGCATCTACACCGTCGCGTACGCCGCCCGGGCCGTCCCGTTCGGCATCGTCACGGCGATCGCGCCCTTCGTGGACCGCGGCGTCCCCACCGCCCTCGTCCTCTTCGCGGCCGCCGCCGCCCAACTCGTCGACATCGGCATCGCCACCCGCACCCGCGTCACCAGCATGCTCGCCGGCGCCACGGTCGGCGCAATCGTCCACCTGATCACGGCGATCGCCGTACTGCAGTGAAATCCGGTGGGCGAAGAGGGGATCGAACCCCCGACATCTTCCTTGTAAGGGAAGCGCTCTACCGCTGAGCTATTCGCCCGGATCGAACGACCGGAGGAGTCTACCTGAGATCTGACCCCAGCTTTGCCAGGGCCTCGGCGTAGTTGTCGGGGTTGCGGGGCTCCGGGAGCGGGTTGACGACGGACCAGCGGATGATGCCGGCGCGGTCCACGACGAAGGTGCCGCGCACGGCACAACCGCGGTCCGGGTCGAAGACGCCGTACGACGAGGCGATCGCGCCGTGTGGCCAGAAGTCGGTGAGGAGGTTGAGGCCGAGGTGTTGCGCGTCGGCGTACGCCCGGAGGGTGAACATCGGGTCGCACGAGATCGCGAGGAACTCCGCCGCTTCGAGCAGCGCCGGGCGGTCCCGGAGGGCGGTCAGTTCGCTCGTGCAGACCTGGCTGAAGGCGTACGGGTAGAACACCAGTACGACGTCCCGGTGGCCGGCGTAGTCGCTCAGCCGGACCGGTTCGCCGTACTGGTTCTGGGTCTGGAAGTCGGGTGCCCGGCTGCCTGCAGCCGGGAGCGTCACCCGCGGCGACCGGACTTCGGGACCACCAGCTTGGTCGCGGACCAGTCGTCGGTGACGCTCAGCGTGCTCGTGGTGGCCAGGCCGGCGACCGGGGCCGCCTCGGCGATGTCGCTGGTCTCGACGTACCCGTCGCGACCGACCTTCGGCGTCATCAGCCAGACCACTCCACCGGCCTTGAGGTCGGTCAGGATGTCGAAGAACGAGTCGACCAGGTCGCCGTCGTCCTCACGGAACCAGAGCAGCACCGCGTCCACGACCTCGTCGGTGTCGTCGCCGACGAATTCCTCGCCGGTGACCTCCCGGATGGCGTCACGCAGGTCGTCGTCGCAGTCGTCGTCGTACCCGATCTCCTGCACCACCCAGCCGGCCTCCAGGCCCAGCCGGGCGGCCATGTTCGGGCCGCCGCTCTTGCCGTCCGCGTGATCCGCGGTCGCGCTCACGTGTCCTCCTCCGTGGTCCCCGCTTGCCCGGGGGTAGGTGTCATAGCTCTACTACTAGCGATACAGCTAGCGGTAGTCCATCGTGACGTACCGCGTCGCGCAAGTATGCACCAGGGTTCCGTGACGTGTCCGGTATCCGCGTGCCGGGTAGCGGGCGTGTCCGCTGGGATCACGCCCGGCCCGCCGGAATCGGGCCGGAAGGGAAGGCAAAGTAGAACGCATTCCGAACAGGTGACAGGATTGCGGTGAAGACAACCAGAGAGAACGGCAGGACACCGTGGCTTCCGGACACGAACCACCAGCCATCATCACCGAGGGGATGCCCACCCAGCTCCCCGACATCGACCCCGACGAGACGCGTGAATGGGTCGAATCGCTCGACGCCGTCCTGGACGAACGGGGCAAGGCGCGAGCGCGCTTCCTGATGCTCAAGCTGATCGAGCGGGCCCGGGAGCGACAGGTCGGGGTGCCCGCGCTGCGGAGCACCGACTACATCAACTCGATCCCGCCCGAGAAGGAGCCCTGGTTCCCCGGCGACGAGCACATCGAGCGCCGGATCCGGGCCTTCATCCGGTGGAACGCCGCGGTGATGGTGAGCAAGGCCAACCGCAAGGGCCTGGAGGTCGGCGGGCACATCGCCACCTACCAGTCGGCCGCCAGCCTGTACGAAGTCGGTTTCAACCACTTCTTCCGCGGTAAGGACCACCCGGGCGGCGGCGACCAGATCTTCATCCAGGGACACGCCTCCCCCGGCATGTACGCGCGGGCCTTCCTCGAGGGCCGGCTGAGCGCGGACCAGCTGGACGGCTTCCGCCAGGAGGTCTCCCGCGGCCCGCACAACGGCCTGTCGTCGTACCCGCACCCGCGGCTGATGCCGGACTTCTGGGAGTTCCCGACCGTCTCGATGGGTCTGGCCGCGCTGAACTCGATCTACCAGGCGCGGTTCAACCGCTACCTGCACAACCGCGGCATCAAGGACACCAGCCAGCAGCACGTCTGGGCGTTCCTCGGTGACGGCGAGATGGGTGAGCCGGAGTCGCTCGGCGCGATCGGCCTGGCCGCGCGCGAGGAGCTCGACAACCTCACCTTCGTGATCAACTGCAACCTGCAGCAGCTGGACGGGCCGGTCCGCGGCAACGGCAAGGTCATCCAGGAGCTGGAGGCGTTCTTCCGCGGCGCCGGCTGGAACGTCATCAAGGTGATCTGGGGCCGGGAGTGGGACAACCTGCTGGCCCAGGACCACGACGGCGCGCTGGTGAACAAGATGAACACCACGCCGGACGGCCAGTTCCAGACGTACTCCGTCGAGTCCGGTGAGTACATCCGGGAGAACTTCTTCGGCGGCGATCAGCGGCTGCGGCAGATGGTCAGCGGGCTGTCCGACGAGGACCTGCGCAAGCTGCCGCGCGGCGGTCACGACTACCGCAAGGTGTACGCCGCGTTCAAGAGCGCGACCGAGCACGTCGGGCAGCCGACCGTGATCCTCGCCCAGACCATCAAGGGCTGGACGATCGAGGCGCTCGAGGGCCGCAACGCGACCCACCAGATGAAGAAGCTCACCTCGGACGACCTGAAGGCGTTCCGCGACCGGTTGTACCTGCCGATCGAGGACAAGGACCTCGAGGACGCGTACAACCCGCCGTACTTCCACCCCGGCACCGACTCGCCGGAGTACCAGTACATGATGGAGCGCCGCAAGCAGCTCGGCGGTTCGCTGCCGGAGCGCCGGGTGCAGCCGAAGACGCTGACGCTGCCGGGCGACGACGTGTACAAGCCGCTGTCCAAGGGCTCGCACGCGCCGGTCGCGACCACGATGGCGCTGGTCCGGCTGTTCCGGGACCTGATGAAGGACCCGGAGATCGGGCACCGGATCGTCCCGATCGCGCCGGACGAGTACCGCACGTTCGGGATGGACTCGATGTTCCCGACGGCGAAGATCTACTCGCCGCACGGCCAGAACTACGACGCCGTCGACCGCAACCTGCTGCTGTCGTGGAAGGAGTCCACGGCGGGTCAGCTGCTGCACGAGGGCATCAGCGAGGCCGGCGCGATGGGCTCGGTGCTCGCGGCGAGTACGGCGTACGCCACGCACGGTGAGCCGATGATCCCGTTCTACATCTTCTACTCGATGTTCGGGTTCCAGCGCACCGGCGACTGGATGTGGGCGCTGGGCGACCAGCTCGGCCGGGGCTTCCTGATCGGTGCCACCGCGGGCCGTACGACGCTGACCGGTGAGGGACTGCAGCACGCGGACGGTCACTCGCCGCTGCTCGCCTCGACGAACCCGGCCGCGGTGCACTACGACCCCGCGTTCGCGTACGAGATCCCGTACATCGTCAAGGACGGCCTGCGCCGGATGTACGGCTACGGGCTCGATGAGAGCAAGCCACACGGCGAGGACGTGTTCTACTACCTCACCGTCTACAACGAGCCGGTCCCGCAGCCGGCCGAGCCGGAGAACCTCGACGTCGCGGCGCTGCTGAAGGGCCTGTACCGCTTCAACGAGGGCCAGGTCGCCGACGGCGAGGACGCGCCGCGGGTGCAGCTGCTCGCGTCCGGTGTCGGGCTGCCGTGGGTGCTGAAGGCCCAGCAGATCCTCGCCGAGGAGTACTCCGTGGCGGCGGACGTCTGGTCCGTGACCTCGTGGAACGAGCTGCGCCGCGACGCGGTGGCCGCGGAGCAGCACAACCTGCTGCACCCGGACGAGCCGGAGCAGGTGCCGTTCGTGACCGAGCAGCTGAAACACACCTTGGGTCCGGTCGTCGCGGTGAGCGACTTCATGCGCGCGGTCCAGGACCAGATCTCCCGCTGGGTGCCGAACGACTTCACCTCGCTCGGTACCGACGGCTGGGGCCTGGCCGACACCCGCGCGGCCGCCCGCCGGCACTTCCAGGTCGACGCCGAGTCCGTCGTCGTCGCCACCCTGGAGATCCTCGCCAAGCGCGGCGACGTCAAGCCGGAGGTGGCCGCCGAGGCCGCCCGCAAGTACCGCATCGACGACCCGACCGCGGTCGCCGGCGTAAAACAAGAAGGCGCCGGCGCCTGACGCCAGCTCCCGGACGGGCCGCTCACCACCCGGTGAGCGGCCCGTCCGCATGTACGGCAGGCCCAGGCCGGACGCTCGGGTGGGGGCGGCGGTACTGGATCACGGGCCGGCGGGGTGCTGCGGCACGACAGGCTGACGGGCCGGTGGGTCAGGCTGGGGTGGGTGGGTGGTGGGCGATGACCTCGATTTCTACGAGGATTTCGCCGAGGTCGGCGCCGGCGGTGAGGCGGGCGGGGTAGGGAGCGGTGAAGAAC
>NZ_DASRVN010000357.1:0-1659 GCF_035655035.1 Kribbella sp. | reverse complement strand
GGAGTCGGTCAAGCGGCACTTCCGCGAGCTCGGCCACGACTGCCAGAACGAGGACTTCACGGTCGTCGGCGTCGGCGACATGTCCGGTGACGTGTTCGGCAACGGGATGCTGCTGTCGGAGCACATCCGGCTGGTCGCGGCCTTCGACCACCGGCACATCTTCCTGGATCCGGCGCCGGACGCGGCGGTGTCCTTCGCCGAGCGGCGGCGGCTGTTCGAGCTGCCGCGGTCCTCGTGGGCGGACTACGACGCGTCGCTGATCTCCGCCGGCGGCGGGGTGTATCCGCGGACCGACAAGGCGATCCCGATCTCCGCGCAGGTCCGTTCCGTGCTCGGGATCGAGAGCGGCTCGCCGACCCTGACGCCGGCCGAGCTGATGAACGCGATCCTGAAGGCGCCCGTCGACCTGTTCTGGAACGGCGGCATCGGGACGTACGTGAAGTCGTCGAACGAGTCCAACGCGGACGTCGGCGACAAGGCCAACGACGCGATCCGGATCAACGGGTCCGAGCTGCGCGCCCGGGCGGTCGGCGAGGGCGGCAACCTCGGCTTCACCCAGCTCGGCCGGATCGAGTACGCCGCGAACGGCGGCCGGATCAACACCGACTTCATCGACAACGTGGCCGGCGTCGACACGTCCGACCACGAGGTGAACATCAAGATCCTGCTGGACACCGTGGTCGCGGACGGCGACCTGACCGAGAAGCAGCGCAACGACATCATCGCGTCGATGACCGACGAGGTCGGCGCGCTGGTACTGAAGAGCAACTACCGGCAGAACATCGCGCTCGCCAACGCGACCGCGCAGGCGCCGGCGCTGATGCACGTCCACCAGGACTGGGTCCGGCGGCTCGAGCGCCAGGGGCTGCTCGACCGGCAGCTGGAGTTCCTGCCGAGCATCCCGGAGTTCAAGCGCCGCAAGGCCGAGGGCCGCGGGCTGACCTCGCCGGAGCTGTCGGTGCTGATCGCGTACACGAAGATCGTGATGGAAGCCGAGCTGCTCAAGACGTCGCTGCCGGACGACCCGTTCCTCAAGCACAAGCTCGCCAGCTACTTCCCGAAGGCGATCCAGGAACGGTTCGCCGACCAGATCCAGAGCCACCAGTTGCGCCGTGAGATCATCACCACCCAGGTCGTGAACGAATTCGTCAACACGTCCGGCATCACGGCGTACCACCGGCTCTCGCTGGAGACCGGCGGCAACGAGGAGGACGTGGTCCGCGCGAACCTCGCGGCCTCGCGGATCTTCTCGCAGCCGGAACTACTGGCCGCGAACGCCGAGCTGGACAACGTGGTCGACGCCGAGACGCAGACCGGGATGCGGCTGGAGACCCGCACGCTGGTCGAACGCGCGACTCGCTGGCTGGTGTCGAACCGGCGGCCACCGGTGGACATCGAGGAGCTGATCGAGTTCTTCGCTCCCGGTATCGCGAAGCTGACCGCGGCGTTGCCCGAGGTACTGCGGGGCCGGGAGCTGGCGCTGTTCGAGCAGCGCCGGGAAGCCCTGGTACAGAAGGGGGTTTCGGAGGACTTCGCGACCCGGATCGCGGTGCTGCCGCCGGCGTACGCCGGGCTCGGGATCGTGGAGACCGCGTCCCGCGACGACCTCGACATCCTCGAGGTCGCCAAGGTGCACTTCGCGCTCGGCGAACGCCTGCA
>NZ_DASRVN010000356.1:0-24294 GCF_035655035.1 Kribbella sp. | reverse complement strand
AAGTCGTCCGGCCGCAGCAGTACGGCGGCCGCGGCGAGCAGGCCGCCGTAGCTCCAGCCGCGGATGCCGACCCGGGTGAGGTCCAGCGCGCCGGTCTGTTCGGCGGCGGCATGCAGCGCGGTCACCTGGTCCTCGAGCGGGGCCGTCAGGTTGTCGAGGTACACGGTCTTCTCCCAGGCCGGCCCACGTCCCGGCGTACCGCGGCCGTCCGCGATCACCACCGCGAACCCGTGCTCAGCGAACCACTGCCCGGTCGCGAACGCCCCGCTCGACTGCCGCAGCACCAGCTGCGCCGCGGGACCGCCGTACGGCGCCATCAGCACCGGGAGCTTGCCGCCTTCGTACCACGACGGCAGCAGTACTGCGGTCCGCAGCTCGAGCTTGCCCGCACGCAGCCAGGTGATCCGCGGCGTGACGCCCGGTTGGGCGGCACGGGATTCGATGGTGCGTTCCGGCCGACCGGGCCGACGTACGACGAAGGACCTGTGGGTCTCGGTGTTCGACTCCACGAGGAGCGTGTCGCCGGAGCGGGTCGCGGTGTGGGTACCGGGCTCGTTGGTCAGCCGGTGCAGCGTGCCGTCGTACAGCCAGAGGTGGTCCTCGGTCGGCTCGTCGCTCGCCTCGAACAGCACCTGCTCGCCCGTGACGTCAAGGACCCCGCGGAGCTGCAGGCCGTCCGGCGTGACCGGTACGCCGTCGATCGTCAGCCGCCGGGTCTCGCCGTCGTCCACGGGATGCACGAGCTTGCCGGACGCCGTACGGGCAGGTGTGCCGTGGATCAGCTCGACCCACGCCGGGTCCCGCTGCTCGTGCAGGAGCTTCGTCACGCCGGTGTCGGGATCACCCGCGAGGACCTGCAGCGTCCGTTGATCGCGGGACTGTACGGCGAGCAGCGGGCCGTGCGCGTCCCACGTCACCGCGGCGAGGTACTCGTACGCCGCCCGGTCCCAGCGCAGCTCGATCGCGCCGCCGTTCAGGTCGAACGCGTGCAGCGTGACGATCGCGTTCGGCGTACCGGCGGACGGGTACGCGACCTCGCGGGGCGGGCGGTCCGGGTTCGCCGGATCGGCGATCCACCAGCGCTGCACCGGCGTCTGGTCGACCCGAGCGGCAAGCAGGCGGGTGCCGTCCGGCGACCACCAGTGCCCGCGGGTCCGGCCCATCGACTCCGCGGCCACATGCTCGGGCAGGCCCCAGCCGACCTCGGGATCGTCGTCGGCGGCCACCACCAGGTCGTTGCCATCGGCAAGGTCTACGACGCGCACCTGGCGGCCGGTGACGTACGCGACCCGGCGGCCGGTCGGGTCGATCCGCGGGTCGACCACCCGGCCGGCGGTCCAGATCTCCCGGGGCAGCGCGTCCAGCCCGTCGAGGTGGTACAGGATGCCCTGGAGGGCGAAGACGATCTGCCGGCCGGTCCGGTCGGCGGAGTAGCCGACGATGCCGGACGTACGTTCCCGGGTGCGTTCCCGCCGTACCCGCTCCGCCTCCGGGAGCGCCTCGCCCGCGCCGACGTCCTCGGGCGCGATGACGAGCTGCTCCACCCCGTCCGCGTCGAGTTGCCAGAGGCAACCGGTCCGGTCCTCCGGGCCGCGGGTCCGGAGGAACAGTACGTGCTCGTCGTACGGCGTGAACGCCCTCGGCAGGCCGTACGTGAAGCGGCCGGTGCGTGCGGATTGGGCCGGGAAGTCCTCGATCGGGTCCACTGTGCTCAGGTTAGCCAGTCGCTCAACGGGCCGATCGCGAAGTACACCACGAACAGCGCCGAGACCACCCACATCAGCGGGTGCACCTGGCGGGCCTTGCCCCGGACCAGCTTGAGGATCACGTACGAGACGAAGCCGGCGCCGATGCCGGCCGAGATCGAGTACGTGAACGGCATCAGCACGATCGTCAGGAACGCCGGGAACGCGACCTCCAGATCGCTGAAGTCGATCCCCTTCACCTGCGTCATCATCAGGAACCCGACCAGGACCAGGGCCGGCGTCGCGGCCTCGTACGGGACCAGCTTCACCAGCGGCGCGATCACCATCGAAAGCAGGAAGCAGATCCCGGTGACCACACTCGCCAGCCCGGTCCGGGCGCCCTCACCGACCCCGGACGCCGATTCGATGAACGCCGTGTTGCTCGAGACCGAGGCAGCGCCACCGGCGGCGGCCGCGACCCCGTCGACGATCAGGATCCGCTGCGAGTTCACCGGGATGCCGTCGGCGTCCAGCAGGCCGGCCTCGGCGCCGATCGCGGTCATCGTGCCCATCGTGTCGAAGAAGTCGGCCAGGATCAGCGTGAAGAGCAGTAGCAGCGCGGTCACCACCCCGGCCCGCTCGAACGACCCGAACAGGCTGAACTTGCCGAGGGTGCCCAGGTCGGGCGCGGAGAACCACCGGTCCGGGAGCTTCGGTACGTTCAGGCTCCAGCCGCCGAGGTTGTCCGCGGTCCGTGCCCCGACACCGGCGATCGCCTCCACGACGATCGCCAGTACGGTGGCGGCCAGGATGCCGATCAGGATGGCGCCCTTCACCTTGCGCGCGTACAGGATCACGATCAGGATCAGGCCGAGGACGAACACCAGCACCGGCCAGCCGCGCAGGCTGCCGCCGACGCCGAGTTCCACCGGTGGTCCGCCGGCCGCGGCCGGGCGCCGTACGAAGCCGGCGTCCACGACACCGACGAACGCGATGAACAGGCCGATGCCGACGCTGATCGCCACCTTCAGCTGCAGCGGCACGGCTTCGAAGACCGCCTTCCGGAAGCCGGTCAGCACCAGGATCAGGATGACCAGGCCTTCGAGCACGACCAGGCCCATCGCGTCGGCCCAGGTCATCTTGCTCGCCACCGAGAACGCGACGAACGCGTTCAGGCCGAGGCCGGCCGCCACCGCGAGCGGGAAGTTCGCCACCAGCCCCATCAGGATCGTGATCACGCCGGCCACCAGCGCGGTCGCGACCGCGACCTTCGCGATCGACGCCGTCGGGTCGGTGCCACCGCCGACGAGCTGACCGGAGCCGTCCTTCACGGTGCCGATGATCAACGGGTTCAGCACGACGATGTACGCCATCGTGAAGAACGTGACCAGCCCGCCGCGGATCTCCCGCCCGAGCGTGGATCCGCGCTCACTGATCTTGAAGAACGAGTCGAGTGGACCGAACCGGGAGCGGGCCGTCGCGGCCTGGGACGAGCTCATGCCCCGCATAGTGCCAGTTCCTACCGACCAGTTGCGAGCACTTACGCCAAACCGTTGCGCCCGGCCCCGAGGGAACGACCACCAGATGCGGATCGGGACCGCGAGGCTGGTTGCCGGGGCCGGCGACTAAGGTAGAGGCGTGACGGAGGAGCAGGGCGGGACCAAGAAGCGCACCGATCCGACCAGTCAGCTGGCGCGCGGCGAGCTGGTGCACGCCGAGGTCAAGCCGCTGGACCTGTCGGGGATCCCCAGTGTGATCACCGGGATCGCGCTCTGGGTCGTCGCGTTCGTCGTGCTGCTGCTCTTCCGCGGCCAGCTCAAGGACAACGGCCTCGACTGGTGGCTCTGGGTCCCGGTCGCCGGCTTCGGCCTCGGCCTGATCGGCCTCTGGTACTGCAAACGCCGCTGGACCGCCATCCAGGCGGGCGACCGCCCGGCCACCGAGGACTGACCCAGCGGTCTACTCGTCCTGCGCCGGCGTGACTTCCGGAGCCAGCTCGAGGGTGTCGTAGCCGGTGGTGTCGAAGGCGTGCTCGGGGGTGGGGGCTTCGGCGAGGTCGATGGTGGCGTCGGAGTGGGCGCCGCAGCCGTAGTCGTAGGCGACCACGTGGGCCTCGCCGGGGGCCATTTCGTTGGCGCAGACACCGAACGCCTGGCCGAGGCTGTCGGCGAGGCGGATCCAGTAGCCGCACGAGTGGCACTTGTACGGGACCGCCTGGGCGATCGCGGACGCCGGGCCGAAGTCTCCGGCGTACCAGCGCTCCGCTGCCTCCTCGCGGCCGAACGGCGAGAGCACCCGCTCCCGTCCGAGACCGAGCTCCTCGACGACCGTCAGCACGTCCTCGGGGGCGTCCGCGGTGTCGGTGAAGCCGGGCTCCAGGCGCGGGTCGTCGGGCAGCGTCGGGAACAGGTCGCCGGGGCGCAGGTCGCCGGGCTGGACGCGTTCGGACCACGGGACCCACTCGGGCGCGACCACCGCGTCGTTACCGGGAAGCATCACGACCTCGTTGATCGTGACGGTCTTCGCCCGGGACGCGCGGGTCACCGTGACGGCCCAGCGCCAGCCGCGGTACCCGGGATGCGTGGAGGCGAAGTAGTGCGTGACGAGGCGCTCACCCTCGACCAGATGTCCGAGGTGTTCCCCGACCTGCGCGGCGCCGGCTTCGGCGATCGCGGCCTCCCGGGCCGGTTCGACCGCCGCGACGCAGACGGCGTCGGGCTTGGCACGTACCGCTTCCGGTGCTTTGACGGGAGTCACAATCGCCCATTCTCGCACGCTCCTCGCTGTACGCCGAACCGCCCTGATCGACCACGGATACGCGCGGTTCCTGCGGTCTGTCCCCGGGAGGAGGCAGGATGGTGTCATGCAGTCCCCCGACCCGTCCGACCCGAACGCCCGCGCGGACCGCGGCGCGGCTTCCGGCGGTGCGCGGCAGGCAGGCGACGCCGGGCAGGCCAGGTCCACCGGCGATCGGCTGGGGGACGCCCGGGAGCGGGTCGGGAGCGCGGGCAAGAAGGTCGGCAATGCCAGTAAGAAGGTCGGGCACGCGTCCAAGGTGGGTGCCGAAGGGTTCGCGTCGGCCTCCCGGAAGGCGGCCACCGTCGGCGGGCGGTTCGGGCGGGCGACCGGGCGGCGGATCCGCGGGCTGACCGGTGCGCAGGGCGCGGGCGAGTCCGGGCTGTCGCGGCTGATCGAGCTCGGCGCGGTGAACGCCGCCGGTGACACCGCGTTCGCCGTCTCGCTGGCCGGCACCGTGTTCTTCACCGTCCCGGCCGGCCAGGCGCGGGACCGGGTCGCGCTGTTCCTGCTGCTGACGATGGCGCCGTTCGCGTTGATGGCGCCGCTGATCGGCCCGGTCCTGGACCGGTTCCGGCACGGCCGCCGCTGGGCGATCGGCGCGACGCTCGGCGCCCGCGCGTTCCTGGTCTGGGCGCTCGCGTCCTCGATCACCAGTCACAACTCCGTGTGGCTGTACCCGGCGGCGCTCGGCTGCCTGGTGGCCTCCAAGGCGTACGGCGTCACCCGCGCCTCCGCCGTGCCGCGGCTGCTGCCGAAACAGATCACGCTCGTCACCGCCAACTCCCGGATCTCGCTCGCCGGTGTCGCCGGTGGAGCGATCGGCGCCGGGCTCGCGGGCGCGTTCGCCGCGATCGGCCCGCAGTGGTCGCTGCGCTGGGCCGCGCTGGTGTACATCGTCGGCCTGATCCTCGCGATCCGGCTGCCGAGCGCGGTCGACTCCCCCGCCGACGAGGAGGCCACCGGTACGGCGGGGCGCATCGCCCGCAAGCGCGCGATCACCGCCGCGGTGTCGCGCGGGATCCGCTGCAACCTCGGCCTGCGGTTCGTGTCCGGGTTCCTGACCATGTACTTGGCGTTCCTGCTCCGCGACCAGCCGATCAGTGGTGTGAAGGGTGCGGTCGCGGCCGGTGCGGTGATCGCCGCGGCCGGGATCGGCAACAGCCTCGGGACCCTGCTCGGCTCGTTGCTCAGGTCCCGGAGACCCGAAGGCGTCGTCCTCGTCGTACTGCTCGCGGACGCCGCCGTGGCGGTCGCGGTCGCGGTGCTGTACGGCCTGCCGATCCTGGTGGCGCTCGGCCTGGTCGCCGGTTTGTGCAGCTCGCTCGGGAAGCTGTCGCTGGACGCGATGATCCAGCGCGACGTCCCGGAATCCGTGCGTACGTCGGTGTTCGCGCGCTCGGAGACGGTGCTGCAGCTCGCGTGGGTGATCGGTGGCGGCTGCGGGATCGTGCTGCCGCTGATCCCGCGGCTCGGCTTCGGGTTCCTCGCCGGGGTGCTGCTGATCGTGGTCTTCCTGGTACTGCGGATGCGCCCGACTCCGCGCCCGACCGAAGGGCCGCTACGTCCCGGCGGTCTCGGCGGCCCGCGCACCGACGGCCCGCACCACCCGCGCCGGCACCCGTCGTACGACGAGCACACCGAGAGCACCTCCCGCACCATCCTCAGCGTCGCCGAACAACGCGCGAACCGCGCCCGCCGCTCCAGCACCGAGGACGAACCGACCGTCGAGTGGCGCGCCGGCGCCCCGGAACAACCGGTCGGCCGCTGGTGGAGCGGCCAGCCCGAAGAAGACGAGAACACCACCGAAGAGCCGGCCCCCTGGTCCGAAGAACCCACCGAAGAACGCAACCACCCCACCAAACGCCGCCTCCCCCGCCGCCCACCCCGCTGACGCGGGGTGAAGAGCGAGGGTTGGCATGACCAGCCGGCGGCCGGGTGGGGGTTCCACTCGGCCGCCGGTTGTGGTGTGGGGTCAGGCGGTGGGGAATGGGTTCCAGCCGGCCGCCGGTTGTGGTGTGGGGTCAGGCGGTGGGGATCAGGTCTGCGTTCTCGGGGTCTTCGGCGGGGGTTGCGGGCCTGGTGCCGCGGAGGGTGAGGGTGGTGACTACGGCGGTCGTCAGGAGGAGGACGGCTCCTACCAGGGCTACCGCGTTCATGCTGTGGGTGAAGGCGTGGCGGGCGGTGGTGAGGACCGTTTCGGCCAGCTGGGTGGGGAGGTGGGCGGCTGCGGCGGTCGCCGCCGGTAGACCCTCACGAACGGGGGCCGCGACACCAGCCGGCAGGTCGGAGCGGTAGACCGCCGTACCGATCGAGCCGAGGACCGCGATCCCCAGTGCACCGCCGAACTCCGAGAACGTCTCCATCACCGCGGACGCCGACCCGGCCCGTTCCGGAGCAACCGATCCGACGACACCCTCGGTCACCAGCGTCATCACCATCACCAGGCCCGCGGCGAGCAGCCCGGCACCGGTCAGCGGGACGGCCAGTGACGAGTCGACGTGCACCTGGGTGAGTACGCCGTACCCGGAAGCCGCGAGTACGAAGGCCCCGCCGATCACGTAAGCACGATCCAGCTTCCCGGCCAGCGCGGTGGCCAGCGGAGCTGCGCCACCGACCAGCACCGACGGCGCCAGTGACCACAACGCGGCCTTCAACGGCGACAGCCCGTGCACCAACTGCAGGTACTGCGTGAGGAAGACAGCGTTCCCGACCAGCGCCAAGGTCCCGACCGTGTTCGCCGCGAGCGACCCGCTGAACGCACGGTTCCGGAACATCGACAGGTCCACCATCGGGTGCTCCGCGGTCCGCTGCCGCCGTACGAACAGCACCCCGAACATCAGCCCCGCCACGATCGCGACCACCGGCAACGCCGACCAGCCGTGCGCGGCCAGCTCCTTGATCCCCCAGATGATCGGCAGTACGGCGGCCAGCGACAGCACCGAGCCGAGCAGGTCGAACCGTCCGCGCGCCGGCGCCTTGAACTCCGGCAGCAGCGCCGGCGCCAGGACGACGAGCAGCACCATCGCCGGGGTGTTGATCAGGAACACCGAGCCCCACCAGAAGTGCTCCAGCAGGAACCCGCCGAGCACCGGACCGAGGGTGATCCCGCCCATCATCACCGCGCTCCAGAACGCGATCGCCTTCGACCGCTGCTTCGGGTCGTGGAACATGTTCCGGATCAGCGCCAATGTCGACGGCATCAGCGTCGCGCCGCCGATCCCGAGCACGGCGCGGGCGGCGATCAACTGCTCCGGGTTCTGCGCGTACGCCGCGGCGACGGACGCGAGGCCGAACCCGATCGCGCCGAACACCAGCAGCCGGCGGCGGCCGATCCGGTCGCCGAGCGAGCCCATCGTGATCAGCAGACCGGCGAGCACGAAGGCGTAGATGTCGAAGATCCACAGCTGCTGGGTCGCGCTCACGCCGAGGTCGGCGCTGATGAACGGGACCGCGAAGTACAGCACCGAGACGTCCATCGAGACCAGCAGCAGCGGCAGTGCGAGCACGCCGAGCGCGATCCACTCCTTGCGTCCCGCCCGTTCGTTCGTACCCATGAAACCCCTCCGGAGTTATCTGTCTACGCCGCACACTGTGTGCGCTATACACAGACCATACACATGACTGTCTATCCTGTAAACAGATAGGATGAGAGGCATGGACGAGCAAGAGCTACCACGGGTCCTGCAGCAGCTCTGGGGTATCGAAGGGCGGAGCCGGCCGGGGCCGAAGCCGGCGTTCCACATCAGCGACATCGGGCGGGCCGCGGTCAAGCTCGCGGACGCGGGCGGGCTGAACGCCGTGTCGATGAGCAAGGTGGCCGCCGAGCTCGGCTTCACCACGATGTCGCTCTACCGGTACGTCGGCGCCAAGGACGACCTGTACGTCGTCATGCTCGAGCAGGCGTTCGGCGAACCACCGGCACTGGATCCCACGAAGGGCTGGCGGGAGCAGATCACCGCCTGGGCGCAGACGTTCCGCGACGGACTGCGGCAGCACCCGTGGATCCTGCAGATCCCGATTCAGGAGCCGCCGCTGTCACCGCACCAGCTGGCCTGGATGGAGGCCGGCCTGCAGGCGTTCGACAGTACGCCGCTGACGCCGCAGGACCGGCTGTCCGCGATGCTGCTGGTGAACATCTACGTCCGCGGTACGGCGCAACTCACCGCGAACATGCTGACCGAGCCGGAGGCCGTACAAGTGGCCGACCGCCTCTACACCGAGCGCCTCACGATGCTGGCGACCCCGGACCGGTTCCCGGGAATCGCCGCAACCCTCGAGGTACCTCCGGACGAGGGCTACGCGGGCGACTTCGACGCGGCCGAGTTCGGCTTCGGGCTGGACACCGTGCTGGACGGCATCCAGTCCCGGATCGACCGGCTGACCAGCTGAGGGTCCTCAGACGTCGAGCTTGTCCGCGACGCCGCGCAGTACGGTCGCGACCTGGCGGGCGGACTTGTTATCGGGCTGGCGGCCGCGGCGGTAGTTCTCGCCGAGGCGGTCGAGGAGTTTGATCAGGTCCTCGATGACGACCTGCATCTCCTCGGGCTTCGGGCGCATCGCCTTCGCCACCGACGGCGGCGGGTCGATCAGCCGGACCTGCAGGGCCTGCTCGCCCTTGCGGCCCTCGACGACGCCGAACTCGACCTTCTGGCCGGGCTTCAGGTTGGTCACACCCGACGGCAAGGCCTCGGCGCGGACGTAGACGTCCCCGCCCTCCTCCTTGCTGAGGAATCCGAACCCCTTCTCGGAGTCATACCACTTCACCTTGCCAACGGGCACGGGAAACCTCTTCAGTCGTGAATCGTTCGGAATCGAAAACCAAGCGTACGTGAACCGGCGCAACCGCGCCTCCGGGAAAGTACCTGATCAGGCAGTCTCCCCGCACCCCTCAAAGATTCCGGTACTTTTCCGGTTCGGCGAGGCGCTCGTTCATCGACCCGGAGCGGAATCCGCGCGGGTCGACCTGCGCGGTCGCGAACCCCTCGGCGACCACCGCGCCGACGAGTTCCCGCTGGTCCACCCGGTCCAGCAGCGCCGCGTCGATCTCGATCGAGGCGCTGTCGCCGAGGTCGCGGACACGGACGTTCTGGACGCCGTACGACGCCAGCCGCGACCGCACCGCCTGCTCGGCCCGGTCGACCCGGGCGAGCAGGTTCGGGGTGATCCGGATGCCGTACGCGATCCGGCTCGACAGACAGGCCGCGGCGGGCTTGTCGGACGTCTCCAGGCCCCAGCTGCGCGACGCCGTGCGGATCTGTGCCTTGGTCAGCCGGGCGTCCCGCAGCGGGGTCAGCGCACCGCGTTCGAAGGCGGCCCGGATGCCCGGCCGGAAGCCGGCGATCGCGTCGTCCGCGTTGGTGCCGGTGGCGATCGCGGTGATCCCGAACTCGTCCGCGATCGGCTGCAGCGTCTCGATCAGCTCGGCCTTGCAGAAGTAACACCGGGCGCCGGAGTTCGCCTGGTATCCCTCGCGCTCCATCTCGTGCGTGTTCGGCGTGACGTGCCGTACGCCGATACTGTCCGCGAACCGTGCCGCCGGCTCCAGCTCGGCGGCCGGCAGACTCTCGGACACGGCCGTCGCCGCGACGACGTTGGCGGGCCCGATCGCCCGCGCCGCGGCCGCCAGCAGGAACGCCGAGTCCGCGCCACCGCTGAACGCGACCACCATCTTGTCGTACGACGACAGCCGTCGCATCAACGCTTCCAGCCGCTGCTCGAGCACGTACCCCTCGAGCCACGCCGGGAACTCGGTCAGGTCGTTCAGTACGACGTCAGCGCCGTACGCGCGCAACTCGTCCGCGGTGAACGGGCCGGTCGCGACCGACACCGCGACCGCACCGGCGGCATGCGCGCCGTCGATGTCCGCGGTGTGATCGCCGACGAAGACCGTCGCGTGGTGCTCGCGCAGCGCCGTACCCTTCTCGGCGCCGTGCAGGTCGCCGACCGGCTCGTCGACGTCCAGGCCGAGGTGCTCCAGGTGCAGCCGGACCGACGGGGTGTACTTCGCCGACACCACCATCGTGCGGCCGCGGAGCGCGCGGATCGTGGCCAGCGACTCGGCCACGCCCGGCAGCGGCAGGCTGCCCGAGATCGCGTGCTCCGGGTAGTGCTCGCGGTACCGCGCGACCATCGCGTCGACCTGCTCGGGCGGGAACCAGTTCGCCATCTCCCAGGTCAGCGGCGGCCCGAGCCGGCTGACCACCAGGTCGGTGTCGATCGGCACGCCGGTCTCCGCGGCCAGCAGGTCCCAGACCGCCTGGATCCCCGGCCGGGAGTCGATCAGCGTCATGTCCAGATCGAACCCGACGACCAGCTCCGGAGCGTCGGCGGTATCGGGGGCGGGTTCAAGCGCGGCGGTTGACACGCCCCCAACACTACGTGACCCGTCACGCACCCGGTCTCGCATCCCGAAACGAACCCAAAGTCTACTAATTCGGTTGGATTATGGAGGTTAACCGACCGTGAGGGAGCAATCATGACAGCGCAGCTGGAAGCACCGGAGATCACCGTCGCCAAGGTTGGTGGGGCGATCGGGGCGGTGGTGGGGAACGTCCGGCTCGGTGGTGAGCTGGCGGCGGAGACCGTGGCGGCGATCCGGCGGGCGTTACTGGAGCACAAGGTGATCTTCTTCCGGGAGCAGCAGCACCTGGACGACGCCGGTCAGCTCGCCTTCGCGAAGCTGCTCGGTACGCCGACGCTCGCGCACCCGACCTCGAAGAGCCTCGACGGCGCCGCGAACGTGCTGCCGATCGACTCCGATTACAGCAAGGCGAACAGCTGGCACACCGACGTCACGTTCATCGACCGGATCCCCGCGATCAGCCTGCTCCGGGCGGTCACGCTGCCGGCGTACGGCGGCGACACCACCTGGGCGAACACGGTCACGGCGTACGCGAATCTGCCCCGCGCGCTGCAGGCGCTGGTCGACCGGCTGTGGGCGGTGCACAGCAACGTGTACGACTACGCCGGCCACGCCGACGAGGGGCGGATCGGCGGGGTGGACGTGAAGTACGAGGAGCACCACAAGCAGTTCGAGTCGAAGCTGTTCGAGACCGAGCACCCGGTGGTCCGCGTCCACCCCGAGACCGGCGAACGGTCGTTGATCCTCGGCCATTTCGTACGCCGGTTCGTCGGCCTGAGCTCCACGGAGACCACCGCGCTGTTCCAGCTGCTGCAGAACCGCGTCACGAACAACGACAACACCGTCCGCTGGCACTGGCAGCCTGGCGACCTGGCGATCTGGGACAACCGAGCGACCCAGCACTACGGCGTCGCCGACTACGACGACCTGCCGCGGCGGCTGCACCGGATCACGCTCGCCGGCGAGATCCCGGTGAGCGTCGACGGTGTCCGCAGTACGCCGCGAACCGGGGACGCCTCGCACTTCTCCGCGCTTGACAATTGACGACACCCTGTTCGACCTCTTGACATCGAGACCATTTTTGTAAACCCTCGTCCGCATGGACTCGTTCGCCGACCGGACCAAACGCCGCCTTCGTGACGAGTTGCTGGACGCTGCACAGGACGCCATCGAAACAGGTGGGTACGACGGGCTCCGGATGGCCGAGGTCGCTCGTCGGACCGGGGTGTCCCGGCAGACCGTCTACAACGAGTTCGGCGACAAGTGGGGCGTACTGGAAGCCGTCGCAGCACGCGAGACCGAGCGGTTCCTGCTGGATGTGAACGCAGCGCTCGCCGAGCATTCCGACCCGATCGGCGGCTTGCAGGCCGCCGTCGAACGGGCGCTCGCACTGGCCGGGGAGAACCCGCTAGTGAAGGCGGCGCTGAGCCGGCCGGGATCGGACCAGGCCAGTCAGCTGCTGACGACACGGGGACAGCAGGTGCTGGAGCTGGCACACCTCCGGCTGGATGCCCATGTCAGGGAGCACTGGCCGGAGGTACCTCCAGAGGACGCGACCAGCTGCGTCGACGTCGCCTTGCGCATCGTCATCAGCCACATCGTCACCCCGGGCCCTCCCCCCGCGGTGGTGGCGGCGCAGCTGGCTCGCGTGCTCTCACCCTTCTTGCAACAACACCGGCTCGCCGACTCCCGGAGGCTGCACGTATGAACGATTTGCACAGGCAGGGTTTCAGCTCACTGAAGGCCGGCGGGCTCAACTGGGACGCGTTGCCGCTGCGGCTCTTCGACAAGGGCAACCGCAAGTTCTGGAACCCGCGGGACATCGACTTCAGCCAGGACGCGAAGGACTGGCAGGAGCTGAGCGACAACGACAAGGACAACGCGTTGATGCTCTGCTCGCAGTTCATCGCCGGCGAGGAGGCGGTCACCGAGGACCTGCAACCGTTCCTGCAGGCGATGTCCACCGAGGGACGGTTCGGCGACGAGATGTACCTGACGCAGTTCTGCTTCGAGGAGGCCAAGCACACGGCGGTCTTCCGGCTCTGGCTGGACGCGGTCGGGGTCACCGAGGACCTGCATCGGTACGTCGAGCACAACCCCGGGTACCGCACGATCTTCTACGAGGCCCTGCCGGTCGCGCTGAAGTCCCTCGCGAACGACCCGTCGCCGTCCAACCAGGTGCGCGCGTCCGTGACCTACAACCACGTGGTCGAAGGCACGCTCGCGCTCACCGGGTACCACGCGTGGAACCTGCTGTGCACGTCCCGCGGCGTACTGCCCGGGATGCAGGAGCTGATCCGCCGGATCGGCGACGACGAGCGGCGGCACATGGCGTGGGGCACGTTCACCTGCCGCCGGCACGTCGCCGCCGACGAGTCGAACTGGAAGGTCGTCACCGACACGATGGAGGAGCTCCTCCCGCACGCGCTGACGCAGATCCAGTGGGCCATGGACAACTCGCCCGCGCTCCCGCCGGAGATCAACCCGACCGCACTGATGGCCTACGCCGGTGACCGCGCGACCCGGCGGCTCGGCGCGATCGAGTCCGCGGTCGGCGCCGACGTGGCCGGGATCGACCTCGACTACTCGCCGGAGAAACTCGAGGACACCTTCGGCGACGAGGACTCAGCCGCGCTGGCCGCGGTTCGCTAGCAGTACCGCAAGCGCCGCAGTCGCGAGTACTGCGGGAAGCCAGGTGACCGCCGTCGTACCGAAGTGGTCGGCGACCCGGCCGCCGGTGAAGGCGCCCAGTGCGATCGATCCGTTGTACACCCCCACCAGGACAGCGGACGATGATTCGGGGGCACTGGGCGCCGCGGCGTGCGCCCACGCCTGCGTGCTGACCGTCGTACCGCCGTATGCGAGACCCCAGATCACCAGCAGTCCCAGGGCTCCGGTCGTCGTGGTGCCGACTATTGGCATGGCCAACGCTGTCAGGGCGATCCCTGCCGCGATCGCGGTCAGGGCCCGGTGCGGGCGGAGGGCGCCGGTGAGGAAGTTGCCGATGACACCGGCCGCGCCGTACGCGAGCAGGAGCACGCCGATCAGCGCGGGCCCGGTGTGCGGTTCGAGGAGCGGGCGGACGTAGGTGTACGCCGCGAAGTGACCGGTGACGATCAAGGCGACGAGGACGAGCCCTACGCGAACCTGCTTGAGGTGGAGGATTTCCCGCACGTCGGAGAGGCGGACAGGTCGTTCCGGTGCGAGTTGCGGCAGGAAGATGCTCAGGGCAACGGAGAGGGCCAGGGCGAGGACGCCGACACCGGCGAACGCCCAGCGCCAGCCGGCCAGCTCGCCGACGTACGCACCGGCCGGGATGCCGAGCACAGAGGCGATTCCGATGCCGGAGAAGATCAGGGAGGTTGCCGGTCCGGCGGCGTTCGGCGGTACGACGCGGCGGGCGAGACTGACCGTGAAAAGCCAGACACCACCGATCGAGACGCCCATCAGGACCCTCGTGACCATCAACACGACGAAGTCCGAGGTGACCGCAGCGGCGAATGCCGACGCAGCAAGCAGCACCATCAATCCACCCAGCACTGCCCGGCGGTCCAGCTTCCCGAGCAGCAACGGGAGCACTGGCGCGGCAACTGCAGAAGTAACACCTGTCGCTGTGAGCGCCAGGCCTGCAGTGCCTTCTGTTACGTGCAGGGATTCGCTCATCGGGGTGAGCAGGCCTACAGGCAGCATCTCGGCAGTCACCACCGTGAAGACGGTTGTCGCCATCGTCACCGACGCGGCCCAGCTCCCCGCGTCAACTGACTCGCCGCAGATTGTTGTCATGTCACCAGTGAGCGGCCGGACCGCGGTGCGGAACAACGGCGATCTGACGATGCTTGTATTAGTAGGGCTAATCGATCGGAGGATCGCGTCATGGCGCTCGACGTCCGCGAACTGGAGTGCTTCCTCGTGCTGGCCGACGAGTTGCACTTCGGACGTACGGCGGAACGGCTCTACCTGTCGCAGAGCAGGGTCAGCCAGTTGCTGCAGTCCTTGGAGCGGCGGATCGGCGGGCAGTTGTTCGAGCGGACCAGCCGACGGGTGGCGCTGACGCCCCTGGGCAAGGAGTTCCTCACCTCGCTGCGACCGGCGTACGCGGCGCTCGAGCGGGTCGTCGAGAACGCCCGCGAGTACGCCGGCGCCACTCGGGGGACGCTGAAGATCGGATTCCAGGGCGCCGCCGGCGACATCCTCCTCGGCGCCGTCGCGGAGTTCCAGTCCCGGCACCCCGAGTGCTTGATCGACGTCTGTGAGTTGCCGCTCAACGACCCCTTCGGCGCCGTCCGCCAGGGAGCCGTCGATGCCGCCGTCGTCCTGCTGCCGGTTGCCGAGGACGACCTCGTGCTGGGACCGGTTTTCTCGCACCAGCAGCAGACCCTCACCGTCTGCTCGAGTCACCGGCTGGCCGCTCGGTCCGCCATCGGCGCCGAGGAACTCGCCGGCGAGTGCCTGATCGCGATCGCCGGACCGGCGCCCGGCTACTGGCGCCAGGTGCAAGCGCCCACCCAGACGCCCGGCGGCCAGTTGATCCACCGCGGCCCTGAGGTCCGGACATTGCAGGAGGGCCTGTCGCTGATCGCCGCGGGCCGTGGCGGCATGCTCGTCTGCCGCCCGACTGCCGAACGCACCCAGGGCTGGCCCGGCATCGTCAGCGTCCCGCTGTCCGGCCTGCCCGACTCCGCCCTCGGCCTGGTCTGGCGGCGCGGCGGGGACACACCCGTGTTGCAGGCGTTCGCCAATCAGCTGAGGTGCGAGTAGAGCCGCAGGTGCGCGTCGGCCGCCGCGGACCACGTGTAAACCTCGGCGATCTTGCGGCCCAGCTCCACCCGGCCGCGGTCGACCGTGCGGAGAGCGTCGGCCAAGGCGTCCGGACCCGTCGCGTACGTCGCAGCGTCGCCGAAGATCTCGTGGAAGACCGGCAGATCCGAAACCACCAGCGGCACACCGGCAGCCAGCGCTTCCAGCGGGGCGAGGCCGAAACCCTCTTTGGCGGAAGGAAAGGCGAACACGTCGGCCGCCGCGACCAGGCTCGGCAACAGCGTGTCGTCGACGGCACCGAGCACCACCGGTGCGACGCCGAGCTCCGCGGCACGGTGATCCCAGGCGGCGCGGTAGGAACGGTAGTCGAACAGCGTCTCGCCGCCCGCGATCACCAACGCCGGCTCCGGCGAGTCGAGGCGGGCGTAGGCCTCGAGCAGGTCGAGCGAGCCCTTACGAGGCTCGATGCCACCGACGGTCAGCACGTAGCGCCCGAGCCGCCGGCGCCACCGGGCCCGCTCGGCCGCCGCGGCCGGCTCGTCCGCTGCGGCTGCCAGGAAGCGGGCGGCATCCACGCCGTTCGGGATGACTGTTGCCTTGAGCCCCCAACCGGTGAGCAGCTCGCCGGCCACCGTCGTGGACACACAGACGTGCGCGTACGGGTCGACGATCGCGCGCTCGTGACAGGCGGCCAGCTCGGGGGTACTGAACTGCTCCAGGTGATGCACGGTCCGGATGCAGCGACCGGCCGCGTTCGCGCTGATGCAGTCCTGCGCGTGCACGATGTCGTACTGCGATCCGTCGAAGGCCTCCCGCAGTACGTCGATGGACCGCAGGATCCGCGCGCCGACGCCTTCACCGGGCCGGTCGGGGAACGGGACCAGCGCCAACCGGACGCGCGGATCCACCGTCCGGAAGAAGCCCCCGTCGCCACCGCGCGCCAACGACCAGACGGTCACGTCCGCGCCGGCGGCGGCCAGCGCCTCGGCCAGGTAGAGCGTGTGGACCACGCCACCGCGCGGTCTGGTCGAATAGCTGAGCAGCGCGATCCGCATCAGTAGACCTCCGGACGGCGTTCGTCGAGATGGTGCAGGACCCGGCGCGCGGTCTCGATCTCGGCGCGGACGTCGACCTCGGCGATCGCGATCCCGGCCTTCGACCAGGTCCGGGCCACGATGTCGCCACCCGGGCCGACCACCTTGGACTGGCCGAGGAACCGCAGGCCGCCGATCGAGCCGGTCAGGTTGGACGAGACCAGCACGACCTGGTTCTCGGCGGCGCGGGACCGGTCGTAGAGGTCGAACAGCCGGGACTGCCGGTCCTCGTTCATCCGGGCCGCCCGGTTGGTGATGCTGGTCGGCCAGGCGCACAGGCAGGCGATCACGTCCGCGCCGTCGACGGCGAGCGCCCGGGCCGCCTCCGGGAACGTCTTGTCGTAGTCGATCATCATGCCGAGCCGTCCGATCGGCGTGTCGAACCCGGCGAACTCGTTGCCGGCGGCATAGATCGCGCGCTCGCCCGGTGGCTGGTGCACCTTGCGGTGCCGGCCGAGCACTCCGTCGCCGGTGACGCACAGCCCGGTGTTGTACCGGCGCGGCCCGTCGGCCTCGCAGAACCCGAAGCACACCACCATGTCGCCGGCCATCGCGATCACCTTGGCGATCAGCGGATCGTCGAGCGCGAGGGCGGGCGGCAGGTCGTCGAGCGCCGGATCGCCCAGGTCGTTGAGGTACCCGCCGAGCGCCGCGTCCGGCAGCACCAGCAGCTGGACCTGCTCGCGGCGGCCGTGCCGGATCAGCGCCTCGACCCGGGACAGGTCGAACTCCAGATCCCGGGTGAAGCCGGCGGCCACCGCACCGATCGTCAGGCCCATGCCGGCTCGTACGTCTCCGGCCGCCGGTCCCGCAGATGGCCCATCGAGCGGCGCGCGAGCTCCAGCGCCTGCTCGACGTCCAGCCGGGCGATCGCCATCCCCTCGGTCACACCGGTGTCCGCGAGGACGTCGCCACCCGGATCGACCACCTTCGCACTCGCCACGAACCGCAGCGAGCCGAACGTGCCGGACTGGTTGGCCGACAGCCAGACCACCTGGTTCTCCAGCGCCCGTGCCCGGTCGAACAGGTCGAACCGCCGCTTCCACCGGTCCTTCGCCAGGTCGGGCTCCGGGTTCGTCCGCGCGCCCGGCCAGGCCGACACGCAGACGATGATCTGCGCGCCGTCCAGGGCCAGCGTCCGCGCCGCCTCGGGAAACGCCTTGTCGTAACAGATCATCAGCCCGAGCCGCCCGACCGGGGTGTCGAACGCCTCGAACCGGCCACCGGCCGCGTAGTGCTCGTCCTCCCGCAACGGCTGATGCACCTTGCGGTGATGTCCGAGTACGCCGTCACCGCTGACGCAGACCGCGCTGTTGTAGATCAGCCCGCCGGCGGCTTCGGTGTACCCGGCCGTGACGACCAGGTCGCCCGCGAGCCGGGCGAGTCGATCGATCTCGGGGCTGTCGACGGTGAACGCGGGCGGAGGCTCCGCCGTACCGTCGAGGCTGAGCAGGTAGCCGCCGAGGGCACCCTCCGGGAGTGCGAGCAGGCGTACGCCGGACGCGCGGGCCTGGGCGATCAGCCGCTCCACCTGGGCGAAGCACGCCTCCAGATCGCGGCCGAAGTTCGCGGCCACGGCCGCCATTCCGAGCGTCATGCTGCTCCCATCCCGGTCACACCGGACGTCAGCGCGGTGGTGACCTCGCCGTCCGGCCAGCGCAGGGCGACTCCCTGTCCTGTGGTCAATTCGCCGCAGACGGAGCTCATCGCCGGTCCGGCCTCGGGTTGCCGCGGGCCGGTGGTGAGCATCGCGAATCCCGGGAAACAGGTCAGCCAGTCCCCCATCGATGCGGTGCGCGGCTTCGGTACTGCCGCGACGTCGAGAACGGCCGCACACCCGGAGGCTTCCGCGAGCATGCCCAGCGTGCCGACGACGCCCGCCATCGACACGTCCTTGGCCGCTGACGGTTGCGCCCGACCGACCGCTGTCGTCATCGCCCGCAACTCGTCTGCACGCCGGTACGTCGTCGAGTCCCACTGCCGGCCGACGTACCCGGGTCGCCAGCCGCCGCCGAGGTCGGCGGTCAGCCGGACCTGCTCGCCCGGGCGTCCGCCGCCACCGGCAACCGGGCGCGCCGTCCGGCCGAGCGCGGTCACGCCGAGGGCCGCGGGCACGCCCAACTGTGTGTGCCCGCCGAGAATCGGTACGCCGTACGCCGCTGCCGCCCGCTTCAGTCCGCGGAGTACGCGTTCGGCACTTGCGGCATCGCGGGCCCCGAGCGCGTCCAGCAGGCCGACCGGTACGGCGCCCATCGCGGCGAGATCGTTGACGTTCACCAGCACCGAACACCACCCGGCCCACTCCGGGTCCCGCTCGACCATGGCCGGCACGATCGCGTCGCAGGCCGCGACCAGATCACTCCCCGGCACCGGCGCCCCGTCGTCACCGACGAAGCCGACCGGCCCGATCCCTTGTAGCAAGGACCCCAGCTCACTCTTGGTCGCCGCGACCAGCTGGGCGATCCGCAGGATCGGCCACCGCATCAGCACGTGTGGCGTGTTCGCCACGGCCGTCGGCCGGACGGTCTCCCATCCGAGCCTCTGGAAGAACCGCTGGGTCCCGAGTTGTACGGTCGCGTCGAATCGCAATGCCCCAGCGGCCTCGGCCCGGGCACAGGCGGCCCGCACCAACGCGGCACCCACCCCGGCCACCCTGGTGCCGAAGGAGGTGGGCGCGGTGACGAGGCGGCCGCCCTGCCACCAGCCGACGTCCAGGCCCGGCGTCGCAGGCCCGAGCCGGACCCCACCGACCACCGCTCCGCTCCGGTCGCGCGCCACCAGCACGACTGTTCGCGAGTCGTCGTCGCGGTCGTCCAGGTCCGTCCGGGCGAACAGGCCTTGACGCTCCACGAACGCCTCGTGCCGCAGGCCGTAGTACGCCTTCCGTGCAGCGGCGTCCGCCTCCTCGACGAGGAACGGCGGCGGCCGGTCACCGAGCAGCGCACTGACGTCCGCCGCGTGCAGCACACCGCCCCTCTGGACCACTGTCGTCGTCACGAGCCGGCCGCCTGCAACAGGCTGCACGCACCGCAAGCAGCGCAGCCGGCACCTTGGTCGGCCCCGCGCATGTCCGCGGCCGCAAGCAGGGCGGCAACGCGGGCCGTGACGTCACGGACGATCGCGGGATCCGGAGCCGTCACGCCATCGGCCCGGGCCAGCGTCCCGAGTATCGGCCGCAGCGGGACGACGAACGGGTAGACCCCGCGCTCGATCAACCTCCCCGCTCCGGCGACCAGCTCGTCCGGGTCCTCCCCCATCCCGATCAGCAGGTACGTCGACACCCGGTTCCGCCCGAACACCCGCACGGCCTCGTCCCACGCCGCCTCGTACTCCTGCAGGCCGACCGTCGACTTGCCCGGCATCCACTTCCGCCGTACGGCGTCGTCCAGCGACTCGACGTGGATGCCGATCGAGGTCGCTCCGGCGTCGCGGAGCTCGGTCAGCACGGACAGGTCCCCCGGCGGCTCGATCTGAACCTGGATCGGCAGCCCGGGCACGGCAGCCAGGACCGCCGTCACCGAACGCACCAGGTTCCGGGCGCCCCGGTCCCGGCCGGTCGTCGTACCGGTCGTCATCACCATCTGGGTGACACCGTCCAGCCGGACGGCCGCCTCGGCGACCTCGGCCAGCTGCGCGGGTGTCTTCGCGGCGATCGTCGCGCCGGCGCGCAGCGACTCCTCGATCGAGCAGAACCGGCAGCGGGTGGACTCGTCGTACCGGATGCAGGTCTGGACCACCGTGGTCGCGAGCACGTCCTTGCCGTGCAGCAGGGCGATCTGGCGGTACGGGATCCCGTCGGCGGTGGTCAGGTCGTAGAACCGCGGCCGGTGTACGGGCTCGACGGACAGGCCGAGGCCGAGTCCGTTGCGGAAGACGGTGCCGTCCTTTACCTGATAGGGGCTGTCGGCAACGATCGGGAGGGTGGCGTTGGCGCCGTCGATGACCAGGTGCCCGTCGTCACTCGGCCCGGCGCCCTTGCTGCGACGGACCGGCGCATCCACCTGGACGCCGTACACGGCCATCTCGGACCGGACCGCCAAGGCTTCGTCGGCGCCTACGCTCATGACGACCGCCTCAGAACATGTAGGTCGAGTTGACGATGGCGCCCTTGCGGGCGTAGTGGATCAGCGCGTCCTGCACGTCCAGCGGGTGCGTCGGGATGACCCCTTCGATCAGGTCCTCCTCGCGGGCGCCGTGCAGCGACAGCCCGAACCGGCAGCAGTACACCTTGCCGCCCTCGGCGATGAACGTCTTCAGCGACTCGTTGATGTTGTGCTCACCGGGGAACGCCGAGTTGCCGGTGGTCGGGAAGCCCCGGGTGGCCAGGCAGTTCAGCGAGCCCGGGCCGTAGAAGTAGATCGCGGACTCGAAGCCCTTCCGCTGCGCCCGGGTCGCCTGCAGGATCGCGACGAAGCTCACCGAGGACTCGTGCGCGATGCCGTGCACCAGGGTGAAGTAGGTCTCGCCGTCCTCGGCCTGGTAGTCCGGGAACACCTTGGTGCCGCCGTAGATGCTGGAGCCCTGCGGCAGCGACGGGTGCGGGATCTCCTCCAGGCTCTTGGTCTCGAGGTCGGTCAGTTCGGCGGTGTCAGGCATGTCTTCGCTCCTTGCGTCGGGTCGTACGGGTCGGTCGTAGAGCTCGGTCGTAGAGGTCAGTCGTAGAGGTGGGAGAAGGTGCGGTGGAAAACGTGGCCGGCGAGTTCGCCGTCGCCCATCGCGGCGCGCATCCGGGCGAGTTCGCCGGCGTGGTCGCCCCAGGGCTGGTCGCTGGCGAACAGCACCCGGTCGTGCCCGATGCCGCGGCGCTCGATCTCGGCGGCCAGCCAGCCCGGGGCGAAGCCGATCGCCCAGGACAGATCGGTGTAGACCTGCTTGCCGGCCTCGATCCAGTCGAAGAACCGGGAGCCGATCAGCTTGATGTGACCACTCATCCCGCCGCCGAAGTGCACCAGGTGCAGCGGCACGTGGCCGGCGTACACCTCGACCAGGTGACCGATGTGGTCGATGTCGGACGCGGCGCCGGGCGAGGTGTGCACGTGGACGACGAGTCCGTGCCGGCGTGCGGTCGCGAAGATCTCGTCCAGCTGCGGGCGGACCTCCTCGTCGGCCGGATGCCCGCCGAGCAGGAAGCTCAGTTTCAGTGCCCGTACGCCGGGCTCGGCCGCCAGTGTGAGCGCCTTCGCGGTGAGCTCGGCGTCCTGCGGGCGGGGCGAGACCCAGAGGCCGGCCCGGATCCGGTCGTCCCGGGCCGCGGCCTCGACGACGAGTTCGTTGAACCCGAACGAGACCGCCACGTCGGGGACGCCGTAGTTGGGGATCACCAGCGCACGGTCCGTCCGCTCGGCGTCGAGGTCGGCGATCAGTTCGCCGATCGTCGCCCGCGCGCCGAGGTCGGGATGCACCGGAGGCCCCCCGTAGAACGGATAGGCCGGGAGCACGCCGAGGTGGCGGTGGGCGTCGCAGATCCGCATCTCAGGCCACCGTCCGATGCAGGCCGGCGATCCAGTGCACACCCGCTCGGTGCTCGACGATCCGTTCGGCGAGGTACTGCGCATCGTCCGCGACGCCGGCGAAGCGCCCCGATCCCCAGGTGTGTTGCCAGGGCAGGCCGACGAAGTACAGCCCGGGGACGCTCGTGACCCCGCGCCGATGGGACGGACGTCCCTGGCCGTCGAACACCGGCACCCGGATCCAGCCGTCGTCGCGCCGGAACCCGGTACTCCAGACGATCGCCCCGATCCCCTGCAGTGACAGCTCTTCCGGCTCCGCGTCCGGTTGCCAGACCGGCTGGTAGCGGTCCTCCTCGGGCGCGTCGATCCGCTCGCTGTCGATGTACGCGTCGATCGCGTCCTTGATGCCTTCGGACACGGCATCGGCGTGGTCGAGGTTCCGCCCGAGGTCGCCGGCGAAGCGCAGTACCTGCGGATCCGCGTCGACCAGGCGGCCGTACAGCCGCATCCCTTCGAGGGCGAACCGCCGCAGGTCGATGTCGCGTCCACCGTCGCGTCCGGTGACGTAGTGGTTCGCTCGCAGGCGGACGGCGTCGGCGTCCTCGAACTCGTCGATCCCCTTGCGGTAGTAGCCCATCCGGTCCAGCCAGGTGACCACGTCGAGGCCCCGGTAGAACCGTGCCACCCGCGGAGCGCTGCCGGTCGCCAGGTGCACGGTCCGCCCGGCCAGGTGCAGGTCCTCCGCGATCTGGCACCCGGACTGTCCGGTGCCCACCACGACGACCTCGCCGGGCGGCAACTGGTCAGGGTTCTTGTACTGCGACGAATGCAGCTGCACGACCCGCAGCCGCTCGGCCATCCGCGGGATCCGTGGTGTCTGGTACGGACCGGTCGCGACCACCACCTGCCCCGCGGTGATCGTGCCGGCCGTGGTGGCGATCCGGAACCCGGAATCGAGCCGGGTCGCCCGGACACCTTCGACGATCGGGACGTCGAACGTCCGGCGATAGTCCTCCAGGTAGCCGACGATCTCGTCGCGGACCATGAAGCCGTCCGGCTCCGGTCCGTCGTACGGGAAGCCGGGAAGCCGGCACTGCCAGTTCGGCGTCACCAGGCAGAACGAGTCCCAGCGGCGGTTGCGCCACTCGCTGCCGACCCGATCCGCCTCCAGCACAAGGTGATCCACGCCGTGCCACCCCAACTGCCGGCTGGTCGCCAGGCCCGCTTGACCGCCGCCGACCACGACGACGGGATGGTGCGCACCGTCGGAGAACTGCATGCCGGCTCCCGGGGTCTCGATCCGTCCTGGACGACTTCCAGTGAAGGACCGCCCGGTTGCCCCGCTGTTGCCCCCGGAACAAACTCACGTTTCCGAATCGCCGTCTGCTGTTTCGCGTGGGTAACGCCGACACCCCGGTCAGGGCACCTTGCGCACCTCGGTGTCGGCCGGGGTGAGGAGCCGGCCGTCGGAGGCGTGTACCTCGAGAGGCTTGAGCGGCTGGTGGTGCTGCCGGTCCAGGAGCCGGGAGTGCGGCTCGCCCGGATCGAAGGCGAAAGCCTCGCCCCATTGGCGGAGGGCGACGATCACCGGGAAGAGGGCCTCGCCTTTGGCTGTGAGGGTGTAGTCGCGGTCGGCGTGGTCGAGGATGCCGTTGTCCACAAGGGAGCTCAGGCGGGCGCTGAGGATGTTCTTCGCGACGCCGAGGCTGCGCTGGAAGTCGCCGAACCGGCGGCTGCCGTCGAACGCGTCCCGCACGATCAGCAGCGACCACCAGTCGCCGACCGCGTCCACCGAGCGCGCCACCGGGCAGCTCTCGTCGTCGAACCTGGTCCGTTTGACCATTCCGCACCTCCTGGTTGCAACATGCTACCAACCTCTCCTACGGTAGCAAGATGCAACCAAATCTTGGGTTCCGTGGGCGGGTGCTGCTGGCTGTCGCGGCCGGGGTCGCCGTCGCCACCGTGTACTTCGCGCAGCCGCTGCTCGTGACGATCGGGCAGGACCTCGGGATCGCCGCCGGTACGGTCGGCCTGTTCGTCACCGTCACCCAGGCGGGGTACGCCCTCGGCCTGTTCTTCCTGGTCCCCCTGGGCGACCTCCTCGACCGTCGCCGCCTGATCCGTCTGCACTTCGCGCTGCTGGCCGC
>NZ_DASRVN010000355.1:0-4563 GCF_035655035.1 Kribbella sp. | reverse complement strand
GGGGAACTGGGTGAAGCCGCCGAGGTCCTTGACCACGGACGGTACGGCGGTGGCCAGGATCGTCGCGTCGATCGCGACCAGCCCGACGCTCAGCATCACCGCGAGCAGGATCGGGCCCCGTTCCGACCGAAGCCCCACACTCGTCCGGTCGATCCGCTCAGTAGTCATATTGCAGATCAATGTATGTGAGGCCGCAGCCATTCCCCACTCGCAGATCGGCTGCCGGACGGCGGACACGGTGAGCTCACGGACCGTTACGCTCCGGAGGCCGCTGGTCGGAGAGCCGGTTCGGTAAGGGCGTAGCTGAGGAGGGGCAGGACGCCGAGCGGCTGCGGTTGCGTGGGGTCTTGCTGGATCAGTTGCGGCGCTCGGATCAGCGGCCCACCTATCTACCCGCCGCGGGTGATGCGCGGCTGGCGGCAGTGTGTGACTTGCTGGCGGATGATCCTTCCGATTCCCGGAGCTTGGTGGAGCTGGGGCGGGAGGTGGGGGCCAGTGAGCGGACCTTGAGCCGGCTGTGCAAGAACGAACTGGGGATGACGTTTCCGTAGTGGCGGACTCAGCTGCGGTTGCAGCAGGCGTTGATTCGGCTGGCCGTAGGGGAGTCCGTCACGCGGGTGGCGCATGCCTGTGGATGGGCCTCGACGAGTGCGTTCATCGACACCTTCCGGAGAGCCTTCGGTCACACGCCGGGTTCGCGGAGGGCCTGATCCAGGATCTTGCTCCACTGGCGGACGATCCCGCGCCGCCGGGTGCTGTCGTCGGTCAGCAGGTCGGCGAGCCCGAGCCCGCGCGCCATGTCCAGCACCCCTTGCACGGTCTCGCGAACCCCGGGCGTGCGTTCGTTCACGTCCAGCACTTCGAGCAACGCCCGGTGCGCCTGCCGCCCCACATGCGCCTCCAGCCGCACGATCTGAGCGCGCAGCGCCTCCTCGGTCGACGCCGCCACCCACAGATGCAACGCGGCCCGGAACAGCGGCCCGGTGTACACGTCCGCCAGCATCCCGACGATCGCCTCGGTCCGCCCGGCGCCGCTCGGCAGCGCGGACGCCTGTGCCCGGATCTCGGCCAGCCGTACCTCGGTCATGTACTCGACCGCCGCCGCGAACAGGTCCGCCCGGGTCGGGAAGTGGTGCTGCGCCGCGCCCCGCGACACCCCCGCCCGGGTCGCCACCACGCTCACGGTGGTCGCGGCGTATCCGACCTCGGCGAGCGACTCGACCGCGGCCTCGAGCAGCCGCTGCCGGGTCGCCCGCGAACGGTCCTGCTGCGGCGCCTTCAGGACCTCACTCACGGGCCCGCAGCTCCCGGCGGAGGATCTTCCCGGACGCCGCCTTCGGTACCGCGTCGATGAACTCGACCTGCCGGACCTTCTTGTACGGCGCCACCCGCGCGGCGACGTACGCCATCACGTCCTCGGCGGTCAGCGAGACCCCGGGCATCGGCACCACGAACGCCTTCGGTACCTCGACCCCGTCCGCGTCGACGCCGATCACCGCCGCGTCCGCGATCCGGTCGTCGGTGAGCAGGACCGCCTCCAGCTCCGCGGGCGGCACCTGGTACCCGTGGTACTTGATCAGCTCCTTCACCCGGTCCACGACGTACAGGTAGCCGCGCGCGTCGACCCGTCCGATGTCGCCGGTGTGCAGCCAGCCGTCCGCGTCGACGGTGGCGTCCGTGTCGGCCGGACGCCCGAGGTACCCCTTCATCACCTGCGGGCCGCGGATCCAGATCTCGCCCTCGTCCGTATCGTTGCCGTCGGCACCGACCAGCCGCATCTCGGTGGACGGGAACAGCTTGCCGACCGCGCCCGGCGGCGGCTCCGGGTCGTCCTGCGGTACGGCGTGCGTACCGGGTGACAACTCGGTCATCCCGTACGCCTGCAGCACCGCGTGCAACCCGAGCCGCTTCGCGCACGCCTCGGCCAGCTCACCGTCGAGCGGAGCAGCCGCCGAGGTCACGTACTTCAACGCGGACAGGTCTACCCCATCCACCGCCGGGTGCTTCGCGAGCGCCAGTACGACGGGCGGCGCCACGAAGGCGCGGGTGATCCGCTGCTCGTCCAGCGTGGTCAGGAACTGCTGCAGCTCGAACTTGGGCAGGACGACGACCGTCGCGCCGAGCCGCAGCGGGAGGTTCATCAACACCGACAGCCCGTAGATGTGGAAGAACGGCAGGATCGCGATGATCCGCTCCTCGTCGCCGAGCGTGATCATCACCTCGGCCTGCGAGATGTTCGTCGCGATGTTCCGGTGCGTCAGCATCACGCCCTTGGCGGCGCCGGTGGTCCCGCTGGAGTAGGGCAGCACCGCGACGTCCACGGCCGGGTCGATCGACACCTCCGGCTCCGGACCGGTGGACGCGAACAGCTCCTGGATCGAGCGGTACCCCTCGGCCTGGTCGCAGACGAAGATCTGCTCGACCCCGGTACCCTCGACCGCCGCGGTCGCGGCCGGCAGGAACAGCGAAATCGTCACCAGCAACTTCGCCTTCGAGTCGATCAACTGCTTGTGCAGCTCGTCCGCGGTGTAGAGCGCGTTCACCGTGGTCACGGTCGCGCCGGCCCGGGTGGCGCCGTAGAACACCACCGGGTACAGGATCGAGTTCGGGCTGTAGAGCGCGATCACGTCGCCGTGCCGGATGCCGAGCTCGGCCAGGCCGGCCGCGACCCGGCGGGTCAGGTGGTCCAGCTGGGCGTAGCTGAGCTCCTTGCCGGTGACACCGTCGACCATCGCGGGCCGGTCGCCGTACTCCTGGGCTCTGCCGAGAACGGCGTCGTGGATCGGTACGTCGAGCACCTCGACGGGCGGGAACTGACTGGTGATGATCATTGCCCCACTCCTTCTAGTACGACTTCGGCAGTCCGAGGCTGTGTTGTGCGACGAAGTTCAGGATCATCTCCCGGCTGACCGGCGCGATCCGGGTCGCGCGGGCGGCCGCGACCAGCGAGGCGACGCCGTACTCGACCGTCATACCGTTCCCGCCGAGGGACTGCACGGCCTGGTCGGTCGCGCGTACGGCGACCTCGCCCGCGGCGTACTTCGCCATGTTCGCGGCCTCACCGGCGGCGAGGTCCTCCCCGGCGTCGTACAGCGCCGCGGCCTTCTGCATCATCAGCCGGGCCAGCTCGAGCTCGATCTTGATCTGGGCGAGCGGATGCGCGAGCCCCTGGTGCGCGCCGATCGGCGCCTTCCAGACCTGACGTTCCTTGACGTACGCCGTCGCCTTGCCGAGCGCGTGCCGCGCGATCCCGATCGCGAACGCCGAGGCCATGATCCGCTCCGGGTTGAGCCCCGCGAACAGCTGCATCAGCGCCGCGTCCTCGGACCCCACGAGCGCCTCGCGCGGGAGTTGGACGTCGTCCAGGAACAGGGCGTACTGCTTGTCCGGGCTGATCAGGTCCATCTCGATCTGCCGGAACTCCACGCCCGGCGCGTCGATCGGGACGATGAACAACGCCGGCTTGAGCTTGCCCGTACGAGCGTCCTCGGTCCGGCCGACGACCAGGACCGCCTTCGCGACGTCGAGGCCGGAGATGAAGACCTTGCGCCCGGTCAGCGACCAGCCGTCGGCGGTCCGGCGGGCGGTAGTGGTGATCTGGTGCGAGTTCGAGCCGGCGTCGGGTTCGGTGATCGCGAACGCCATGATCGTCGTACCGTCGGCGAGGCCCGGCAGCCAGCGCTGCTTCTGGTCGTCGGTGCCGAACCGCGAGATCACCGTGCCGCAGATCGACGGCGAGACCACCATCATCAGCAGCGGACAGCCGGCCGCGCCGAGTTCCTCCAGCACGATCGACAGGTCGGCCATCCCGCCGCCTCCGCCGCCGTACCGCTCGGGCAGGTTCACCCCGAGGAACCCGAGCTTGCCGGCCTCCAGCCACAGCTCGGCGGTGTTCCCGCCGGAGCGGGCCTGCCGGTTGAACCACTCGTACCCGTACTTCTTGCCGAGCTCGCCGACCACCTTCCGCAGCTCACGGCGCTCTTCCGACTCGACGAAACTCATGCGTCCTCCCCAACCACGGCCAGTACGGCGCCGACCTCGACCTGTTGTCCGGCCGCCACCTTCAGCTCACCGACGATCCCGTCGACCGGCGCGGCGATCGTGTGCTCCATCTTCATCGCCTCCAACCACAACAACGGCTGCCCCTGCGTCACCACGTCCCCAACCTGCACACCCACCCGGACCACAGTCCCCGGCATAGGCGCCACCAACGATCCAGCAGCCACCTGCTCCGCGGGATCCACGAACCGCTCGACGGGCGTCAACGCGACACTCCCCAACCCCGAGTCCACACACACGAGCCTGTCGTACGCCGCCACCCTGAACACCCTGCGGAGACCATCGACCTCGAGCACCACCTGATGCGGGGTGCTGCTGACGAGAGTGATGTTGTCATCGGCAACCAATCCGTCTCGGGTGAGACGGTATGAGATCTCGTGCACCGCACCCCCGACGCGATAGCTCTTCGTCTGTGGCTGCGAAGGAAGGTTGCGCCACCCGCTGGGAACTTGCACGGGAGTACGCCGCCCCGCCGCGTCCGCCAGCGCAGCAGCCAACGCCGAC
>NZ_DASRVN010000354.1:0-12853 GCF_035655035.1 Kribbella sp. | reverse complement strand
CCTTCACTGTCCGGCTCGAGAACACGTCAGTGAACCGGTCGGTCACGCACACAGACCTCTCGCTGGACCCGGCGAGCCCGGACTACGCGGTGACACGTATCTATGCGGCCGCCCCCGGGCCGCTGCAGTTGACAGCATTCGATCGGGGTGCGCGGCCAGGCGCCGTACCGGCGTTCGGCAGCTACCCGATGCACTGCATGCCGGTGATCTTCGCCGTACACACCGGCATGATCACGTACCCGATCGCCGCCTTCGTCCGGATCGTCGCGAGCTCACCGGTACTGCGCCGGCGGTACTGGCGGAAGGCGTCCGAGTACCTGACCGCCTGCCGCGAGGCCGTCGCCGTGCACGACTGGGAGTACCGCGACGGCGGCTACCTGGTCTGGCCGAAGACCCAGCCGCTGCCGTACGACGGATGCGAGCAGCCGATCAACCAGTCCGTCGGACTCGGGCAGACGCTCGTCGAACTCGCACTGGTGACCGGCGACCCGGCGTACCGGGCGAAGGCGGCGGCAATGGGGCGGATGCTCGCGGCGCAGCTCACCGCCGACAGCGGAGACGCCTACGTCTGGCACTACTGGCCGACGGGCGGGCACATCTACGACGGCTTCGCGAAGACCGGGGACCCGGAGACCGACGTCTCGATCTTCACGCCGTCGGGAGGGCCGGCGCGGCAGTTCGAGGACATCAGCCACGGTGCGATCGACGTCGAGTTCGCCGTACGGGCGTTCCGCGCGAAGCTGGCGTTCACCGGCCGGGACATGAGCCGGATCGCCCGTACCTTCACCCGGAACGTCGCTGCCACCGACCCCGACGGCCTGCCCGCGATCCACACCACCGTCGGCGGCGGTGGCCCGCTCGGCGGCCGGTCGGTCGCCGCTCAGGCACCCCGCTGGATGCAGGTGACACCGTGGGACCCGCAGGTGCATGCTCACTGCCTGGCCCTCTACAACCACAACCAGCCGACGCCGGAACGCGACGGCCAACAGGCCATCGGCTTCGGCTGGCTCCTGGCCAACGTCGCCTACTTGAACTGGGGAGCCCGGCTGAGCGGGAGCTGAGACCGGCTGACGGACGCCGCGCCGTGACATAGCCTGGGGGCGTGGAGGGGGAACCGCTGGTACGGCGGTCCGTGGGGATCGTGATCGCCGGATTGTTGCCGTGGGCATGGTTCGTGGTGCGGGACCGGGCCGGTGTGGTCACCGACGTGGTCGCGATCGTGCTGCCGATGCTCACCCTGGTCGTGGCTGTCGTCGTCGGCGTACTCGGCCGCCGGCGACGGGCCGCGGTCGCGTTCGCGGTGTCGACGCTGCTGGTCGGGATCGTCGCGACGTTCGGCCCGTGGATCCCGCACGGCACCGGTACGGTCGCCGCCGGGCGTGGTGTCCGGGTCGCGGCCGCGAACATCGGCGTCGGCGAGCTCGACGGCGCCGACACCCTGCTCGGGCTGCACGCCGACGTACTCGTCGTGTCGGAGATCGGGCAGCCGCTGACCGAGCGGCTGGCCCAGGCGTACCCGGACCACGTCGCCGACTGGAACGGCCCGTCGATCGGCATCTTCAGCCGCTGGCCGCTGACCGTCCTGGAACAGCCCGGCCCCGACCTGCCCGGTTACCTGCTCCGGGTGCACGCGCCGACGGGCGAGTTCGACCTGATCGCCGTACATGTACCGCGTCCGTGGTGGACCTCCGACGGGTCGACGTACGCGCAATCGACCGACACGGGGCGCCCGTACGAGACAACCGTCGCCGGGCACCACCGCCTGATCGAGCAGATCGCCGCCCGCGTCCAGCGCGACGACCGGCCGGTCGTGGTCACCGGTGACCTGAACACCACCGACCGCGGCCGCGACTACCGGGTGCTGACCAGCCACCTGAAGGACGCGATGCTCGACCACTGGGGCCGTCCGTCCCAGATCGGCAAGTGGGCCGCGCTGCTGGTCCGGATCGACCACCTGATGGTCAAACCCGGCTGGTGTTCCGGCGACAGCTCCTGGTACCCGGTGCCGAAGTCGGACCATCATGGACTGATCTCGACGATCGGGCCGTGTGGCTGACAGGGGCTGACGGAGGCTGATATGGCAGGATTACGACTGTGAGTAGCGGGACGACGGACGCGCAGCGCCTCCAGGACCTGGCGCGGCTGCGGCGCGTCAAGGATCGTATCGACCGCGAATACGCCCAGCCACTGGACGTCGAGGCGCTCGCCCGGGGCGCGCACATGTCCGCGGGGCACCTGAGTCGCGAGTTCAAGCGCGCTTACGGAGAGTCGCCGTACGGGTATCTGATGACGCGCCGGATCGAGCGCGCGATGATGCTGCTGCGGCGCGGCGGGATGAGCGTCACCGACGTCTGCTTCGAGGTCGGGTGCCAGTCGCTCGGCACCTTCAGCACCCGGTTCACCGAGCTGGTCGGGATGCCGCCGAGCGTCTACAAGGACGCGGCCGCCGACGCCACGGTCGGGATTCCGTCGTGTGTCGCGAAACAGGTGACGCGACCGATCAGGAATCGAGAAGCAACTCCAGCCTCGGGCACGTAGCGTGACCCGCATGAGTCTCAAGATCCTGAACAGCTTCCTGCCGCACACCGACCCCGAGGAGTCGCTGAAGTTCTACCGCGACCTGCTCGGCTTCGAGGTCCGGATGGACGTCGGGTACGAGGGGATGCGCTGGATCACGGTCGGCCCGCCCGGCCAGCCGGACACCTCGATCGTGCTCACCCCGCCGGCCGTCGACCCCGGGATCACCGAGGACGAACGGAAGACCATCTTCGAGATGATGGCCAAGGGCACGTACGCCACCGTCGTACTGCAGACCGACGACGTCGACGGCCTGTTCGAGCGGCTGCAGGCCAGCGACGCCGAGGTCATCCAGGAGCCCGTCGACCAGCCGTACGGCGTCCGCGACTGCGCGTTCCGCGACCCGGCCGGGAACCACGTCCGGATCAACCAGGCCCGCTGACCTCACCTTCTGGAACCTTTGGAGCAGACGCGCATGGACCACGTTGCCGACAGCCACGACATGATCCGGGTGACCGGCGCCCGGGTGAACAACCTGAAGGACGTCAGCGTCGAGATCCCGAAGCGCCGGCTGACCGCGTTCACCGGGGTGTCCGGATCCGGTAAGAGCTCGCTGGTGTTCGGCACGGTCGCGGCCGAGTCGCAGCGGCTGATCAACGAGACGTACAGCGCGTTCGTCCAGGGGTTCATGCCGACGCTGGCCCGCCCGGAGGTCGACGTACTGGACGGCCTGACCACCGCGATCATCGTCGACCAGGAGCGGATGGGCGCCAACCCGCGGTCCACCGTCGGTACGGCGACCGACGCGAACGCGATGCTCCGGATCCTGTTCAGCCGGATCGCCGAGCCGCACATCGGCCCGCCGACGGCGTACTCGTTCAACGTCCCGAAGCGCACCGCGACCGGCGCGATGAAGGCGGACAAGGGCGCGGGCCAGACGACGGTCGTCCGCGAGCAGGTGTATGCCGGCGGCATGTGCCCGCGCTGCGAGGGTATGGGCTCGGTCACCGACTTCGACCTGACCGCGCTGTACGACGCCGAGAAGTCGCTGAACGAGGGCGCGCTGACGATCCCCGGGTACAGCATGGACGGCTGGTACGGGCGGATCTTCCGCGGCTCCGGCTTCTTCAACATGGACAAGCCGATCAAGAAGTACACCAAGAAGGAACTGCACGACCTGCTGCACAAGGAGCCGACCAAGATCAAGGTCGAGGGCATCAACCTCACCTACAACGGGATCATCCCGGCGATCCAGCGGTCGTTCCTGTCCAAGGACGTGGACGCGATGCAGCCGCACATCCGCGCGTTCGTGGAGCGGGCAGTGACGTTCACGACCTGCCCGGACTGCGGCGGCACGCGGCTGGGCGAGGAGGCCCGGTCGTCCAAGATCAACGGGCTGAACATCGCGGACCTGACCGCGATGCAGATCACCGACCTGGCCGCCTGGGTCCACAAGCTCAAGGCGCCGTCGGTCGCCCCGCTGCTGAAGGCGCTCGGCGAGGCGCTGCGGGCGTTCGTCGACATCGGGCTCGGGTACCTGTCGCTGGACCGCCCGGCCGGCACGCTGTCCGGCGGCGAGGCGCAGCGGACCAAGATGATCCGGCACCTCGGGTCGTCGCTGACCGACGTCACGTACGTGTTCGACGAGCCGACCATCGGGCTGCACCCGCACGACATCCAGCGGATGAACGAGCTGCTCCTGCAGCTGCGCGACAAGGGCAACACCGTACTGGTCGTCGAGCACAAGCCGGAGACGATCGCGATCGCCGACCACGTGATCGACCTCGGCCCGGGCGCGGGCTCCGGCGGCGGCGAGGTGGTGTTCGAAGGGACCCTCGAGAAGCTGCGGACCAGCGGGACGCTGACCGGGCGGCACCTGGACGACCGGGCCTCGCTGAAGGACTCGGTACGGTCGGCATCGTCGGTGCTGGAGGTCCGCGGTGCCTCGCTGAACAACCTGCAGGACGTCGACGTCGACGTACCGCTCGGTGTCCTCGTCGTGGTGACCGGGGTGGCGGGGTCCGGGAAGAGCTCGCTGATCCACGGGTCGATCGCCGGACGGGACGGCGTGGTGGCGATCGACCAGGGCGCGATCCGCGGGTCGCGGCGTTCGAATCCGGCGACGTACACGGGTCTGCTGGAGCCGATCCGGAAGGCGTTCGCGAAGGCGAACGGCGTGAAGCCGGCTCTGTTCAGCGCGAACTCCGAGGGCGCCTGCCCGGCGTGCAAGGGCGCGGGCGTGATCTACACCGAGCTCGGCGTGATGGCGACCGTCGAGACCCCGTGCGAGGAGTGCGAGGGGCGGCGTTTCCAGGCGGCGGTGCTGGAGTACACGTTCGGCGGGAAGAACATCGCCGACGTACTGGCGATGCCGGTCTCGGAGGCGCTGCCGTTCTTCGCCGACGGCGACGCGCGGACGCCGGCCGCGGAGAAGATCCTCGAACGGCTCGCGGACGTCGGGCTCGGGTACCTGTCGCTCGGCCGGCCGCTGACCACGCTCTCCGGCGGTGAACGGCAGCGGCTGAAGCTGGCCACGCACATGGGGGAGAAGGGCGGCATCTACGTCCTCGACGAGCCGACCACCGGCCTGCACCTCGCCGACGTCGAGCAGCTCCTCGGCCTGCTGGACCGGCTGGTCGACTCCGGCAAGTCGGTGATCGTGATCGAGCACCACCAGGCCGTGATGGCGCACGCCGACTGGATCATCGACCTCGGCCCGGGCGCCGGGCACGACGGCGGCAAGGTCGTCTTCGAGGGGACTCCGGCCGACCTGATCAAGAAGCCGAAGACCCTGACCGGCAAGCACCTCGCGGAGTACGTCGCCTGATCGTTAGTGCGGCTAACGGACCGGTATGCTCGGGTCATGACCAGCGGTGCCGCGGAGATGCCCGACGACAGCGGCCGGGAGACGCCCGACCGGCTCCGCCGGCGGGCCAGCCGGCTGTTGTCGCACCTGACCATGCAGTCGGACCGGCTGGTCACCGACAGCCTCGCGAAGGTCGACGCGCGGCGCTGGCACTACGCGGTGCTGGCGTCGCTCGAAGAGTACGGACCGGGTAGTCAGGCGACGCTGAGCCGCCGTACCGGGATCTACCGCAGCGACATGGTCGGCGTACTCAACGAGCTGGCCGAGCGTGACCTCGTCGAACGCGCGCCGGATCCCGGCGACCGGCGCCGCAACGTCATCACGATCACCGGTGCCGGGCGGCGGTACCTGAAGCAGCTCGACAAGATCCTGGACGACGTCCACGACGAGCTTCTCGCACCGCTGCGCCCGGCCGAGCGGGACCAGTTCGTCCAGCTGCTCACCCGGCTCACCGACCACCACCGACCGCGGAACTGATCAGGAATCGAGAAGCGTCCGGTGGTCGTCCGGAAATAGCGTGGGAGGCGTTGGAAGACCACAGAAACCGGAGATACGAAATGACCACCACGCAAGGCGTCCAGACCATCCTGCACCCGGTGACCGACCTCGAGAGGGCGAAGCCGGTGTACGCCGCGCTGCTCGGCGTCGAGCCGGTCGCGGACTCGCCGTACTACGTCGGTTTCGAGGCCGCCGGCCAGCAGATCGGCCTGGTCCCGAACAGCGACATGACCGCGCCGATCGCACACTGGCACGTGACCGACATCGAGGACCGCATCAAGGCGATCGTCGCCGCCGGCGGTGCCGTCAAGTCGCCGCCGAAGGATGTCTCGAACGGCCGCCTGGTCGCGCTCGTGACCGACCCCGACGGCAACGTGCTCGGCCTCCTCCAAGACCCGTCCTGACAATGTGCAACCTCCCCCAGGAGGTCCGCGCCGCCCTGTACGGCGTCCATCGTGAGCCCGACGTACCACCTGCTCCGCCGGAAACTCACCTGCCCGCCGAGGAGCCCGTAGGGCATCATCTGCTGCATGACTGAGCGCAGCGTTCGGCACGTGCTGTTCGATGCGGACGGGGTGCTGCAGAACCTTCCGGGTGGGTGGTCCACGGCGATGGAGCCGTACCTGGGCGAGCGGGCGGAGGCGTTCCTGCACGAGACCTGGTCCGACGAGCTGCCGATGCTCGCGGGCCAGGGGGACTACCTGCCGTTGCTGGCGGCCTCGTTGGAACGGTACGGCGTACGGACGTCGGTGACCGAGGTGTACGACGCGGTGTGGAAGAACATCGTGCTGATCGAGGAGTCGCTCGACGTCGTGCGAGCACTCCGGCGAAACGGGTACGGCGTACACCTCGGCACCAACCAGGAGAAGTACCGCGGTGCGCACATGCGCACCGCGCTCGGGTACGACGAGCTGTTCGATGTCAGTTGCTACTCCTACGACCTCGGCGTCGCGAAGCCCGACCCGGCGTTCTTCACCTGTGCCGCCACCCGGATCGGCGCCGAGCCGAGCACGATCCTGTTCATCGACGACATCGAGAAGAACGTCACCGGCGCCCGGTCCGCCGGCCTGCGCGCCGGCCAATGGGACTTCACCCAAGGCCATGACACCCTGCACGCGCTCTTCCGGGAACACGGCGTCGACGCCACGGCGTGAACAGAGGGTTGCCTTCCGTGTCAGGGGCGGGTGAGGATTCTCGGCCATGAGACGACGCGACTTCCTCGGCCTGACCCTGGCGACCGCGGCCGCCGGCGCCACCGCGCTCCCGGCCCGCGCGACCGCCCCCGCGCTGGAGCTGACCCGCCCGTACCGCGTCTTCATGAAGCGCGGACTGAGCGCCGGGGCGTGGGTGACGACCCCGCAGACCGGGCGGTACGCCCCAACCGCCGCGGAGTGGCTCCAGTCGTCGTTCACCCAGCCGACCTTCTACGAGCGCGACTTCTACAACCCCGCGCTGATGAGTTCCCTGCCGCGGAACACGCCGTGGGGGATCGCGGCATACCCGCGCGACGTCGTATGGGGGCAGCTGAACCGCGGTCCGGCGCCGGACGAGCAGATCCTCTGGACGCCGGAGCAGCGTGCGAACGCGAAGAACCTGCTCACGTTGAACGTCGGCGACGAGGAGCAGTACAGCGAGCAGATGATCGAATGGCTGCGGCAGTGGTTCGGGGTGATTCGCACGCAGGTCGGTGACGACGTACTCGTGCACAACAACCAGACCGGTGTGCTCTGGCCGGAGCCGCAGATGCACACGTACATCGAATACGCGAAGCCGGATCTGCTGACCACCGACTGGTACCACTTCCAGTCGCCGGCGCCGTACGAGACCGGGAACCTCACCGACCCGTACGACGACATCGCGCACTACCGCCGGGTCTCACTCGCCGGGCTGGACGGGGACTATCGGCGGCCGATCGCGTTCGGGCACTACTCGCAGGGCTTCAAGGGCGGCGCCAACGACGCGTACGACTACGTGCCGTCGGAGTCCGAGCTGGCGTTCCTGTACTTCATGCCGTGGACGATGGGCGCCCGCTGGGTGATGTGTTTCCGGTGGGAGCGGGACCCGGCGGTGTTCCTGTTCAACCGGCCGGACGGCAGCCACTCGCCGCAGTTCGGCCAGTTCGCGAACATCGTCCGGCAGAGCCGCACGCTGTCGCCGTACCTCGTGCAGCTGCTCACCCAGGACGTGCATTTCCTGACCGGCGTCCATCGCGACCCCACGGGGGCGATCGTGCCGAACCGGAAACCGGAGTGGATCGACTCGTTCACGCCGGACCCGGCCGGGATCGTCGACGTGAGCGCCCGCGACATCGGCGGCGCGAACGACGGGCATCCGGGGGACGTGCTGATCGGTACGTTCCGCCCGCTGCCGGGGGTCGGGTGGCGGCCGGGGCGGCGCGCGTTCATGGTGCTGAACGGGCTGATCGCGCCGAACCCGTCGGGCGGCTCCGACGCCACCGGCGGGTTCGCGGCCGGCGGACGCCAGGAGATCACGCTGACGTTTGCCCACAGCAACCAGCTGCTCCGCGTGGACCGGCGTACCGGACGGCCCGTTCCGGTCCCGTTGCGGCGTTCGGCGGGAACGTCGCGGGCAACCATCACCGTCGACGGCGGATTCGCGGACCTGCTGATCCTCGACTGAGTAATGTGTGCGCAATGGATCTGCGCGCGATGTACTCGTCCCTGCCGGGTGTGACCGGGCTCGAGGGTCTGAGCGATGCCTGGTACTGGAGCAACGCGCCCGGCCTCGACTCGACCGCGGCGCTGTGCGGGGATCATGCGTTCCAGGCGTTCGCGCTGGACTCGTACGACGAGGGTCTCGCGGTGGCGATGCTGACGTTCTGCCGGGAGCACAGCACCGAGCTCCTGGCAGACGGCCCGCTCGCGGTCGCGAAGGGTTTCAGCCACCCCGGGTACGGCTTCGACCTGGTCGTCGCGATGTCTCCCGCGGTGCACGGCCTCTACGCGGACGATCCGGCCGCGCACGAGGCGGTGCGGGCCGTGATCCCGGCGTACCACTGCGAGTTCGCCGGCGACGAGGACCTGCGGGACGCGAACTACCGCCACAACCGCGCGGCGGGCGTACCCGGTACGAGATGGAACCGCGAACCACGCCCGTACGTGAAGGTCCGCTACCGCGGCGACAACGGCCGCCTGGCCCCACGCCGCGGCTTCGCCCAACTCAACCTGCTCTCCTCCTGGTACACCACCCACGAAGGCCGCCCCGACCTCTTCGTAGAGTTCGAGAACTACCGCCACGAGGTCCACACCATCACCTGGACCAACACCTGGACCCTCACCGGCCCAGACGGCATACCAACGCCCTACCCCGACCGCACCGACCTGGCCGCCAGAGTCAACTCCATCCTCACCACCTGACTCAGTGTTTGCCTGCCAGGCGGATGGCGGAGAGCAGGAAGAAGATTCCGCCCAGGAAGGCGTACCCCGCGACCGAGGTGAGTGACGCTTTGGTGCCGTCTGCCATCAGGATGAAGCTGGTGCCGGCGAGTGCGGAGATGGCGCCGCTGAGGATCATCGGGAGTTGGGCGCCGAGGCGGTAGCGGAGGATGGCGACGAGCAACTGGACGAGGCCGGCGGTGATGGCCCATGCGCCCCAGACGCGGAGGACGCTCGGGATGCCGGAGGCGGCGGCGAGGGCGACGCCGAGCGCGGCGAGCAGGCTCAGGGCCATGTTGGCGTACAGGGGAGTCTTCGGGCGGGTGGTGCCCGACGTACGGAAGTCGACGATCGCGGCGGCGACGTCGAACAGGGGATAGAGCACCAGCAGTACGCCGGCCACCGGGGTGATGGTCTTCGCGATCGCCAGCATCAGGATCGCCCAGACGAGCGCGAACCCGAAGCGGACGAAGTACAGCGTGCGCAGCGTGGTGGTTCCGGCGCGGTTCTCGAGGGTTGCAGTGGACACGAGGGTCTCCTCAACGGAGTAGATAGAACGATCGGTATACGTGGGAGTCTGCACCACGGTTGGATTTAATGCAAGACCGATCGTTCTATCTGCTACCGTCGAAGCAGCACGTCGACCAGATGGGGAAGTGGATGTCCGAAGCACGGCTGCGACTGCTCAACACGGCAACAGGCCTCTTCTACGCAGAAGGGATCCACGCCGTCGGCGTCGACCGGGTGATCGCGGAAGCGCAGGTCACGCGCGCCACGCTGTACCGGCATTTCCCGAGCAAGGACGACCTGACCGTCGCGTACCTGACTGCCGTGGACGACGCGATGCGCGCCCGGGTGACCGACGCACGTACCGCCCCGACCCCCGACGACGTCATCCGCAAGGTCGCCCAGGCCATCACGGGCGACATCCGCAGCAAGGGCTTCCGCGGTTGCGCCTTCCTGAACGCCGCCGCCGAGTACCCCGACCCCACCCACCCCGTCCACCAGGCCGTCCTCCGGCACCGCGACTGGTTCCTCACCACGATGACCGAACTCTTCACCGCCACCGGAAAACCCGACTCCGAGCCCGCCGCCCAGCACTTCGTGATGCTCCGCGACGGCGCCATGACCGCCGGCTGCCTGAGCGACCCCGACCCGATCTGCGCAACCTTCGAACGCGGCGTGGACGGACTCCTCACGTACCGCAGCCGGCAGCCGGATTGACCTTGACCTTAGGGGAATGCCGAGGGTCGGTGTCAGGCGCACCGGCGCCCTAGGCGAGAGGATGGGACCCACGTGCTGACCATCGGCGAGTTCGCGCGGGCCAGCGGGCTGACCGCGAAGGCGCTCCGCTTGTACGACGAACTCGACCTGCTGACGCCCGCCGCGGTGGATCCGTACAACGGCTACCGGTACTACACCGACGACCAGGTCGACCAGGCACGCCTGGTCGCCCGGCTCCGCTCGGCCGCCGTACCGCTGCCACGGATCGCGGCGATCATCCGCGCGGCCACCCCGCAGGCCGCCGCCGACGAGGTGCTGTCGTACTGGCGCCACGTCGAGGCGGACCGCGCCTCGGCACGCGAGGTCATCACTTCTCTCGTTGCCCTTCTCACAGGACAGGACAACACCATGGCCGCACCCGAAGCACTGAACATCACCCTCGGCGAACTGATCGCCGGCGTGTACGAGGACCTCCCGGACGCCGACGACCTGACCCGGATCGCCGAGGCCCGCCGCCGCGCCCGCGCGCTCACCGACCTCGGCGAGCAACTCGTCGACCACTACGTGAGCGAGGCCAAGCTGAGCGGCGCGTCGTGGAGCGACATCGGCGACGCGCTCGGTACGAACGCCGACAAGGCCCGCGCTTCCGACGTCTTCGCGCGCTACACGAACCTGAACCGGCACTGCATCGTGCTCGCCCAGGAGGCCGCCCGTACGCACAAGAACGACCTCATCGGTACCGAACACCTCCTCCTCGGCCTGCTGTCGGAGCCCAGGGGACTGGCGTACGACGTACTCACCGCACACGCCACCTCCGAGCAACAGGTCCGCGACGCGGTCGAGGCGGCGCTGCCGGCCGCGGGGGAGGAAGCGCTGCAGGGGCACATCGCGTTCGGTCCGGACAGCAAGGACGCGATCAAGGAGACGCTCCGCGCGGCGGGCGAACTCGGGCACGACTGGGTCGGTACCGAACACACCCTGCTCGGGCTGATCCGCGTCGAGGACAGCGGCGCGGCCCGGGTCCTCCGTGAGCTCGGGTTCACGTCCGGCAGCCTGCACGAGACGATCAAGACCGAGGCCGCCGCGCGGCTCGCGGAGTAGTTGCTCAGGACAACGGGAGATACGCGCGGCAGGCGTCGACGTTGTGCAGCTCGATGTCGGTACGGCGGTGTTGCTCCCAGGTCTCTCGGCTGAGCCGCCACCGGTTCAGCAGGGCGGGTTCGCCGCGGCGCGTCGCCCGGTCGAACCCGTCCGGCGCGTACCCGAGGCCGCGGGAGATCGCGTTCGACGCCTGGTTGTCCACGAACGCGTCGCTGGTCGCCTCCTTCGCGCCGAGGCCCTCGAACGCGAGCTGCAGGATCGCCTGCCGCATCTCCTTGCCGAGTCCGCGGCCGCGGTGGTCGACGGACAGCCAGGAGAACGACGTGACGGTGCCGAAAGTGGAGAAGCTCGCGCCGACGACGTCCTGCATCCCGACCGGCTCGCCGTCGACGACAACCACGAAGTACAGCCGCCACCTGTCGGCGTCGACGTTCCCGCGGCCGCGCCAGATCGACCGCAACCACTTGACCACCCGGATATCAGGATCGGTTTCGTGGAACGAGATCGGGTCGTCGTACGGCGACGGCTCGGCGTTCATCTTGCCCGCGTGCACGACCGGCGCGAGCTGGTCGAGCAGCTCGTCCGTGGCACCACGCAGCTCGAGCACCGGCGTACTGACGCGCACATCGAGGAGGGGATAGCTCAGCATCACAAGGAACCTTACTGGTCGAAGGCAGGAAACACGCACGGCGGGGGACAGGTGGCATCGCTCCAGCGGGCAGCCATCGCGGCAGCGAGCTCACTGAACCACGGGCAGGCGGGACACCCGGCTGGCGAGGGCAGCCGCCGCGCCGACCGCGAGCAGCTGGTCGTGGTCGTCCAGTGCGACGGTACTGCGGTAGGCGTCGTCCGCGGCCCGGATGATTGCTTCCGGCAACATGCACCAGTTCGCACTGTGGTGGGGGAACGGGTAGTGCAGGAACGATATGTCGAACCCCGGGTGGCTGAAGCGCGCGCCTTCGAAGTCGACCAGCCGTACGCCGTGGTCAGTCACGAGTGCGTTCGTTCCGAACTCCGCCAGCGCCGCTTCGTGCTCGGCGCGACGGCCCAGCGTGGTGACGTGCAGCCGTCCGACGGTCCGTGCGAAGTCGATCATCGCGGCGGCGGCGCGGTCCGGGTCGTCGCCGAGCAGGACGGCCTCGAGCGTCGGCCACGTACCGAGATCCGATTGGACGACGACGCCGGCCTCGTCGTCGGTCAGGATGACCCGTGCCGCGACGTCGCTGGCCTCAGCGGTGCGCAGTCCGGCGAC
>NZ_DASRVN010000353.1:0-21921 GCF_035655035.1 Kribbella sp. | reverse complement strand
CCCGGTCGGATGAGTGAATCCGCGCCGTGTGCTCGTTCGCGATCACCGGTACGGCGACCGCGACCACGGCCACTGCCGCAGCAAGGAGCGCTGCGAACCACAACTTCCTCAATGCACTCTCCTGGGAGCGGGCGAGACCAGGCTGTAGTCACGAAGGGACATAAGGTAGCGCCATGCGGGTCGCCATGCTGCACAACCGGTACCGGACCGGTCAACCCAGTGGTGAGAACACGGTTGTCGCGCAAACGGTTGATTTGTTGCGGAACTCCGGTCATCAGATCGATCTCTACGCCCGGAACAGCGACGACATCGCGACCATGAGCCGAAAAGATCGCGCGCTGTTACCGTTTCGTTCCGTTTGGTCATTTTCGGCGGAACGCGATTTAACGCAGCTATTGCAAGCGCAGCGCCCTGACGTGGTGCACGTGCACAACACCTTCCCGCTGTTCAGCGCCTCAGTACTCCGCGCGGCGCACCGCCTGGACCTCCCGGTCGTGGCCACCCTGCACAACTTCCGCCTGCTTTGTGCGAACGCGGTCCTCCAGCGCGACGGCCGGCCGTGCGAATCCTGCCTCGGCAAGTTGCCGCTCGCCGCGGTCAAGCACGGCTGCTACCGCGAATCGCGCGCCCAGACGCTCCCGCTGGCGACCAGCATCGGCGTGCACAACACCCTGCACACCTGGCAGCGGTACGTCGACACGTTCGTCGTACCGTCGGCGTTCGTCCGCGACCGGTACCTCGCCGCCGGGTTCGACGCGGAGCGGTTCGTGGTGAAGCCGCACGCCGTACCGCATCCTGCCGGGGTACGCACCGACGCAGGCGACGGGGTGGTGTTCCTCGGGCGGTTGAGCGAGGACAAGGGGTTCGCGGATCTCCTGCAGGCCTGGGATTCCGGGCTCGGCAGGTTGGTTGTCGTGGGCGACGGTCCGCTGCGCGCCGCGGCCGAGGAACGGGCCCGCGCGGACCTGTCCGTTCAGGTGCTTGGTCAACTACCGTGGGCGGCCGGGATGGATGTACTGCGATCCGCGCGCGCCGCCGTCGTACCGGCCCGTTCGTATGAGACGTTCGGACTCGTGGTCGTGGAGGCATTCGCACAAGGTGTACCGGTGGTCGCGTCCCGGCTCGGGGCGCTCGCGGAGCTCGTCGACGACGGGCGGACCGGCGCCCTGACCGAACCAGGTGATCCGGAGGCACTGCGCGCGGCGATCGGGTTGGTGGCTGATCCCGTGACTTCGATAGCCTGCGGCGAACGAGCCCGCGAGGTCTACCTGGACCGCTTCACACCGGAGCGCGACCTGGAGGCCACGGAAAGGATCTACACCGATGCGATCGCCCGGCACACCGCCCGCGGCAGGTCGGACACGGGACGCTGGGCGGGTCGTGCCCGCCAGGTATAAAGTCACGCCAGGCGCGGGGGGCGCCGGGCAAGAGGAAGTGCGGGGTTTCGTGTTGGGGGAAGGCAGTTTGCCGCGGATCGGGTGTGTCGCCGGGGTCTTCGACCTGTTCCACGTCGGGCATGTCGACGTGCTGGAGCGGGCGCGGCAGTTCTGTGACCGGCTGGTGGTCGCGGTGCTGTCCGACGAGTGGGCGCTGGACGCCTGGGGCGCGCGGCCGTTCGTGCCGCAGCTCGAGCGGGCGCAGATCGTCGGGCACCTGCGCTGCGTCGACGAGGTCGTCGCCGTGGACGCGGTCGCGGCCGAGCGGCTGACCGGCGTACTGGGGGTACAGACCGTGTTCGCTGCGAGTGCCGCGGACGGCGTGCTCGGTGTCGCGGAGCTGGCCGGGCTGCCGGCCGGGCTGATCACCGTGCTGCCCGCCGGCCGGCGTTCCCGCAGCCCGATCCTGCGCGCCGCGATCGACCAGCGGCAGTCGCGCAGTTCGGTCGCATGAGCTCGTTGCGGGAGACCGTCGCGCGGTTGTCCCGGGCGCAGAAGCCGTCGGCCGGTACGCCGGCGTACTCGCGGTTCGTGAATCGCCGGATCGGCCGGGTGTTCGCGGCCGCGGCGTACCTCGGTCACCGGACGCCGAACCAGGTCAGCCTCGCGTCGGGGTTCTGCTCGCTGGTCGGGATCGTGCTGGTGGCAACGGTTCGCCCGTCGTTCGGCCTGGCGCTGCTGGTGACCGTGTTGCTCGTGCTCGGCTACGGGCTGGACTCCGCGGACGGGCAGCTGGCCCGGCTGCGCGGCGGCGGCTCGCCGCTGGGGGAGTGGCTCGACCACATGATCGACGCGGTGAAGATCGTGCTGCTGCACAGCGCCGTACTGATCTCGTTCTACCGGTTCGATGCCTTCAGCAATCACCTCGTGCTGCTGATCCCGCTTGCCTACGTGTGTATGTCGTCCGTGCTGTTCTTCGGCCTGATCCTGATCGACCAGCTGCGCCGCCGGCACGCCGCGGCCGCGAAACCCAACGCGCGGGGGGATTCCGTGCTGAAGTCGTTGCTCATCGCACCGACCGACTACGGCGTCCTCTGCCTGGTCTTTCTTGCCTTCGGCAACCCGTCGGTCTTCGTCGTGCTGTACGGCGCCCTGCTGCTGCTGAACGTACTGTTCCTGGCCGCCGCAATCGGCAAGTGGTACCGCGAGATGGCCGCCCTGGGGGTGCCGGCATGACGATCGTCGGCTACGCGCCCGGGGTGTACGACATGTTCCACATCGGCCACCTGAACATCCTGCGCCAGGCCCGCGAGCACTGCGACCACCTGATCGCCGGCGTCGTCGAGGACGACGTGGTGACCCGGATCAAGGGCCGCCCGCCGGTGGTCCCGCACACCGAACGGATGGACGTGATCCGGGCGCTGGACCTGGTCGACGAGGTCGTCAGCGACTGGTCCAGCGACAAGTTCGAGATGTGGCAGCAGCTGCGGTACGACGTCCTCTTCAAGGGGGACGACTGGAAGGGAACCGAAAAGGGGACGAGACTGGAACGGCTGCTGGGTGAGGTCGGCGCACAGGTGCACTACTTCCCGTACACCGCCTCCACCTCGAGCACCGATCTGCGCAGGCTTCTGGAGGGGATGAGCTGATGCCGGGCCGGCCCAAAGTGCTGCTGAGCGCGTACGCCTGCCGGCCGTCGGGCGGGTCGGAGCCGGGCGCCGGGTGGGCGTGGGCGAAGGCCGCTGCGCGCGACCACGACGTGTGGCTGCTGACCCGGGGCAAGTTCGTGCACGAGATCCACGAGGAGCTCGCGGCCCGGCCGGTGCCCGGGCTGACCGTCGTACCGCTGGAGATGCCGCGCTGGATCCTCCGGCTCCGGCGACGGCCCGCGGACGTGTACTGGTACTACCCGTTGTGGCAGGGCCTGGCCCGGCGTACGGCGCGGGAGCTGCACGCGCTGCACTCGTTCGACGTGATCCACCACCTGACGTTCGCGGTGGACTGGATGGGCGCCGGGGTGGTCGAGGAGTCGTCCGCCAAGGTGATCTGGGGTCCGGTCGGCGGATCGACGACCGCGCCGCTGTCGATGGCGCACTGGCTCGGGGCGCGCGGCGTGCTGGGGGAGCTGGTACGCCGGGCGTACACCGGCGTACGGCGGCGCCTGACCGGTCGGCGGATGGCGCAGACCGCGGACCTGATGGTTGCCCAGAACAACGACGTCGCGGCCGCGTTCGCGCCGTACGCACGGCAGCTGGTCGTCCAGCCGAACGTCGCGATCCGGCGGTTCACGGCGTCCGGGCCGTACGAGCCCTTCAGCCGCACCGTGAAGACCGCGTTGTTCGTCGGGCGGCTGATCCCGTGGAAGGGCGTGCTGCTGGCGATCAGCGCGCTGGCCCGTCCGGAGGCGTCCGGCTGGGAGCTGCGGATCATCGGCGACGGCCCCGACTGGGAGCGCGCCGAGAGCCTCGCCTGGCAGCTCGGCGTCCGCGACCGGGTCGAGTTCATGGGCGCCCTGCCGCGCGAGGAGGTACTGGCCGCGATGTTCCGCGCGGACGCGCTGATCGCCCCCGCCTTCCGCGAGGCCGCGGGCTGGGCCGTGACCGAGGCCCTCGCCTCCGGCTGCCCCGTCGTCTGCGTGGACCGCGGCGGCCCGGCCGTCATCGTCGGCCCCGACGAAGGCGTCACGGTCTCGTGGCGCGGCGACGTGGTCGGCGAACTCGCCCGCGGCCTGTCCACCGTCACCAGCCGCATCACCCCCGTCGACCGGTGGGGCCCCGACCGCCTCCCGGACCTGCTCTCCGACTGGTACTCGACCGCCCGCGTCGCCGCCGACTGAAGGGTTGGAGCGGGGTACCTGCAGAGGATCACCCCAACCGCACCCGAAAGGTCGCCATGTCCGCGAATCTCGCTGCCACCGTCCTCGGGACTCCGGATCCGCCCAAGCTGGCCGATTTCTACCGGCAGCTGATGGGCTGGGTCGAGGTGAGCCGGGCGCCGGACTGGGTCCGGTTGCGGCACCCCGCGTCGGAGCGGCCCGGCCTGAGTTTCCAGCTGGAGCCGGACCACGTACCGCCGACCTGGCCGCAGCGGGCCGGCGTCCAGCAGATGCAGGCCCACCTGGACATCGAGGTCGACGACCTCGACCGCGAGGTGGAGCGTGCCGTGAGTCTCGGCGCGACCGTCGAGGCACACCAGCCGCAGCCCGACGGCGTCCGGGTCATGCGCGACCCGGACGGACACCTGTTCTGCCTGTTCCTGCCCGGCTTCTGACCTCCGGATTCGCGCCGGGTACCTGCCGTTCGTGTTCGAAAGCCTGCAGGGCTTCCGCCGATCAGTCGCGCGCCGTCTTGCCGGGGAGGGCGAGCATCTGGTCGAGGGCGACCTTGGCGTAGTGCTCGGTGTCGGGGTCGACCTTGATCGGGTTGACTACGTGGCCGGCGACCAGGTTCTCCAGCGCCCAGACGAAGTGCGGGAGGTCGATGCGGTTCATCGTGGCGCAGTAGCAGACCGTCTTGTCGAGGAACACGATGTTCTTGTCGGTGTGCTGCTTCGCGAGCCGCTGCACCAGGTTGAGCTCGGTGCCGACCGCCCACGACGTACCTGGCTCGGCCGTCTCCAGGGCCTTGATGATGTACTCCGTCGACCCGACCTGGTCGGCCTTCGTGACGACCTCGTGCCGGCACTCGGGGTGCACGATCACGTTCACGCCGGGGACCCGGGAGCGGACGTCGTCGACCGACTCGGCGGTGAACCGGCCGTGCACCGAGCAGTGCCCGCGCCACAGGATCATCTTCGCCGCGGCGAGCTGCTCGCGGGTCAGTCCACCGCCCGGCTTGTGCGGGTCGTACACGACACAGTCGTCGAGCGACAGGCCCAGCTGCAGTACGGCGGTGTTCCGGCCGAGGTGCTGGTCGGGGAGGAACAGCACCTTCTCGCCCTGCTCGAACGCCCAGTCCAGCGCGGTCTCCGCGTTGCTCGACGTACACACGACGCCGCCGTGGCGGCCGCAGAACGCCTTGATGTCGGCGCTCGAGTTCATGTACGTGACCGGCACCGTCACGTCCGCGACGCCGGCGTCGGCGAGCGCGTCCCAGGCCGCCTCGACCTGCTGGATCCGGGCCATGTCGGCCATCGAGCAGCCGGCCGCGAGGTCCGGCAGGATCACGGTCTGCGCGTCGTTGGTGAGGATGTCGGCGGACTCGGCCATGAAGTGCACACCGCAGAACACGATGTACGGCGCGTCCGGGCGGGCGGCCGCGTCGCGGGCGAGCTTGAACGAGTCACCGGTGACATCCGCGAACTGGATCACCTCGTCGCGCTGGTAGTGGTGCCCGAGCACAAACACCTGGTCACCGAGCGCCGCCTTCGCCTTCAGTGCCCGCTCCACCAGGTCCGGGTCGGAGGCCGGCGGGAGCGCGCCCGGGCACTCGACGCCGCGCTCGGAGTGCGGGTCGGTGTTCTGCCCGAGGAACAGCAACGGAAGGGACTTCGAGCCGTCTGCGATCGTCGTCACGTCAGATATCGTGCCACGCCCGCCGCCGGACACCGCGTGGTACACGTCACTGCCCAGACTGTGAAATCAGTAGGCTGCCACTGTGAAGACCCCAGGACGTGTCGCTGGCTTGGTGCTGGCGGCCGGGGCGGGGCGCCGGATGGGTACCCCGAAGGCGCTGATCCGCGACGCGGCCGGCGTTGCCTGGGTCGTCCGTACTGCGAGGTTGCTGGCGGAGGCGGGCTGTACGCCGGTCGTGGTCGTCGTCGGGGCCTCCGCCGACCGGGCTCGAGCCGAGCTCGTGGGCGAACCCGTCGACGTGGTCGAGGCAGCCGACTGGTCCGAGGGCATGGGAGCCTCGCTCCGCACGGGTCTCACCTACCTCCAGTCCCACAGCCTTCCGCCGGCCGCGGCCTCCGGTTCCACTCCACCGTCGGCGCGCTCCGCGTCCGGAGCCGGTCTGTCGGCGGAGGCGGCTGTTGTTCTTCCCGTGGATGTGCCCGGGCTGACGGTCGCCGCTCTGGAGCGGGTCATGTCAGGGGCCGGGGCGGACGTTCTGGTACGGGCGACGTACGACGGGGCGCCGGGGCATCCGGTGGTGATCGGGCGGGCGCACTGGGACGGGGTGATCGCGTCGGCACGCGGTGACGAGGGCGCGCGGGCGTACCTGCGGACGCACGACGCCGCGCTGGTGGAGTGCGCGGACGTCGCCGACGGTGCGGACGTGGACACGGCCGACGGGCTGCCGCCGGGGCACCACTGAGGCTTTCCGGAACATTTCCGTCACTGGGCGGCGAATTGTTTCCGGAAAGGTGCAGGGTTGGCATCCGGGGGGAGTGGGGGAATGCTGGAGGGGTGCGTGCCGTCGGCTCGGCGGGCGAGCTTGCCGGGTGTTTGCGGGCGACCGGGTACTTGGCCGGTGAGGGCCTTGCCACGGTCGGATATCTCGCGCTCGCGCTGCACCGCCCATTGCTGCTCGAAGGCGAGCCCGGCACCGGGAAGACCGCGCTCGCGGAAGCGCTCGCCGAGGCGCTCGGGATCGACCTGATCCGCCTGCAGTGCTACGAGGGCATCGACGCCTCGCAGGCGCTGTACGACTGGGACTTCCCGCGGCAGATCCTGCACCTGCGGACCGTCGAGGCGACCAGCTCCGACGCAGCGGTCGAGGAGGTCGAGAAGAGCCTGTTCGACGAACGCTTCCTGCTGTCCCGTCCGGTACTGCGGGCGCTCCGGGAAAGCCCCGCCGTACTGCTCGTCGACGAGATCGACCGCGCCGACGACGAGTTCGAGGCGTTCCTGCTCGAGGTGCTGTCGACGTACGAGGTGACGATCCCCGAGCTCGGCACGGTCGCCGCCGACGTACCGCCGATCGTGGTCCTCACCTCGAACCGCACCCGCGAGGTGCACGACGCGCTCAAACGCCGCTGCCTGTACCACTGGATCGACCATCCGGGCCTGGCCCGCGAGATCGAGATCGTCCGCACCCGGCTGCCCGAGGTGTCCGCGCGGCTCGCCGAACAGGTCACCCGATCCGTCCAGCGGATGCGCGACCTCGACCTGCTCAAACCACCCGGCGTCGCCGAAACCCTCGACTGGGCCCGCGCCCTCGACGCCCTCGGCACCGACGTACTGGACGTCGAAACCGCCGCCGCCACCCTCGGCGCCGTCCTCAAGTACCGCGAGGACACCGACCGGGTCCGCGACTCCCTCGACCGCCTCCTCGCAAGCTGACCCCCATGCCGCCACCCATGCCACCCCCTGCGCCGGATCTTGCGCTTGCTGGTTTTGCGGTTGCTCTTCGGCATGCAGGGCTTGCGGTCACGGCTGATCGGGTGCAGATGTTTCTGCAAGCGGTGGCTGCGCTCGATGCCACTCTGACGGCCGACGTGTACTGGGCCGGCCGCGCCGCGCTCTGCAGTGGACCCGACGACACGGCCCGGTACGACGAGGTGTTCGCCGCCTGGTTCACCGGTGACCGCACGCGCGGCGTCGTCCCGAGCCGTACGCCGCAGTCCTCTGTCCAAGCCGCGCTCGACGCGGCGGACGCGGGCGCCGACGACGGCGACCACACCCTCAACGTCGCCGCCAGTACGACGGAAGTACTCCGGCACCGCGACGTCGCAGGATTGTCGACAATCGACCGCGCCGAACTCGCCCGCCTCTTCGGCACCCTGCACCCACGTGTCCCGCTGCGGCCCGCGAACCGCCGCCGCCCGTCGCACCGCGGCGAGATCGATCCACGCCGCACGCTGCGCGCCCAGCTCCGCCAGGTCGGCGAACCGGCCCGCGTGCACTACCGCCGCCGCGGCGTCCGCCCGCGCCGCGTCGTCGTCCTGATCGACGTCTCCGGCTCGATGCGCCCGTACGCCGACAGCCTGCTCCGGCTCGCGCACGCGATGGTCCAGCAGGCGCCGAGGATCGTCGAAGTGTTCACAATCGGCACGCGATTGACCCGCGTCACCCCGGCGCTGCGCCACCGCGACCCCGAGTTCGCGCTCCGGGCGGCCGGTGACGTAGTACCGGACTGGTCGGGCGGGACCCGGCTGGGCGAGGTACTGAAGGTCTTCCTCGACCGCTGGGGACAACGCGGCACCGCCCGGCGCGCAGTCGTCGTGGTGTGCAGCGACGGCTGGGAACGCGGCGACGCCGCACTGCTCGGCGCCCAGCTGCAACGCCTGGCGAGCCTCGCGCACCGAGTGGTCTGGCTGAACCCGCACCGCGGCAAGCGCGGGTACGAACCGGTGCAGGCCGGGATCGTCGCCGTCCTGCCGCACCTGGACGATCTGGTCGCCGGGCACAGCCTGGCCAGTTTCGCGGAACTCCTGGAGGTGGTGGCCGATGCGTGACGTCCTCGATCGGTTGCTGACGTGGTGGAAGGCCGGCGAATCCGTTGCCGTCGGCACCGTTGTCGCGACGTTCCAGTCGGCGCCGCGGCCGCCGGGCGCGGTGATGCTGGTGGGTCCCGGGCTGGAGGCGGTCGGCAGCGTGTCCGGCGGCTGTGTCGAAGGCGCGGTGTACCAGCTCGGCGAGGAGATCCTGGAGTCCGGCGAGCCCGTGCTGCAGCGGTACGGCGTCAGCGACGAGTCGGCGTTCGCGGTCGGGCTGACCTGCGGCGGGATCATCGACGTGTTCGTCGAGAAGGTCGACCGTACGACGTTCCCGGAGCTGGCGGAGGTGGCGTCGGACATCGCCGAGGGCCGGCCGGTAGCCGTGGCGACCGTGGTGGCGCACCCGGACCCGGCGCGGATCGGGCGCCGGCTGATCGTCCGCCCCGACGGGCAGCTGGGCAGCACCGGGTCCGATCGTGTCGACGATGCGATTGCCGACGATGCGCGCGGCCTGCTGGCGAACGGCCGGACCGAGACGCTGGAGTACGGACCGGACGGGCAGCGGCGTGGTGAGGGGATGCGCGTCTTCGTCTCTTCTTATGCGCCGGTGCCGCGTTTGCTGGTGTTCGGAGCGATCGACTTCGCAGCTGCGGTTGCGCGACTCGGCACGTTCCTCGGGTATCGGGTGACGGTCTGCGACGCGCGCGCGGTGTTCGCGACCGCGTCCCGGTTCCCCTCTGCCGACGAGGTGATCGTCGACTGGCCGCACCGGTACCTGTCCGCCGAGGCCGCGGCCGGCCGGATCGACGACCGCACGGTGATCTGCGTGCTGACGCACGATCCGAAGTTCGACGTACCGCTGCTGGAGGTCGCGCTGCGGTTGCCGCAGGTCGCCTACATCGGCGCGATGGGTTCGCGGCGGACGCACGACGATCGGCTGAAACGCTTGCGGGAGGCGGGTTTGAGCGAGTCCGAGGTCGCGCGGCTGGCCAGCCCGATCGGCCTCGACCTGGGCGCCCGCACTCCGGAGGAGACGGCGGTGAGCATCGCCGCCGAGATCATCGCCCAGCGCTGGGGTGGCGCGGGGCAACGGCTTTCGGCGGCCGGCGGACCCATCCACCACTGAACCTTGTGGTCGAGAACACAACAGGAGCAGGATCGAAGGTACGGCGAGTACTGACATCTGGAGGCGGGGCGATGACCCGGATCACGGTGAAGGTCGACGGAAGCAGCTTTACGGACGTTGTGGAGCCGCGCACGCTGCTCGTGCACTATCTGCGCGAGCAACTGGGGAAGACGGGGACCGTGGTCGGTTGCGACACCGGCAACTGCGGGGCCTGCACCGTGCACCTGGACGGGCGCAGCGTGAAGTCGTGCTCGCTGCTCGCGGTCCAGGCCGACGGTCACGAGATCACCACGATCGAGGGGCTCGCGACCAACGGTCAGCTGCATCCGATGCAGCAGGCCTTCCACGAGAACCACGCCTTGCAGTGCGGCTACTGCACACCGGGGATGATCATGCAGTCCCTCGACCTGATTGCCGACAATCCTAACGTCGACGATGAGCAGATCCGGCTCGGCCTCGAAGGCAACCTCTGCCGCTGCACCGGCTACCAGAACATCGTGAAAGCAGTACGCGCCGCCGCCGCCGCGCAGTCGAGCGCAGGGGGTGCGCAGTGACCGCCACCGAGGAACGCCCGGTCAAGGAGGTCGGCACTCCGCGGCGCCGCAAGGAAGACGCCCGGCTGATCACCGGCCGGACCCGCTGGACCGACAACATCGTGCTGCCCGGCATGCAGCACCTCGCGATGGTCCGCAGCCCGTTCGCGCACGCCCGGATCACCGCGATCGACACGAGCGCCGCCAAGGCCGCGTCCGGCGTCGTCGCCGTGATCACCGGTGCCGACATCGCCGAGGAACAAGGCGCCCTGCCGAACGCCTGGGCCGTCGTACCCGACCAGAAGGCCCCGCCGCACCCGTCGATGGCGGTCGACCGGGTCGCGTTCGCCGGCGAGATCGTCGCGATGGTCGTGGCCCGGACCGCCGCCGAGGCGGTCGACGCCGCCGACCTGGTGGACGTCGACTACGAGGAACTCGAACCCGCCCTCGAACTCAAGGCCGCGGCCCGCGACGAGGTGCTCGCCCATCCGGACCTCGGGACGAACGTGTCCGCGGTCTGGTCGTACGACTCGGCCGAGTCCGGCACCGGCGGCGACGTGGAGGCGGCGATCGCGGCCGCCCGCGACGGCGGCATCCTGATCGAGCAGGAGTACCGCCAGCAGCGGCTGATCCCGGCGTTCATGGAGCCGCGGTCGATTGTCGTCGATCCTACGACCGAGCAGATGACGGTCTGGTCGTCGACGCAGGTGCCGCACTTCGTGAAGATCTTCCTGGCGCTGGTGCTCGGCATCCCGGAGAGCAAGATCCGGGTGATCGCGCCGGACGTCGGCGGCGGCTTCGGCGGCAAGCTCCAGTTCACGCCGGAGGAAGTACTCACGGTCATCGCGGCCCGGCATACCGGAAAGCCCTGTAAATACACGGAAACCAGGTCCGAGTCGTTGATGGCCGCGCACCACGGCCGCGACCAGTGGCAGCAGCTCACGCTCGCCGCGACCGCCGACGGTACGGTCACCGGGCTCAAGGTCGAGCTGACCGCCGACATGGGCGCGTACCTCGGCCTGGTCACGTCGGCGATCCCGCTGCTCGGCGCATTCATGTACAACGGGATCTACAAGTTCGGTGCGTACCACCTCGGCATCACGAACGTGTTCACGAACAAGGCGTGGACCGACGCGTACCGCGGCGCCGGCCGGCCCGAGGCGACGTACGCGATCGAACGGCTGATGGACGAGCTCGCCGCCCGGGTCGGCGTCGACCCGCTGGAGATCCGCGAGCGGAACTGGATCAAGCACGAGGAGTTCCCGTTCTCGACGGTGTCCGGGCTGCGGTACGACTCCGGCAACTACGAGGCCGCGACCGCTAAGGCGCGCGAGCTGTTCCGGTACGACGAACTGCGCAAGGAGCAGGCGCGACGCCGGGAGTCCGGCGACCCGGTACAGCTCGGCATCGGCGTGTCGACGTTCACCGAGATGTGCGGGCTGGCGCCGTCGCGCTGGCTCGGGTCGATGGGGTACGTCGGCGGCGGCTGGGAGCACGCGTCGATCCGGATGCTGCCGACCGGCAAGGTCGAGGTGGTAACCGGGACCAGCCCGCACGGGCAAGGGCACGAGACAGCGTGGAGCCAGATCGTCGCGGACCGGCTGGGCGTCGCGTTCGAGGACGTCGAAGTACTGCACGGTGACACGCAGGTCGCCGTTCGCGGACTGGACACGTACGGATCGCGGTCGCTGGCCGTCGGCGGGATGGCGGTCCTGGCCGCGGCCGACAAGGTGATCGAGAAGGCGAAGCCGGTCGCGGCGCAGCTGCTGGAGGCGAACGCCGACGACCTGGAGTTCTCGGCCGGGCGGTTCGGAGTGCGCGGGACGGACGCCGGGCTGACGCTGGCGGAGCTCGCGTTCGCGGTGTTCCAGGGGCACAAGCTGGACGGGGTCGGTGACGGGTCGCTGGACGCGGACGCGACGCTCGACCCGGAGGATTTCTCGTTCCCGCACGGTACCCATCTGTGCGCGGTCGAGGTCGACACCGAGACCGGGGCGACGAAGCTGCGCTCGTACGTGTGCGTGGACGACATCGGCGTGGTGGTGAACCCGCTGATCGTCGAGGGTCAGGTGCACGGCGGTATCGCGCAGGGAATCGCGCAGGCGCTGTACGAGGAGGCGGTGCACGACGAATCCGGGACGCTGGTCACCGGTTCGTTCGACCAGTACACGTTGCCGGGGGCACCTGATCTGCCCGCGTTCGAGACGGCGCGGACCGAGACGCCGGCGACCACGAACCAGCTCGGCGTGAAGGGTGTCGGCGAGGCGGGCACGATCGCGTCCACGCCGGCTGTCGTCAATGCGATTGTCGACAGTCTGCGACCGCTCGGCGTCACGGACGTGCAGATGCCGTGTACGCCGTACCGGGTCTGGAAAGCGATCCAGGAAGGAGCGCGGTCATGATCCCGGCGGCGTTCGACTACTACGCGCCCACGACGGTCGACGAGGCGCTGGGCCTGCTGCGCGAGCACTCCGACGCGAAGGTGCTGGCCGGCGGGCAGAGCCTGATGCCGGCGCTCCGGCTGCGGCTCGCGGCGCCGGAGACGATCGTCGACCTTGCGAAGATCGACAATCTGCGCGGCGTCCGGGACGACGGCGACGCGCTGGTGATCGGCGCGATGACACCGCACAGCACGGTGCAGTCCGATCGGCTGGTGCTCGAACACGCCGAGCTGATCTCGTTGGCCACGGCAACGGTCGGCGATCCGCAGATCCGGCACCGCGGCACGTTCGGCGGTTCGCTGGCGCACGCGGATCCGGCGGCCGACCTGCCGGTCGTCGCGGTCGCGCTGGACGCGTCGTTCGAGATCGCGGGCCCTGATGGTCGCCGGACCGTGCCCGCGTCGGAGTTCTTCCAGGGCGTGTTCAGCACCGCGCTCGCCGAGGACGAGCTGTTGCTCGAGGTCCGGGTGCCGAAGTACACGGGCTGGGGCGCGCACTACGAGAAGTTCAACCGGGTCGCGCAGGGCTGGTCGATCGTGTCGGTCGCGGCGGCGGTACGGCTGGACGGGGACCGGATCGCGGAGGCGCGGGTCGCGCTCGGCAACATGGGCTCGACACCGGTACGGGCGACCGCGGTCGAGGCGGCTCTCGTCGGACAGCCCGCGACGGCCGACGCCGTACGGGAAGCGGCGGCGCGGGCGACGGACGGGACGTCACCGATCAGCGACAGGGACGGCGACGCGGACTACCGGCGGCACCTCGCGACCGTACTCACCCGGCGTGCGGTGCTGGCAGCGGCAGGTACGGCGTGAAGCTCGAGCACAAGTTCGTCGTACCGGCGTCCGTGGAGCAGACGTGGGCCGCGTTCAACGACCTCGAGCGGGTGGTGCCGTGTTTCCCCGGCGCCACCCTGGCGTCGTACGAAGGCGACGACTTCACCGGCTCGTGCAAGGTGAAGCTGGGCCCGGTGTCGCTGCAGTACAACGGCACCGGGACCTTCCTCGAGCGCGACGAGTCCGACCACCACGCGCTGATCGAGGCCAAGGGCAAGGACCGCCGCGGCAACGGAACCGCAACCGCCCGCGTCACGACCCGGCTGGCCGGCACCGCCGACGGCTCCACCGAGGTCGCGGTCGACACCGAGCTGACGATCACCGGCCGGCCCGCGCAGTTCGGCCGCGGCCTGATCCAGGAGGTCTCCGACAAGCTCCTGGAGCAGTTCACCGCCTGCCTGCAGACCAAACTCCTGTCCACCCCCACCGAGGAAGCCGCCGTTACTGCCGACCAACCCGCAGCCGAGCCGGGTCCATCCGACTCGGCGACCAGCTCACAGGAGGCCCCACCCGACTCCGAGCCAGTCGCCCTGGACCTCGGCAGCACCGTCCTCCCCATGCTCGCCAAGCGCGCCGCCCCCTACCTCATCGGAGCTGCCCTGGCCCTGATCCTCCGCCGCCTACTCCGCCGCTGACCGCGCCCTCGGGGTGTCGAAGTACGGCTCGCCTGCATACACGGCCGGCAGTAGCGGCCGGTGCCCGGCGATGACGGTGAGCTCGGCGGCCTCGGCTGAGGTGCACCACCGGCTCTCGCTGACCTCCGGTGAGGTGCCTGCCGTACCGCCGACAGTCTCCGCCCGGAACACCATGCCGACGATCTGCACGCGGTTGCCGTCCCGGTAGACCACGACGACATCCGGATCCGAGTACACGCCGACCAGCCCGGTCACCCGTACCACCAGCCCCGTCTCCTCGAACGTCTCCCGCTCGGCCGCCTCCGCCGGACGTTCGCCGGGCTCGATCGCGCCGCCCGGCAGGCACCACTCGTCGTTGTCGGTACGCCGCGTCAGCAGCAACCGGTCTCCGTCCAGCACCGCCGCGACGGCCCCGACCCGTAACCGCGCGGTCGCGCCGATCCGGTCGCCGTACTCGTGCCACGTGTATCCCGGCACCCGAGCGTCACCCATCCCGCAACCCCTCCCGGCACGCCCGGTCGGCGAGCCGCGTCGTCTCCGGCAGGCGGTACGCCGGTGCCAGCCGCAGCACCTGCGCGACCGCCGTCGCCAACGTCACCCGGTGCCCGACCGACACGTACACCGGCTTCACCCCGTCCTGCGTACGCACCGCCGCACCGACCACGTCGTCACCGTCTACCAGCTCAGCCGTCGCGCCGCGGGCGATGCCCAGCGCCCCGTGCGTACCGACGTACGCCGTCTTGGCTACGCCGATCGCAGGAATTCCGGTCAGCACCCCGAGATGACAAGCCAGCCCGAACCGCCGCGGATGCGCCAACCCCTGCCCGTCGCAGACCAGCAACCCCGGCCGGATCGTGAGCTCGGCCAACGCGGACAGCAACGCCGGCACCTCCCGGAACGCGAACAGCCCCGGTATATAAGGAAAGGCTGTCGCGCCACGCACCACCGCCCGATCGACCTCCTCGAGCGTCGTCGCGTCCAGCAGCACGACCGCAGCCGCCAGGCGGTCCCCGTCGTACGCCACATCCAGCCCGGCCACGTACTGCGGCGTCGTACCGACATCCGCAACCTCGACCAGCCCGCGCAGCTTTTCCTGGACCGCAACGGCCTCTTGCACTGCAGCCTCGGTGGTCACGGCGTCGGCGGGCCGCCGGGCGGCCACTCGACCAACTCCAACCGGTACCCGTCGGGGTCGACGAGCCAGGACGTCTGCGGCCCGTCCGGACCGTGTTCCTCCGGCGCACCTGGAGCCAGACCGGCCGCGGTCAACCGGTCCACCGTCGCGCTGAGCGACTCGACCTCGATCGCGAAATGCTCGAAACCGCGCACCTCCACCGGACCGTCGGCCGGGCGATGGACGAGTTCGAGCGACACCGAGGTCTCGTCGGGCAGCCGCAACCAGACCAGGCTCGACCCGTCGTCGAACGGCACCTTCCCGAGCGAGACGTACCCGACCTTGGCATAGAACGCGAGCGACCGCTCCAGATCGCTCACGCGCAGCGCGAACAGGATCGACTTCATACCGACGATCTAACCGTGTTCCGTACCGAAGGACAGGAGGTAGTCGGGTGTCGCGGCGGATGCTCGGGCTGCTCAGGCGGGCGCAGGCATGTACGTAGAGGACTACGTCCAGTTCTTACGTACCGCCGGAGGACGACCGCGCGCGGTGGGAGAGGATGTGCGCATGCGGATTCTGATTGCGCCGGACAAGTTCGCGGGCACGCTGACCGCCGTGGAGGCCGCGGCTGCGATCGAGGAGGGGTGGCGGCGGCGCGACCCCGGCGCCGAGGTGCTGGTGGCGCCGATGGCCGACGGCGGACCCGGCTTCATCGACGTACTGTCCGCGGTCGTGGACGGGAAGCTGCTGTCGGTCACCGTGCGCGGTCCGCTCGGCGAGGAGACGCCCGCGACGGTGCTGCTGGCGGGGGAGACGGCGTACGTCGAGACCGCGCAGGCGTGCGGGTTGCACCTGGTGGAGCCGAAGGAGCGCCGCCCCGAGGACGCCACGACGTACGGCGTGGGCCAGCTCATCACCGCCGCGGTCGACGCGGGCGCGCGGCGGATCATCCTCGGCCTCGGCGGTTCCGGCACGAACGACGCGGGCGCCGGCCTGCTCGCCGCGCTCGGAGCGAGCGCGGAATCGGGTCAGCTGGACGCCGGCGCCGCGGGACTCGCCGGGCTGACGGCGCTCGACCTCACGGCTGCCCGCGCGCGGGTGGAGGGCGTCGAGTTCGTCGCGGCCAGTGATGTGGAGAACCCGCTGCTCGGGCTGCGCGGCGCGACGAACGTGTTCGGCACGCAGAAGGGGCTTTCGGACGATCGGAAGCCGGAGGTCGACGGCTGGCTGACGCACTTCGCCGAGCTGGCCGACCGGAAGACCGCCGACCAGAAGGGCGCCGGTGCCGCGGGCGGACTCGGGTACGCGCTGCTGCTGCTCGGCGCCGAACGGGTCTCCGGCATCGACCTGGTCGCCGAGCTGACCGGACTGCGGCGCAAGGCGTCGGAGGTCGACCTGGTGATCAGCGGCGAGGGCGCGTTCGACTTCCAGTCCCGCGACGGCAAGGTGATCGCCGGTGTCGCGAAGATCGCGAACGACGCGATGCGCCCGTGCGTGGTGCTGGCCGGGAAGGTGCTGATCGGGGCCCGCGAGATGCGCTCGATGGGAGTCGAGTCGGCGTACGCGCTGGTGGACACGGTCGGTGAGGAGAAGGCCTTCGCGGACCCGCACGGTTCGCTCGCCGCGGTCGCCGAGCGGGTCGCGCGGACCTGGGCTCGCTGACCGAGTGTGACGGCCGGGGTGACCAGTCCGCGACCGGGTTGGTTGATCCGTGAAATTGGTGTGCGACCATGGGAATGAGCGCGGGACGGCGTCTGTTGTCCTGTGTTGACAAGAGACTTCCGTGCCGACGGAGTTCGTGCGTAGGCACTTGAGTAGATGACTGGAGTCAGGGATGACTGAAGCGCAGACCGAGCAGGCCGTGCAGGCACCGGCCACGGGTGTTCTCCTCACCGACGGAGCCGCCTCGAAGGTGAAGGCGCTGCTCGACCAGGAAGGCCGCGACGACCTCGCGCTGCGGGTCGCCGTGCAGCCGGGTGGTTGCTCCGGGCTGCGGTACCAGCTGTTCTTCGACGAGCGGCAGCTCGACGGTGACGTGGTGGCGGACTTCGGCGGTGTGAGCGTGGTCACCGACCGGATGAGCGCGCCGTACCTGAAGGGTGCGACGATCGACTTCGTCGACACCATCGAGAAGCAGGGCTTCACGATCGACAACCCGAACGCGACCGGTTCCTGCGCCTGCGGCGACTCGTTCAACTGAGCTGAGCCGAGCCTGAGAAACCCCTGGTCACGAGCGCGTGACCAGGGGTTTTGTCATGCCCGGAGTTCGGTAGCGACCGTGCCGATGTGTAAGCCAACGCTTATTGGGTACCCGTGGCCGTGTGTGGGACTACATAACTGAGCGAAATTCACAATTGCTCTATCAGAGCTACCAGCACCTGAGCCTGGTGATCCAGTGCGTGCTGCTGGCCACCGTGATCGCGGTCGGCCTGGCAGTCGTGGTGCACCGGAACCCGCGGGTCGCGTCACTGGCCGGCGCGGTCAGCGCGGTCGGTCTGACGATTCCGTCGTTCGCTCTGCTCGGGTTGATGATCCCGGTGGCCGGCATCGGTACGGCGACCTCGGTGATCGCGGTCACCTTCTACGCCAGCCTGCCGATCCTGCGGAACGCCGTCGTCGGCCTGGCCGGCGTCGACACGACGCTGATCGAGTCGGCGCGCGGGATGGGGATGGGCGCGATCCGGACCCTGCTCCGGATCGAGCTGCCACTGGCCTGGCCGGTGATCCTGGCCGGCGTCCGGGTCTCGGCCCAGATGTCGATGGGGATCGCGGCCATCGCGGCGTACGTGCTCGGCCCCGGCCTGGGCAGTTTCATCTTCACCGGTCTGACCCAGATCGGCGGCAAGAACGCTCTGAACTCCGCGCTGGTCGGCACGATCGGCGTTGTCCTGCTCGCTCTGATCCTTGACGCTCTGCTGCTGCTCGTCGGCCGCCTGACCACCTCTAGGGGTATCCGTGCCTGAAACCGAACCTGAAGTCAGCGGCGTCGACATCGAGTTGACCGATGTCGTCAAGCGGTACCCGGGACAGAAGAAAGCCGCCGTCGAGGGGCTGTCCCTGCACATCCCGGCCGGCGAGATCGTGATGTTCGTCGGCCCGTCCGGCTGCGGCAAGACCACCTCGCTGAAGATGATCAACCGGCTGATCGAGCCGACGTCCGGCAGTATCCGGATCGGCGGCGAGGACATCGGCAAGCAGGACGACGACGACCTGCGGCGCCGGATCGGGTACGTCATCCAGGGCGGCAGCCTGTTCCCGCACATGACCGTCACGCAGAACATCGCGCTGGTCCCGGGCCTGCTCGGCTGGGACAAGCGCCGTACGGCCGAACGCGTCGACGAACTGCTCGAACTCGTCGGCCTGGACCCGGACCGGTACCGGAACCGGTACCCGCGGGAGCTGTCCGGCGGGCAGCAGCAGCGGGTCGGGGTGGCCCGCGGGCTGGCCGCCGATCCGCCGGTGATCCTGATGGACGAGCCGTTCGGTGCGGTCGACCCGATCACCCGGCAGCGGCTGCAGGACGAGCTGCTCAGCATCCAGGAGGAGCTGCGCAAGACGATCGTTTGCGTCACCCACGACTTCGACGAGGCGGTGAAGCTCGGTGACCGGATCCTGATCCTCACCGAGGGCGCGAACATCGCGCAGTACGACACCCCGGAGGCGATCCTGGCGAACCCGGCCAACCGGTTCGTCGCGGACTTCGTCGGCGCGGGTGCCGCGCTGAAACAACTCACGCTGAGCCGGGTCAGCGAGATCGAGCTGAACCAGCCGACGGTCGCGGAGATCGGCGACCCGGCCCCCGCGGTACTGCGGGCCGCGAAGGCGGCGGGTGACGACTCGGTCGTGGTCCTCGACCGCCGCCGGCGCCCGGTCGACTGGATGTGGACCACCGATTTGTCGGAGGTCGACAATGTGCCGGCACCGCACGAGGACACCGACCTGGTCACGATCGACCGGCGCGCGACGCTGAACGACGCGCTCGACACGATGCTGATGTCCAGCCACGGCAGCGCGGTCGTCACCGGCCGCCGCGACGAGTACCTCGGCGTCGTCGACTTCCAGTCCGTGCTCGCCCGGATCCAGGACGGCAATGGTCAACAATCGGACGAGGTCGCGCTGTGACTGCACTGGATCCCGGACCCGACCTCAAGTCCAAGGAGAATCTCGCCGACGCGAAGGCGACCGCGGCCGGACTGGCGACCAGCCGGGCCCGGCGCCCGTCCTGGGGACTGCTGATCGGGCAGCCGCTGTTCGTCGCGATCGTCATCGGCGCGTGGGCGATCTGGCGCTCGCAGGCCCAGCTCGACTCGATCGAGCAGCGGCAGCTGGAGTGGAAGCTCGTAGGACAGTTGACGATCCAGCACCTGAAGCTGACCGTGGTCGCGACGGTCATCGTGCTGGTGATCGCCGTACCGCTCGGCGTCATGCTGACCCGGCCGCGCTCCCGCCGGGCCGCGCCGCTCGTGGTCGCGGTGGCGAACGCCGGCCAGGCCGCGCCGGTGATCGGCCTGATCGTGCTGCTCGCGATCTGGCTCGGATTCGGCTTCTGGACCGCGATCGTGGCGCTCTGCCTGTACGCGATCCTGCCCGTTCTGCGGAACACGATCGTCGGATTGCAGGGTGTCGACAGCACGCTGGTCGAAGCGGGCCGGGGGATGGGTATGTCGAGCCTCTCGGTCCTCGGCCGGATCGAGCTCCCGCTTGCGGTACCGGTGATCATGGCCGGCATCCGTACCGCGCTGGTGCTGGTCGTCGGCACCGCGACCCTCGCGACGTTCATCGACGCCGGGGGACTGGGCAGCCTGATCACCACCGGCATCCGGCTGCTGCGGTACCCGGTCCTGATCAGCGGCGCGCTGCTGGTCGCGGCGCTCGCCCTGCTGATCGACTGGGCGGGCCGTGTCCTGGAAGAAGTCACCCGACCGAGAGGGCTCGGATGAAGCGGCTGGTGGCGGCAGCGTCCGCCCTCCTCCTCGTACTGTCCGGCTGCGGCCTCGGCACCAGCGGCGGTTTCGTACCGTCCGGCACCCTCAAGGGCCAGCTGCGTTCGGTCAAGAACCTCGACGGCCTGACCATCGGGATCGGGTCGAAGAGCTTCCAGGAACAGCTGATCCTCGGCAAGATCGCCGCGATCCTGATGGGCGCGGCCGGCGCGCACGTCAAGGACCTGACCAACATGCCGGGCAGCGACACGTCCCGGCAGGCGATGCTGCAGGGCCAGATCCAGATGGCCTGGGAGTACACCGGGACGGCGTGGATCTCGTACCTCGGTCACGACACCGGGATCCCGGACAAGCAGAAGCAGTACGACGCGGTCGCGAAGGAGGACGCGGACAAGTACGGGCTGATCTGGCTGAAGCCCGCTCCGATGAACAACAGCTACGGCTTCGCGATGACCCGCAAGGAGTCGGACCGGCTGCACATCACCAAGCTGTCGCAGGTCCAGTCGCTGCCGGTGAAGGACCGGACGTTCTGCGTCGAGTCCGAGTTCGCGAACCGGAACGACGGGTTCGAGCCGATGCTGAAGCACTACGGGATCCCGTTGGGCAGCGGCGTACCGCGGAACAACATCCGGACCCTGGACACCGGCGCGGTGTACGCCGCGACCAGCCACGGGGACTGCCGGTTCGGGGAGATCTTCACCACCGACGGGCGGATCAAGTCCCTCGACCTGGTCGTGCTGCAGGACGACAAGAAGTACTTCCCGGCGTACAACGTGGCGCCGGTGATCAGCAAGAAGGTGCTGGACCAGTACCCGCAGCTGCGGGACCTCTTCGGACCGGTGTCGGACAAGCTCACCGACCCCGTGCTGATCGACCTGAACGCCCAGGTCGACGTCGAGGGGCGCGAGCCCGCCGACGTCGCCATGGACTGGCTGGTCAAGGAAGGCTTCATCAGCCGTGACTGACGGCGTTCTCCCTTGCCTGCCGGGGAAGTAGGTACGTCACCGCGAGGCTGACGACGAACAACCCGATCGCGACCAGGACCGACGTCTCGGTCGCGCCCAGGAACGCGCGGGTCGGCAACAGCTGGAAGAAGATCGTGCCGATCACGGCGACGCCGATCGCCCCGCCGTACTGCTGCATGGCGGTCAGTACGCCGGATGCCGACCCCGCGGCCTGGTCGTCGACAGACGCCAGGATGATGTCGAACAGCGGCGCGAACACCAGCCCGGCGCCGATCCCGGTGGCCAGTGTCGCCGGGACGAGGTTCCAGATCGTGGTGGCATTGCCGTACGTGTGCAGAGTGAACCAGACGCCGCCCATCGCCACCGTCATCAGCGCGACGCCGAGCTGGAGTGCCTTGCGGCCGAGCTTCGGGGCGAGCAGTGCGGCGGAGACCGGGGCGCCGATCGCGATGCCGAGCGAGAACGGCACCATCGCGAGTCCGGCCTTCAGTGGGCTGTAGTGCAGGCCGAGCTGGGTGAACAGGTTGAACACCAGCAGGAAGCCGTTCATCGCGAGGAAGAACGTGGTGATCACGCCCAGGCCGGCGAGGTACCCGCGGTTGCGGAACAGCGACGGGTCGATGACCGGGTTG
>NZ_DASRVN010000352.1:0-5000 GCF_035655035.1 Kribbella sp. | reverse complement strand
ATTCGCAGTCGAAGGTTGTGGGGGTGGTTCGGTTGCGGGCTTGGGCTTGGGTGGCTAGTTGGGTGTTGTTGAGGCGGATCAGGGATTGGCGGCTGGGAGTGTCGGGGGTGGCGTGAGCGGTCAGGAAGGGGGCGAAGTGTTGTTCCAGGGCCGCGAGGGTTTCGGGGATGGTTTGGTTGTCGACCTTGATGACTGTTGCGGTGGTGCCTGCCAGTTGGTCGTTGATGAGTTGCCAGCCCCAGAGGAGGCCTTCGTGGTTTGCGCCCGGGTTTCGGTGGTGGAGTCTGGTCTGTTGTTCGGACTTGGAGGGCATCAGCCAGACGGCGTTGGGGCCGGTACCCGCCATCGCCGGGGTGACGAAGGCGCCTTCGACGATTTCAGGGGCGTCGACCGGGAGGGACTGGAGGTCTTCGAGGATCATCGGGCGGCGGTCGAAGGTGCCGGGCCCGGTGGCTGGGTCGTGGAGGCCGGCGGCGGCTGCGCGTTCCTCGTGGGCGAAGGCGTGGGCGTCGACGCTGTACCAGACATAACCGTGCTTGCGGGCGAACAGGCGGGAGACGGTCGACTTGCCTGCGGCTGCGGGCCCGCCCACCCAGAGGATGTCGCTCATCCCGGGAAGTCGTACGGGAACAGTGATGCGGTGGGCCGGGCTGCCCCGAAGTGGAAGTAGGCCGTCATGCGCCGGACGATAGCCGCCCGTCGGTTCAGTGCTTGATGAGCTCATCGCTGAGATTCCACAGGCGTACGGCGGAATCCGGGTCGATCGCGTGCGGCACCACGTCGGACCGAACGTCCGGGTCGCTGAAGTCCGTCTCGCCGACCACATCCAGCGGGGAGATGTCATTGTCCTTGAGGTACGTCCCGCCGTGGCCTTCCAGCAGCGGACTCGTAGCCCCGAAGACCGCCGTGCTGGCCCCTTGCTGCGGCGTCTTCCGTTCACGCGACGGATCGATGATCTGATTGCCGGCCTCGTCGACCAGCCCCATCGCGTGCAGGTCCTCCACCGAGAGCCAGGGTGTACGAGCCTCGCCCTCGGGAAGGTGTGGACCGAGGTTCGTGGTGATCACGATGCCGGGATGTGCAGCAAACGCATGGATGCCGTACTGCGACCACCGCCGCTCGAGCTCCACCGCGAACAGGACGTTGGCCGTCTTCGACTGCCCGTACGCGAGCAGCGGGTGGTAGTCCTGCGTGAACTGTGGGTCATCCCAACGAATGTCGGACAGCCGGTGCCCGCCCGAAGTCACGTTCACGATCCGGGCGCCGCGCGCTGCCCGGAGCGCGGGCAGCAGGCCGAGCGTGAGCTGGAAGTGCCCGAGGTGGTTCGTGGCGAACTGCGACTCGTACCCGCGGGCGTCCCGGAACAGCGGACCCGCCATGATGCCCGCGTTGTTGATCAGGATGTGCAGCGGACGCCCGGTCGCGAGGTATCGCTCGACGAACGCGTCGATCGACTTCGGATCGAGCAGGTCGAGCTGGCTCGCGTCCGTATCTTCGACGGCGGCGGGGTTGCGGACGGCAACCGTCACGTGGGCGCCGGCCTTGCGCAGTGCCCGCGTGATCTCCAGGCCGAGGCCGCGGTGGCCGCCGGTGACGATCGCGTTCTTGCCGGTCAGGTCGATGCCTTGGAGTACGTCGTCGGCCGTCGACGCGGCGGTGAATCCGGTACCGAGGAGCTGTTGTCTGGTCATGCCTCCACTCTCGCGCGGAACCGGCGTACGATGAATAAGCATCCATCCCGATTTTCTTCGCGAGAGTACAGATGACCGATCAGCTGTCTGCGGTGTTCGAGCTCGTCGAGGTGCGCGGGCTGGTCTCCGGCGGGTTCGTGGTGGACGGGCCGTGGGTGTCGCGCGCGACGCTGCAGGAGACGTTCAAGTTCATCGCGATGGTCGGCGGCCGGGCGCAGCTGGTGACCGACGGCATCGACGGCCCGATCGAGCTGCGGGCGGGCGACGTCGCGATCCTCAACAACCGCACGCGCCTGGAGCTGTCCGGAGGATCGGGCGACGGTCCGGTGCGGGACGTCGTACCCGTCGAGACCGGGCTCGAGCTGCTGGACGCGGACTGGGACGGCAACGACATCGTCATTGGCGGCCGCATCGACCTGAACGAGGCCGGGCGGACGCTGCTCGGCGAGGCGCTGCCCCCGGTCGCGCACGTGCGAGCCTCCCCCACCGCGGGCGCGAACCTACGCGGCAGCCTGCACCGGTTGTTCGCCGAGGTGACGGGCAACCGCATCGGCTCCACGTTCGCGATCCGCCAGCATGCGCAGCTGGTGCTGCTCGAAGTACTCCGCACGTACGTCGAGCAGGCCGAGCTCCCGCCGGGCTGGCTGCGGGTGCTGACCGACGAACGCCTCCGCCCGGCGCTCACGCTCATGCACTCGCACCCCGACACGCTCTGGAGCCTCAACGAGCTGGCCAACGCCGCCGCCATGTCCCGTACTGCGTTCGCCGAACGCTTCCGCGCTGTCGCCGGCATGCCGCCCCGGGCGTACCTGAATCGCTGGCGGATGATGCTCGCACAACGTGCCCTCCGCAACGGCGACGTCAGCGTCGGTGCACTCGCGACCGAGCTGGGCTACGCGTCAGAGAGCGCGTTCAGTACTGCGTTCAAACGCGAGGTCGGCGAGTCACCGCTGCGGTATCGCGTCAACACCCGCACTCAGGCCTTGTCCAACTGAGCCACCAGCTCCGTGTCCAGCTCCAACTCGACAGCCGCGAGCGCCTCGTCCAGCTGAGCAACAGACGACACACCCACCAGCGGTACGACGCCATGGTGCAGCAGCCACGAGTGTCACGTCCGGGTGCTCCGCCAGGTAGTCGTAGTGCTCGATGCCCGCGTGCTGGAAGTGCGGTGTGCCCCGTCTTAGAACCCCTTGCAATGCAGGAGGATTCGGCCAGAGGTACGTCAAATGCTGCTGAATCACGCTGTACTGCGCGACCCCCTGTGCAACAGCTGTCTGCCGAGCGCGATCGAACCGCCAGGCCGCAGTGTTGCTGCATCCGATCCGCGCAACACCCAGCCGCCCCAGACTGCCCTTCACAGCCTCGCTAACAGCTCCTGCGCTCAACCCTTCCCAGTGCGCATCCCCAGGATCACCCGGCACCGTCGTACGCACTCCGCACTTCGTAGCAATCACCAGGTCGTCCCGGTCACCCCGCGCACGCAGCCACCGCCCCAGCAACTCCTCACTCTCACCGCCATGACCGACCCACTGGTTGTAGATGTTGGACGTGTCGATGAAAACTGCCTTCTCGACTGCGCTCTAAGTCAAGGAGTCAGACCAGCCAGTGGCCGGCTTCCATCAGGACTCGGTCCTTGAGTTCGTTGACCTCGCGCCAGGCTTGGATTTTGGTGGGGGTCACGCGGAAGAACGGGTAGTTCGGCAGGGGGCGGGGGTCGAAGCCGGACTTGGCTGCGAACGCGGCTCCCTCGGTGGCCGTGACGTCTGTCAGGGCGACGGTGCCGGTGATGTGGATGACGTCACGTACCTCGCCGAGCGTCAGCTGGACCTGTGGATTCGCGATCAGGTTGCGGGCCGTCGGGTTCGTGCGGGTCGTCGACAGCAGCAGCGTCCCGTCGGTCCAGAGGAACGAGAGTGGCATCAGGTACGGCGTACCGTCGAGGGAGGCCGTAGCGATCCACGCGTCGACGTCCCGGTCCAGGCGGTCGAGGGTGTCCTGCTTGCGGATCGCTGGTGGGCGGGGTGCTGCCGTCATCGCGTGCTCCTCTGTCACATGTCGTGCTCGGGGCTGTCACATGTCGTGCCCGCGCTCCGTCAATCGTGGTGACGGCGCTGGGCCGCACAGTGTGACAGGTGAGAGGTTGGGCGAGATGAGCGGGGACGACTGGCTGGCAGCGCGGTTCGAGGAGAACCGGGACCGGCTGCGCGCGGTCGCGTACCGGATCCTGGGCTCCGAGCCGGAGGCCGAGGACGCGGTCCAGGAAAGCTGGATCCGGCTCTCCCGGAGTGACACCGGCACGATCGACAACCTCGGCGGGTGGCTGACGACGGTCGTCGGGCGGATCTGCCTGGACATGCTGCGCAGCCGTCGCGGCCGGCCCGAACTGCCGGTCGGCGAGCACTCCCCCGTGCTGGCGGACGACGGCGTACCGGATCCGGAACTCGAGGCGATCCAGGCGGACTCGGTCGGGCTGGCGCTGCTCGTCGTACTCGAGACGTTGTCCCCGGCCGAGCGGCTGGCGTTCGTGCTGCACGACCTGTTCGCCGTACCGTTCGAGGACATCGCGCCGATCATCCGGAAGTCGCCCGCGGCGGCGCGGCAGATCGCGAGCCGGGCGCGACGGCGGGTTCGCGGTACGCCGGAACCTACCGACGTGGACGTACTGCGGCAGAAGGAAGTCGTGAGCGCGTTCCTGACCGCCGCGCGGGAAGCGGACTTCACCGCATTGCTAGAGGTGCTGGACCCGGAGGTCGTCGTACGCGGGGATGCGAGCGCGGCGTCGTACGGGTCCACGATGTCGCCGCTGGCCGGTGCCGCCGAGGTCGCGCAGGCATTCAGCGGGCGGGCGCGGGCGGCGAAGCTCGTACTCGTCGACGGGATGCCCGGCCTGGTGTGGATGCAGCGCGGCGAACCGTTGATTGTGTTCTCTTTCACGGTCGTCGACGGGCGTGTCGCCGCCATCGACCTCCGGGGCGATCCGGAGTACCTCGAAAGCGTCGATCTCGTGACCTTGCGGGGCTGATCCAACGGCGTGGCGAGTGGACAGAACTGGTGGGACTCGTGTGCCGGATGAGGCGTTGTCCGACCGGGGCAAATCCGGTTTTTGCGGACGCGGAAAGTGCGCTACTGTTCTGCTCTCGCAGCGAGCGGAAACGCTCGAAGCGGAGCGCGGACGTAGCTCAGTTGGTAGAGCGCAACCTTGCCAAGGTTGAGGTCGCCGGTTCGAACCCGGTCGTCCGCTCGGAGAGGGTTCGGCTCTCAGTGGTGGAGTGGCCGAGAGGCGAGGCAACGGCCTGCAAAGCCGTGTAC
>NZ_DASRVN010000351.1:0-9938 GCF_035655035.1 Kribbella sp. | reverse complement strand
CAGGACCAGCTTCCGTACGCCGCACTCCGCCGCCACGCGGGCCGCCTGGCGCGCGGTCAGATGCCCGAACCGGCGGGCCAGCTCCGCTTCCGCCGACAGGTACGTCGACTCGATCACCAGCAGGTCGGCGCCCTCGGCGAGCCGTAGCACGTTCTCGCACAACCGGGTGTCCATCACGAACGCGAACCGCTGCCCGTGCCGTACCTCGCTGACGTCCTCGATCCGTACGGTCCGCCCGTCCACCTCGAGCGTCCCCGCCCGCTGCAGACGCCCGACGTCCGGTCCGGTGACGCCGTACTCCGCGAGCCGCTGCGGCAGCATCCGCCGCCCGTCCGGCTCAACCAACTGGTACCCGAACGACTCGATCGGGTGCTCCAGCCGCCGCGCCCACAACTGCCCGAACGACCCGACCGACAGCAGCCCGTCCTCCTCGACCGGCTCCTCGAGCAGCTCGGCCCGCTCGAAGAACGAGGCGGCGTACCGCAGCCGGTCGAAGTACGTCTGCCCCGAGGCCGGGTAGTGCGCGTGCACCGGATGCGGTACGCCGTCCAGCGACAGCCGCTGCACCACACCGGGGACGCCCAGGCAGTGATCCCCGTGGAAATGCGTGACGCACAACCGGGTGATCGCCCCGGCCGGGACCCCGGCGAAGATCATCTGCCGCTGGGTGCCCTCGCCCGGGTCGAACAGGAACCCCTCGTCGTCCCAGCGCAGGAAGTACCCGTTCTGCGTGCGTTCCCGGGACGGCACCTGGCTGCCGGTCCCGAGGACGACGAGCTCACGCAAGCGCGCGCACCAACGTCGAGGACGACATGTTGCCGCCGCAGGACACCACCGCGACCCGCTTCCCGGCCAGCTCGGTACGCCGTTCGCGCGCGGCCGCGAACGCGAGCGCCGCCGACCCTTCGATCAACTGGTGCTCGGTGTCGATCACCAGGCGGAGCGCGTCCCGGATCGCGTCCTCGGGAACCAGCACCCAGTCGTCGACCAGGTCGCGGCACAGGTCGAGCGTGATGCTCCCCGGCTCGACGCTGCCCGCCGTACCGTCCGACAAGGTCTCTCCGGCGTCGACCTTGACGACCTCGCCGGCCCGCACCGACGCCGCCATCGCGTCGTCCACGGCCGGCTGGGCGCCGTACACCGTGATGTCCGGCAGGTGCTTCTTGAGTACGGCGGCAACACCGCTGATCAGCCCGCCACCACCGACCGCGACCACGACCGCATCCAGCCGCTCTCCCGCGAGCTGCTCGATGATCTCGACGCCGACGGTGCCCTGCCCGGCGACGATCTCCGGGTCGTTGTACGGCGGCACGTAGGTCAGCCCGTTCTCCGCGGCGTACGCGCGGGCCTTCAGCTCCAGTACGCCGGTGTCGTTGCCCTCGGCCCGTAGTTCGAGCCCGAGCCTGCGCAGTGCCGCCACCTTCCCCGGCGCCGCATTCTCCGGCAGGTAGACGATCCCCCGCCCACCGAGCGTCGCCAGCGCGTTCCCGACCCCGAGCCCGTGATTCCCGGTCGAAGCGGTCACCACACCGGCGGCGCACTGCTCGTCCGTCAGTCCGAGCACCTTCGCCAACGCACCCCGCGCCTTGAACGACCCCGTCCGCTGCTGATGCTCACACTTCACCAGCACCTCGGCCCCGACATCGTCACTGAACGCGTCGTACCGTACGAACGCCGTCAGCGTCAGGTACTCCCGCAGGCGGGGCGCCACCCGCTCCGCTCGCTCGGCAATCTCCGCGGGCGTCAACGTCATGCAGGACAGCTAACCACTGACCGGGAGGACCAGACTCACCCGGGCACCGCCCAGCGGCGAGTCGCCGATGGTCAGCGCACCGCCGTGCCGGGTCGAGATCTCCTGCACGATCGCGAGACCGAGACCGGCGCCGCCCTCGTCCCGGCTACGCGACTCGTCCAGCCGGGTGAACCGTTCCAGGACCCGCGCCCGGGCCGGGACCGGGATCCCCGGCCCGTCGTCGTCGACCCGCAGCACGACCTCGGTCGGCGTGCGTTCGACCCGGACGACGATCCGCCCGGCTGCATGCTGTACGGCGTTGTCGACCAGGTTGCGCACCAGCCGATCCAGCTGCTTGTCGTTGCCCAGCACCGGTGCTTCTTCGACGGCGTCCAACTCCAGCGCCGGCCCGTCCTCCTCGATCCGCCGTGCCAGGTGCCGGCGGACCAGCTCCGCGAGATCCACCTGAGTCGTGGGAGTGGTGTGGTCGGCGTCCAGCCGGGCCACCAGCAGCAGGTCGTCGCTCAGCGCCTGCAGCCGGCGCGTCTCGTCGGCGGCAGCACGGACCACCTCCTTCCAGTCCGCCCGGTCAGGATGCTCCGCCGCCACTTCGAGCGTCGCGCGAAGCCCGGCGATCGGGCTCCGCAACTCGTGCGCGGCGTCCGCGATGAAACCGTGCTGCCGATCTGCCGCGCTCTCCAACCGCCCCAACGTGTCGTTCAAGGTGAGCGCCAGCCGGGACATCACGTCCCGCCTCGGCGGCACCGGCACGCGCTCGTGCAGGTTCCGCTCCCCGATCGCCGCTGCCTGCGCGCGAATCCGCTCCACCGGCCGCAGCGCCGCCCGGGTCCCGACGTACACACCCAGCATGATGACCAGCACCGCCAGCGGTAGTGCCGGCCGCAACACCCGATCAACCGCCGCCACCGCGTCCTCGGCCGCGAACGGCATCACGAACACCGCGATCGACGTGGTCTGCGCGTCGGGCCGGACCGTGCCGAAATACCCCCGGAGCAGCATGGCGTCGGTCGCGACCGACCGGACGACCTTGACGTTGCGGCCGTTCAGCCTCTTCATCTGGTGGCATCGCGGATCGTCGGGGCTCCGGCCCACGCAGCCGGCCAACCCAGGGTTGTAGCCGCGGACGGTAACCCTCAGGTCGTCGAGCCGGAGCCGTCCGGGACGCGGCGTCGGTGCCACCGGGCCGGAGCCCTGGTACCCCTTCAGGAGGTCGCTGGCCTCGATGATCTTCCCCGCGCTGTTCGCGATCTCGTACGTCACCGGCGCGGCAGCGTCGTCGTGCCCCTGATATCGATGAGTCCTGAGGACGTCCAGCCGGATCCGGAGGAGATCGGCCCGGGCGGCCTCCTCCGTCACCGCATAACGCGAGTGGTAGACGTCGCGCCGCAGCCAATAGGCGAAACCTCCGGCGAGCAGCGTGCCGATCAGGCCTGACACCAGTGCGACCCGTGCGGCCGTGGACAGCGACGGGGAGAGCCGGCGCCTAGACATGGCGGCCTGTCAGGCGATAGCCCATGCCGCGGACGGTCTGCAGCGACTGCCGGCCGAACGGCTGGTCGATCTTGCGCCGCAGCGCGCTGACGTGGACCTCGACCACGTTCACCTCGCCGTCGTAGTTGGCGTCCCACACCTGTTCGAGAATCTCGCGTTTCGTCACCACCACGTCCGGCCGCCGCGCCAGACACTCCAGTACGGCGAACTCGCGAGCGGTCAGGTCGATCGCCTGGTCACCACGACGGCACGTCCGCGCCGCCGGGTCGACCACCAGGTCACCGATCTCCACCGGCGCGACCGGCGCCCCACCGCGACGCAGGAGGGCCCGCAGCCGCGCGACCAGAACGACGTACGAGAAGGGTTTGGTCAGGTAGTCGTCGGCGCCGGTGTCGAGCCCCTCGGCCTCGTCGTACTCGCCGTCCTTCGCGGTCAGCATCATGATCGGCGTCGTGTCGCCGGACTGCCGGAGCGCGGCGCACACCTTGTAGCCGTTCAGGCCGGGCAGCATGATGTCGAGCAGGATCGCGGCGTACTCGTTCTCCTCGGCCGCCCAGAGCGCGTCGGGACCGTTGTGCACGACGTCCACGACGAAGCCGTGGGACTCCAGGCCCCACTTGACTGCCGTCGCGAGCCGGCGCTCGTCCTCCACCACCAGTATTCGCACCGGATCAGAGTGGCACGGGTCCTAGGGTCATGCTGAAGACCGCTTCAGCATCCTTCAGCGTCCCTTGGGCAACCGGGCCGCAGGGTTCCAGCCATGAGACTTCTCTGGCAGCTCGTGGCGGTGTCGGTGTTCAGCGTGCTGGCGATCGTCGCTCAGCCGTCCGCGGCGCGAACCGCCAACGAGGACACGATCCAGGACGTACTGATGTTCAACGGGGTCTACCTGTTCGGCGACAGCATCGCGAAACAGGACGGGCCCGCACTCGAGCGCCGGCTGCTCAGTCGCAGCGGCGATCCGATCGCGATGGACAGCCGGCCGGGCCGTGCCACCCGCGAAGCGGTCGACGTCCTGGAGGACTGGTCACACCGGTACGGCCTGCCGACTCGCATCGTGATGGCTGTCGGGTCGAACGACGTCTTCGACCCGCGGGCCTTCGCGTCCCAGGTGGAGCGGACGATGCGGATCGCCGGCCCCGACCGGACGGTGTTCTGGGTGGACGTCTACGTACGGCGTACTCGGCAGCCGGGCGCGGTCCAGGCCGTCGACCAACGCAACAGCGCGTTGATCAACCGGCAACTGGAGGCCGCGGCCGGGCGTCATCCACGACTGCGGGTCATCCACTGGGCCGAGTTCCTCACCGCGCGCCCGTCCCGGATCCGCACGAGCCTGCGGGACGGCGTACACACCACCGTCCCTACCGGCCAGGACGCCCGCAATCAGCTCATCGTCGATGCCCTCACTCAGCCGCGCTGAGGCTGGTGCCGAGGGCCTGCCAGTCGAGGACCGGGGCGGCGAGCTTGCTGATCGTCGCCAGCAGGCCCAGCCGTGCCGCGCGGATCTCCGGCTCCTTGGCCATCACGAGGATCTCGTCGAAGAACGCGTTCACCGGCTCGACCAGCACCGACGTGGCGGTGACGAAGTCGGACAGGGTGGTCGGCGCCTGGCCGATCTTCTGGACGGCCTCGTGCAGCGCGACCTCGGCCGGCTCGGTGAGCTTGGTCGAGTCGTACTCCGCCGCGGTACCTTCGGGGACGATCCGCCGTACCCGCTGGAGAACTGCCACCAGGTCGGCGAAATCGCTGTTGCCGACCAGCTCCTGCAGCGCCTTCAGCGTCTCGTCCGCGGCCGCCGGGGCAGTTGCCAGCGGCAACACCGCGGCCACCTGCAGGTGGTCGTCGCCCCGGTCCAGCAGCTGCTGCTCGTACCGCCGTACGGTGAACTCCGCCACCTCGTCGAGAGACTCCGCCGGTACATCGATGCCCTGGGCACCGATCTCGTCCGCGGCCGCCCGCAGGCCCGTTTCGAGGGTGATCGCGCGCAGCTCGGGGTGCTCCCGCAGGATCGCGACCACGCCGGCCGCGGCCCGCCGCAGCGCGAACGGGTCCGAGCTACCGGTCGGCTTCGCACCGACACCGAACAGCCCGGCGAGCAGGTCGAACCGGTCCGCCAGCGCGAGCAGCGCCCCCGGAGTCGTCGACGGGACCGGGTCACCGGCCGACCGCGGCAGCTCCATGTCGTACAGCGCCTGCGCGACCGCCTCGGTCTCCCCCGCCCGCTTGGCGTACTCGCGGGCCATCGTGCCGGCCAGGCTGGTCAGCTCGACCACCATCTGCGAGCCGAGGTCGAACTTCGCCAGCTCCGCCGCCCGCTTCAGCGTCGTCAGGTCGTCGCCGCCGAGCTCGACCGTCGCGGCCAGCTTGAGCGCGACCCGCCCGATCCGCCCGGCGCGGTCGGCCATCGAACCGAGCCGCTCCTCGAAGGCCAGCTTCTCCAGCTCGCCCTTCATCGACTCCAGCGGCGTGTCCAGATCGGCCCGCCAGAAGAACGCGGCGTCCTCGTAGCGGGCCCGCAGTACCGCCTCGTTGCCCGCCCGTACGAGGTCCTCGTCCACCGAACCGTTGGCCACGGCAACGAAGTGCGGGAGCAGCTTGCCGTCGCCGTCCCGGACCGGGAGGTACCGCTGGTGCTTGCGCATCACGGTGGTGAGGATCTCGCTCGGCAGGTCCAGGTACTCCGGGGCGAACCCGCCGAGGATCGGCGTCGGCTCCTCGACCAGGTTGACGACCTGATCGACCAGCGCGGCCTCACCCTCGACGTCCACGACGCCCTGCACCTTCGCGGACAGGTCGGCGGCCGCGTCGACGATCGTCGTACGGCGGCGCGCCGGGTCGGCCTCGATGCCGTGGATCCGGAGCAGGTCCAGGTACCCCTCGGCGGAGGCGATCTCGACCTTCGGCTGGGCGGCCGTGCGGTGCACGCGCGTGGTCCGGCCGGCGGCCAGGGTGGACACCGACACCGGGACGATCTCGTCGCCCAGCAGGGCGACCAGCCAGCGGATCGGGCGGGTGAACGACAGCTTCGCGTCGTTCCAGCGCATGTTCTTGTCCGAGCGCAGGCCGGCGACGATCTCGCCGAGGACGCCGCTCAGTACCTCGGCGGCGCCGCGGCCCGGGTCCGGCTTCGTGACCGCGACGTACTCGACGCCGTCGACCTCCAGGTCGTGCAGCTCGCTCTCGTCGACCTTCTGACCGCGGGCGAACCCGGCGGCGGCCTTCGTCAGGTTGCCGTCGGCGTCGTACGCGGCCGCCTTCCGCGGGCCGCGGACCACGCGCTCCGCGTCCGGCTCGCCCGCCTGGACCGACGCGACGAACGCGACCACCCGGCGCGGCGTCGCGTACGTGGTGATCCTGCCGTGCTCCAGCCGGGTCGCGGCCAGCTTCTCCTCGAGCGCGGACTGCACCGCAGCCGCGGTCTTGGTGACCTCGGACGGCGGCATCTCCTCGGTGCCGATCTCGAAGGTCAGCTGCCGGGTGCCGTTGATCGCCGGGAACTCGGTCGGCTCGGGCGCGGCCGGCGGCAGCTCGGCGAGACCCAGCGGGTGCTCCAGCTCCTCGCGGCGCTCCGCCCACAGCCGCGACACCTCACGCGCCAGCGTCCGCATCCGGCCGAACGCCTTCGCGCGTTCCGTCGTACTGACGGCACCGCGGGCGTCGAGGACGTTGAACGTGTGCGAACACCGCAGTACCTGGATGTGCGCCGGCACCGGGAGCCGGTCGTCGATCATCCGGCGGGCCTCGTTCGCGTACTCCTCGAACAGCCGCTTCTGCGACTCCACGTCCGCGTCGTCCAGGTAGTACCGGCTCATCTCGTACTCAGCCTGGCCGAACGCCTCGCCGTACGAGATGCCTGGCGCGTAAGCGATGTCCTTGAAGTGCGAGACGCCCTGCAGCGCCATCATGATCCGCTCGATGCCGTAGGTGATCTCCACCGACACCGGGTCCAGCGTCATCCCGCCGGCCTGCTGGAAGTACGTGAACTGGGTGATCTCCAGGCCGTCCAGCCAGACCTCCCAGCCGAGACCCCAGGAACCGGTCGCCGGGTTCGCCCAGTTGTCCTCGACGAACCGGACGTCGTGCGCGTCGATGTCGATCCCGAGCGCCTCCAGGCTGTCCAGGAACAGCTCCTGCGGGTTGCCCGGGTCCGGCTTCAGCACCACCTGGAACTGGGTGTGCGTCTGCAGGCGGTTCGGGTTCTCGCCGTAGCGGCTGTCGTCCGGCCGCACGCTCGGCTCGACGTACGCCACCCGCCACGGCTCGGGACCGAGCACCCGCAGGATGGTCGCCGGGTTCAGCGTCCCGGCCCCGACCTCGGTGTTGAACGGCTGCACGACCATGCAGCCCCGGTCGGTCCAGTACTTCGTCAGCGCGAGCAGCGCGTCCTGCATGGTGAGCACAACAAACCTCATGCCATCGTCTGGGGGTTTCCGGTCACGAAGTCTATTCGAGGGCGGCCGCCGGCGGGCCGCAGGTGGAGCCTCTCAGCATCTACCAAGCGTCCAGGTGCTTGGGTGCGGCCGGGGGTTCACATGACGAAACGCTGGATCTTGTGGTGGGCAGTGGCCTTGCTCGCGGTCGCGGGCTGCTCGGGCTCGCCCGTTCGCGCCCTGTCGGGTGCATCGGCGACTCCGACCCCGATCGGTTCACCGGAAACCGAGATGCCGGTCGTCACCGGGTCGCTGGGTTCGAAGGAATGGCAGATCGCCCCCGACCGGCTCGCGGGACCGACGGAGCTGGCCGGGTACACCGACCGGACGAGTGTCCGCAGTGGCCGGCCGTTCCGGTTGTACGCGACCTCGACCGCAGGCGCGTTCACCGTTCGCGCCTTCCGCATCGGCTGGTACCGCGGAGCCGGCGCGCGGCTGATCTGGACCTCGCCCTCGATTCCCGGGGTGGTGCAGCCGGCGCCGGCCATCGCGCCGGACCACATGGTCAGTACGAACTGGAAACCCTCCCTGACCGTGGCGACCTCGGGATGGCCGCCCGGCACCTACCTGTTGCTGCTCACCGCGGCGAACGGCAAGCAGAAATACGTCCCGATCACGGTCCGCTCGAACTCCTCCCGCGGAGCGGTGGTCATCGTGAACGCCGTCAACACCTACCAGGCCTACAACGCGTGGGGCGGCTACTCGCTCTACCACGGCCCGGACAATTCGTACGCCACCCGTTCGCACCGGGTCAGCTTCGATCGGCCGTACGACGGCAACGGTGCGCCGCTGCTGTTCCGGTTCGAGTTGCCGCTGCTCCAGCTGGCCGACCGGAGCGGCGTACGGCTGGCTTACCTGACCAGTGTCGACCTGGACGCCGACCGGACCGCGCTCAGTGGTGCCCGGGGCGTCGCGTCGCTCGGGCACGACGAGTACTGGAGCCTGCCGATGCGCGCCGCCGTCACGCACGCGCGGGACATCGGGACGAATCTGGCGTTCCTCGGCGGGAACTCGGTCTACTGGCGAGTGCGCTTCGCCGCCGACCGGCTCGGACCGGACCGGATCATGATCTGCTACAAGGACGCAACCCTGGATCCGGTACGGAACCGGCCGGACACCACGGTGCGCTGGATGAGCAAGCCGTACCCGAATCCGGAGAACTCCCTGAACGGCATGCTGTACGTCTGCTACTCCCGCCAGGGCAGGTTCGTCGTCCGGGAGCCGAGGTTCTTCCTCTTCGCCGGCACACACGCGGTCAACGGGACGTCGTACCCCCTGCTGGCCGGCGCGGAGGTCGACCGTGCCTATCGGATCCGGGGTACGCCGGCCAATCTCGAAGTGGTGGCGCACTCGCCCGCGCTGTGCGGCGCCCGGCCCGTCTTCACGGACGCCACGTACTACACCGTCCGCTCCGGAGCCGGCGTCTTCAGCACCGGCTCGATGAACTGGGTCTCCACCCTGGACGACCTGCCGTCCCCCACCGTGACGTTCGCCCGCACCGTCACCCTCAACCTCCTCCGCGCCATGTCATCCGGCCCCCTCGCCCGAAAACACCCCTCAATCGGCAACCTGGGCAAACTCCACCGAAGCGGCCGCCCCTAGGGCGGCTACAGACCGCCGATCGCGCCGACGGTGTGGCCGGATTTGGGGCATTGCCAGGCGGGCCGGCCTGCTGGCAGTGCCGGGGTCAGTGGGTGTGAGGCGGGGTGTTCGGGGCACTCGGGCCAGGTGGCGGGGAGGCCGAGGCGACAGAGTTCCTCGTGGATGAAGTCCTGGAGTTGGTCGGCGACGTGGATCACGCGTTCGGGTTGGGAGAAGTCGCAGGGGACGAGCAGGCCGGTGCGGCTCTTGTCGCCGGAGACCAGCCAGAGCGACTCGTACTCCGGGCTGTCGAATGATGGCTCGTCCAGCAGCCGCAGGGGGAGTCCTCCGGTGTTCCGAAGGTCCTCGACCAACAGGCTCAGAGCTGTGTGCAGCGGGTCCACCCCGGCAGTGTCTACTATCGGCGGGTGACGGTAGTGGAGGCGCAGGGGGCTGTTGACGCGGTCTGGCGGATCGAGTCGGCGCGGATCGTCGCGGGTGTGGCGCGGATCGTCCGGGATGTCGGGCTGGCCGAGGAGCTCGCGCAGGACGCGCTGGTGGCGGCGCTGGAGCAGTGGCCGCAGTCCGGCGTACCGAAGAATCCGGGCGCCTGGCTGATGGCGATCGCGAAGCGCCGGGCGATCGACCTGATCCGGCGCAAGGAGACCTACCAGCGCAAGCTC
>NZ_DASRVN010000350.1:0-3896 GCF_035655035.1 Kribbella sp. | reverse complement strand
GTACAGCGGGACGCGCCGCCCGATCAGCTCGCGGACCGCCGCGTCGCCCTTCTGCAGCCGCAGGTCGCACGGGTCCAGCCCGTCCGGCTCGACCGCGACGTACGTCTGCGCGGCGAACGCCTGGTCGCCCGCGAACGCCTTGAGCGCCGCCCGCTGACCCGCCTCGTCGCCGTCGAAGGTGAAGATCACCTCGCCGCGGAACTGGTCGTTGTCGAGCAGCAGCTGCCGCAGCACCCGCGCGTGGTCGTCGCCGAACGCCGTACCGCAGGTGGCGACCGCGGTCTGTACGCCGGCCAGGTGACACGCCATCACGTCGGTGTAACCCTCGACCACCACGGCCTGCCGGCCCTTGGCGATCTCGCGCCGGGCGAGGTCCACGCCGTACAGCACCTTGGACTTCTTGTAGATCGGGGTCTCGGGCGTGTTCAGGTACTTCGCCTCGATCCGGTCGTCGTCGAACAACCGCCGGGCACCGAACCCGATCACGTCCGACGAGGCGTCCCGGATCGGCCACATCAGCCGGCCGCGGAACCGGTCGTACAGCCCGCGCTGCCCGTCGGCGGCGAGTCCGGACGCGACCAGCTCGGCGTTCGTGAAGCCGCGACCACGGAGGTGGCTCACCAGCGCCTCGCCACCGCGCGGCGCGAACCCCACGCCGAACTGCACCGCGGCGTCCTTGTCGAACCCGCGCTTGTCCAGGAACTGCCGCCCGAGCGACGCCTCGGCCGCGCCGAACAGGTTGTCGACGTAGAACTCGGCGGCCACCCGGTGCGCCTCGACGAGCCGCGGCCGCTGGTTGCCCGGGCCGCGCTGCACCGGCGCGCCGGAGTCCTCGTACCGGAGCTGGATGCCGACCTTCGCGGCCAGGGTCTCGACCGCCTCCGAGAAGGTGATCTGGTCGACCTTCTGGATGAAGTCGATGACGTCGCCGCCCTCTTGGCAGCCGAAACAGTAGAAGAACCCGCGCGCCGGGGTGACGTTGAACGACGGCGACTTCTCGTCGTGGAACGGGCAGAGCCCCTTGAGGTTGCCACCGCCGGCGTTCTTCAAGGTCACGTACGAACCCACGACGTCGTCGATCCGGGCCCGCTCGCGCACCAGCGCGATGTCCTCTTCCTTGATCCGGCCTGCCACCCCGCGAGTCTACGATCATCAGCAACCAACGACGAACCTGGGGAATTCTGTATGCGTCGCGCTGCCGGACTGCTCGCACTGACCGCTGCCACCATCGGAGCGATCCTGACCGCCGGACCGGTCCTGGCAGACCAGCCACCACCACCTGCATCACAGTCCCAGGCGGTCGCCAGACCGGCCCAACCCGCCCCGTTCGTCGAGCTGGTCTCCCCCGGCGGCGTAGGACGCCTGTACACCGCCGACCCGCGCGAGCTGGCCTCCGCAACGGCTGCCGGCTACCAGCGGCAGCCAGGTACGACGGGGTTCATCGGCCGTGAAGCCAAGGCCGGCTGGACTGCGCTGTACCGTCTCAAGCCGTCAGCGTCAGCCACACGCTGGCTGTTCACGAGTAGTACGCAGGAGCGGGACGCGCTGGTGGCCCAGCACTGGGTGCTGGAAGGGACAGCAGGCTATGTCTCCACCAAGGCGGGGCCTGGGCTGGTGGAGCTGCGGCGGTTTACCAACGGGCGTGAGTGGCGGCTGGCGCTTGTGTCCAGGACGGACGAGCTGCTTAAGGCGGGCTACACGCTCGACGGGCCGGTCGGTTACGTCTACCAGAACTGGGTGCGGGCCGGTGCCGTGTACTTCGGCATGTTCAACACCAACGGTCACCAGACGATCATCGCCCGGACCAAGGAGATCTACGGCCGCGACAACGACTGGTGGGGCGGCGTCCGCGACTTCCACGACGGTACGCACTACGCGACCGACAACTGGCCCGGCGAGGACTGGTCGTACCTGAAGCCCTCGATCGGGTACTACGACGACTCGAAGCCAGAAACGCTCGAGAAACACATCACCCAGGCCACCTCAGCCGGGCTGAGCTTCTTCAACTTCTACTGGTACTGGGACAACACCAAGCAGGCGCAGACCGTCACAGCGTCCGCCCTGGACGCGTTCCTGCAGGCACGGAACAAGGACAGCATCGACTTCACCGTCGGCGTCTGCGCGCACCCGTACGCGCCGCTCAACATCCCGACAACGCAGTACGACGCTGTTGCCGCCAACCTGATGCGCTACCTGCAGCACGACAACACGCTGCGCACCAACGACGGCCGGAAGATCCTGAACATCTGCGACGCCCGCGGGCTCGGCGACGGGAGCAACGCGCAGGTGAAGCAGTTCGTCGACACAGTCCGGGCGAAGGCCCGCAGCCAGCTCGGCGAGGACATCTACGTGATGATCAACCAGGCCGGGTTCGACCCGAAGCAGGTCGGCAACGCCGGTGCGGATGCGCCGTACTGCACGACCGACGGGCCTGCTGTCGAGAGCCGTTCGTACAAGACGTACCTGCAGGGTCAGCGGGCGTTCTACAACCAGGCGCCCGGTGCGTACGGGCGGTGCGTTCTGTCGGACTTCGACGAGCGCCCGCGGTACCCGATCGAGCAGACCGACGTGAAGGCGATCCGCTGGATGCCGGACCAGTCGCTGGACGGCTACCGTACGGCGGTCCGCAACGCCGTGGCCGACATGGCGACGTCGACCCGTCCGTCGACCGTCGACAACTACCTGTTCCTGTACGCGTGGAACGAGTGGCACGAGGGCGGCATCATCGAGCCGAACGAGCGCGACGGCTGCGCGTACCTCGACATCTTGCATACCGAGCTGTCGCTGCAGGGCAGCGGGTGCGTCGCGAATCCGAGTTAGGTTGGCTGCATGCCAAGAACCCTGCGCCCTGGTCAGCGGGCCGAGCTGTACGTCGTCGACGTCGCCCGTAACGAGCACCGGCTGGTGTTCAGCTCGGACGAAGTGCTGTTCGAGGCGCCGAACTGGCTCCCGGACGGCACGCTGGTTGTCAACGGCAACGGCCTGCTGTACCGGGTCGCGGACGGGCTCGAGGAGATCGAGCTCGGCGGGGTGCCGGCGATCAACAACGACCACGTGGTCAGCCCCGACGGGCGGACGGTCTACGTGTCCGCCGAGGACGGGCACATCTACGCGGTGCCGATCGAGGGCGGCGCGGGCCGCCGGGTGACCAACGACCGCGGGACCGGGTTCCACCACTACCTGCACGGCGTGTCCCCGGACGGTACGACGCTCGCGTACATCGGCCTGGAGTGGATCGGCGAGCGGCGGATCACCAACGTCTGGACGATCCCGGCCGCGGGCGGCGCCGACGTACAGGTGACCGACGACTCGTTCGCCGACGACGGCGCGGAGTACGGGCCGGACGGCGAGTGGATCTACTTCAACTCCGAGCGCGCGGGGCAGGCGCAACTGTTCCGGATCAAGGACGGTACGGCCGAGCAGTTGACGGCCGACGAGCGGGTGAACTGGTTCCCGCATCCGGCGCCGGACGGGTCGGCGATCGCGTACGTGAGCTTCCCGCCGGGGACCGAGGGGCATCCGGCCGACATCGACGACGTCCGGCTGCGGCTGCTCATGCGCGACGGCGAGGTCCGCGAGCTGACGAGCCTGTTCGGCGGTCAGGGCACGATGAACGTGCCGAGCTGGTCACCGGACAGCTCGTCGTTCGCGTACGTCACCTATCCGCTCTAGGTCTCGCTGCTCTAGACCTCCCCGCTCTAGACCTCGGTCAGCTCGACGGAGGTGTCGGCGAGGCGCGCCGGGTCGACCTGCTCGCCGGAGCGGATCAGCGCGCTGACCGCGTCGATGGTGTCCCAGGTGTTGACGTGCATACCGGCCAGGACGTGGTTCTCGTCGTCCAGCCAGAACGCGAGGTAGGCGCCGGACTTCGGGTCACCGCGCAGCACCACGTGGTA
>NZ_DASRVN010000349.1:0-6494 GCF_035655035.1 Kribbella sp. | reverse complement strand
TCGTCGCCGACCGCGGTGATCTCGACCCGCAAAGCGTTGTCGGTGGCAACAGTTCCGGCGACGACCGGGTCACCCACCGCACGCGACACCGGCCGCGATTCGCCGGTGATCATCGACTCGTCGACCTCGGCCTGCCCGTCGACCACCGTCCCGTCGGCCGGGACCCGACCGCCGGATCGCACCAGTACGACGTCACCTGTCCGCAGCTCGTGCAGCGACACCTCGACCACGCCGTCGTCGGTCACCTTCTCGGCCGCGTCGGGCAGCAACGCGGCGAGGGCGTCGAGAGCACCCGACGCGGCGCCGAGCGCCCGCATCTCCAGCCAGTGCCCGAGCAGCATGATCACGATCAGCAGCGCGAGCTCCCACCAGAAGTCCAGGTCGAACCCGCCGAGCTTCAGCGTCGTCACCCAGGACGCGACGAACGCCACCGTGATCGCCATCGCGATCAGCAGCATCATCCCGGGGCGGCGCGTCCGCAGCTCGCTCCACCCGCCGGTGAGGAACGGCTGCCCGCCGTACAGGAAGATCACCGTGCCGAGCACCGGCGCGATCAGCGCGGAGCCGGGGAACTCCGGCGGCACGTACCCCAGCAGGTCGCCGAACATCGGGCTGAAGAACACCACCGGCACCGCGAGCACCAGACTGATCCAGAACCGGTCCTTGAACTGCGCCCCATGCCCACCGTGTCCCGCATGCGCGTCGTGACCACCGTGCTCGTCCATGCCCCAGACCATACCCCCAGGGGGTATGGAAATCAAGGACAAGGAACAGCCCCGCCACCCCAGAAGGGTGACGGGGCCAGGGACCACGACCTACAGCGGATCGATGTCCGCGATCCCCTCCGGCGTCAGCTCCAGCCAGCGCGTGATCCCGATCTCCCGCAGGAACGGCACGTCGTGACTCGCGATCACCAAGGCCCCGCTGTACGACGCCAGCGCGTCCTTCAACTGCGCGACGCTCGACAGATCGAGGTTGTTCGTCGGCTCGTCCAGCATCAGCAACTGCGGCGGGGGCTCCGCGAGCAGCAGGGCCGCGAGCGTCGCCCGGAACCGTTCGCCGCCCGACAACGTACTGACCAGCTGATCCGCCGACCGCCCGCGGAACAGGAACCGCGCCAGCCGGGCCCGCCGCTCCTGGTTCTCCGTCGCCGGAGCCAGCAACGCCAGATTGTCAACAATCGACAGGTCGTCCCGGAGCAGGTCGAGCCGCTGCGGCAGGTACCGGAGCGGCACCACCGGCAACGAACCCCCGACGATCGACTGCAACAGCGTCGTCTTCCCGGCGCCGTTCGGCCCGGTCAGCGCGATCCGCTCCGGGCCGCGGATCTCCAGGTCGACGTGCGCCCCGGTCCGCAGTACGTGATCCTCCAGCCGGAGCACGATGCGACCAGCCGGTACGGCGGTCTTCGGCAGGTCGACGCGGATCGTCTCGTCGTCGTGGACCTTGTCCTCCGCGTCCGCCAGCGCCTCCTGCGCCGAATCGAGCCGCTCGGACTGCATCCCGAGGTGCTTGCCGGCCGACACCTGCGCGGACCGCTTCAGCCCGCCCGCGATGATCTTCGGGATCCCGCCCTGCTCGAAGGCACGCTGCCCCCGGGCCTGGCGCTGGTCCATCTTCATCCGCGCCTCGACCAGATCCTTCTTCTGCTTGCGTACGTCGGCCTCCGCCGCCCGGAGCATCCGCTCGGCGGCCTCCTGCTCGATCGCGACCGCCTCCTCGTACGCGGTCAGGTTGCCGCCGTACCAGGTGACCTCCCCCTTCCGGAGGTCGCCGATCTGGTCGACCCGGTCCAGCAACTCCCGGTCGTGGGACACGATCAGCAGCGCGCCGCGGAACTGGTCGACGGCGTCGTACAGATGCCGCCGCGCCCGCAGGTCGAGGTTGTTCGTCGGCTCGTCCAGCAGCAGTACGTCGGGACGCCGCAACAGCTCGGCCGCCAGCCCGAGCAGGATCGTCTCGCCGCCGGACAGCTCGCCGACGCTGCGGTCGAGGCCGATCGCGCCCAGGCCGAGCTTGCCGAGCAGGGCCTCGGCGCGTTCGTCGACGTCCCAGTCGTCGCCGACGATCGCGAAGTTCTGCTCGGACGCGTCACCGGACTCGATCGCGGTAACGGCCCGGCGAACGGCGTCGATGCCGAGCGCCTGGTCGACCCGCAGCGAGGTGTCGAGGGTCAGGTCCTGCGGCAGGTACCCGAGCTCGCCGGCGACGCGGATCGTCCCGCGTTGCGGCGTGAGCCGGCCGGCGATCAGCCGGAGCAGCGTCGACTTGCCGGCGCCGTTGCGGCCGACCAGCCCGGAGCGGACCGGGCCGGCCACGAACGTCAGGCCGTCGAACAGCACCTCGCCGTCGGGCCAGGCGAAGGACAGGTCGGTACAGGACAGGGAAAAACTCATGAGTTGTCGGCTCCTGCTGAGGTCTCGGACGAGACCGCGCGCCAGAACGGCGGCGATCGATCGGCTGGTGAGAGGACCTCAGTTCGACAACTCGAACCCCTGTCGTCGGGAATGTGACTCCTGAAGGATACGGATTCCGGCCGAGCCGTTCAACCGTTTTCCGATCGCTTGCGCCCGGCAACGACCACGAGGTCCACCAGCGCCACCCCGGTGAGCAGCCCGAACACGATCACCCACCCGAACGGCAGCGCGAGCCAGACTGCCAGCACCGTCGCCGCGGCGAACACCACCACTCCGAACGCCGACAGCACGATCCGCAGTGTCAGCGCGCTACGAGGTGGAGGCGGTTCGTACATACCTCCGCTGTACCCCTACGGCGCCTTGCGCAGCCAGGTCTCGACACCGGCGATGTGAGCGGTCATCCAGGCGCGGGCCGCCTCGGCGTCGCGGCTCTCGATGGCATCCAGGATCGCGGCGTGCTCGGACAGCGTGCGCTCGACCGCGCCGGCCTGGGTGACACCGCGCCAGATCCGGGCCCGCTGGGTGGCGCCGGAGACGCCGTCGAGCAGCGAGCAGACGACCTGGTTCCCGGTCGCCTCGGCGATCCCGCGGTGGAACTGCAGGTCGTTCGCGACCAGTTCCTCGACGCCGGCGTCCGGCGCGAGGTCGCTGCACAGCAGCCGCAGTTCGACGACCTGCTCCGGGCTGATCCGGGTCGCGGCCAGCGCGGCCACCCCCGGCTCGAGCAACCGGCGTACCTCGAAGAACTGCAGCACCGAGTCGTCGCGGTGCAGGTCGACCATGAAGCTCAGCGCGTCCAGCAGGTGCGCCGAGTCCAGGCTGGTCACATACGTCCCGTCACCGTGCCGGACGTCCAGCACGTTGACCAGCGTGAGCGCCTTGACCGCCTCCCGCAGCGAGTTCCGGGACAGCCCCAGCCGCGCGGCCAGGTCCGCCTCCTTCGGCAACCGGTCCCCCGGCCCGAGCTCCCCCGAGGTGATCATCCCCTTGATCTTGACGATCGCCTCGTCCGTCAACGCCATCTCGTCAGTATGCCTCCACACAGGGTGCCTACGATCCGGTCATGACCACGACGACGGGCTACTCCGGCAAACCGCTGGCGGCCAAGCTCGGGATCAAGCCCGAGCACCTGGTCCTGCTCGACAACGCTCCGGACGGCTTCACGATCGAGGGCCTGCCGGCAGGTACGGCGGTGGCGCGCCGGGCCGGGCGTTCGCCGTACGACGTGATCCTGATGTTCTGCCCCGACCGGGCCAGGCTCGGCAAGCGGCTCCCGGTGCTGCTCGCGCGGACGACCACCGCGGGGATGATCTGGGTCGCCTGGCCGAAGCGCGCGTCCGGGGTGCCGACCGACCTCGACGAGAACGGGATCCGCGAGCTGGCCCTGCCGCTCGGGGTGGTCGACGTGAAGGTGTGCGCGATCGACGGCACCTGGTCCGGGCTGAAGCTGGTTCGCCGGCTCGGCAACCGATGAAGGCCAATCATGCCCAGGTGGACTGATTCGGAGCGTGACGTTGGCCACACTTCTGCGCGGTACCGATCGTCACGGGTGGCGAGTGCTCAACTGCATACAGTTCGCAACCGCGCTCAGGGCGCCGTCGCGGTGGCGTCCGGAAGGGTGCCGGAAAGCCACCTCTGCAAGGCGTCCCGGAGCTATGACCGTTGCTCTCCGCATCCGGCGGCGGCGAGCGGAGTGCGTGTGGCCTGAAACACCTTTGTGGGCAGTGTTTCAGGCACCGATGGATCGTCCCGCCGGGGCCCGACCACTCGACACACTGGTCCGGTGGTCCCCGGCTGTGGAAGTACTCCGCGTGCTATTAGCCTTTGCTTGGGACACCACCCATAACATCAGCATTAACCACCAGTGGTACCGGACCCGAAATCGGAAGAGGCGAACTGCCAAGTGGCCACCGAGCCATCAGACACCAATCCCCTAGCAGCCTTCGGTGCGAACGAATGGCTGGTCGACGAGCTGTACGAGAAGTACCAGCAGGACCCGAATTCGGTGGATCCGGCGTGGCTAGACTTCTTCAAGACGTACAACCCTGATGGTGACGCGAAGCCGGTGACGACTCCCCCGGCCGACGCTCCCCGGCCGGATGCGGTGTCCGACAACAAGACCCCTGAGGCGCCGAGCCGCGGTACGACGCCGGCCGCGCCCGCCCAGAGCACTCCGGCCGCGACCGCGACGGCGGCGAACGCCCCCGCGCAGGCCGCCGCACCAGCAGCACAGGCCCCGGCCGCGAAGACGACGGCCGCTCCGACCGGAGGCACGGTGAACCAGCCGCCCAGCGCCCAGCCCAAGCCGGCCCCCGCGACCAGCGCGGACGCCGAGCGGCAGATCCTCCGCGGCGCCCCGGCGCGCACCGCGCAGAACATGGAGACCAGCCTCACGGTCCCGACCGCGACCAGCGTCCGGCAGGTGCCGGTCAAGCTGCTGATCGACAACCGGATCGTGATCAACAACCACCTGAAGCGCGCGCGCGGCGGCAAGATCTCGTTCACGCACCTGATCGGCTGGGCGCTGGTCAAGGCGCTGAAGACGCTGCCCGAGATGAACGCGTCGTACGACGAGACCGACGGCAAGCCGACCCACGTGCAGCCGGCCCACATCAACCTCGGCCTGGCCATCGACATGCAGAAGCCGGACGGCACCCGGCAGCTGCTGGTGCCGTCGATCAAGGCCGCCGAGTCGATGAACTTCGCCGACTTCTGGATGGCCTACGAGGACATCGTCCGCCGGGCCCGGGACAACAAGCTCGCGCTGCCGGACTTCCAGGGCACCACGATCAGCCTGACCAACCCTGGCACGATCGGCACCCAGCACTCGGTGCCGCGGCTGATGACCGGCCAGGGCTGCATCATCGGCGTCGGCGCGATGGAGTACCCGCCGGAGTACCAGGGCGCGGCCGAGGAGACGATGGCCAAGCTCGCGGTCAGCAAGGTGATGACGCTGACCTCGACGTACGACCACCGGATCATCCAGGGCGCCCAGTCGGGTGAGTTCCTGCGCCGGATCCACCAGTTGCTGCTCGGCGGCGAGGGCTTCTACGACGAGATCTTCCAGTCGCTGCGGATCCCCTACGAGCCGATCCGCTGGGCCGCCGACCTCCCGCACAGCCACGAGGAGGACATCAGCAAGCAGGCCCGGATCCTGGAGCTGATCCACGCGTTCCGGGTGCGCGGCCACATCATGGCCGACACCGACCCGCTGGAGTACAAGCAGCGCAGCCACCCGGACCTGGACGTCGCCACCCACGGCCTGACGCTCTGGGACCTGGACCGCGAGTTCGCCACCGGCTCGTTCGGCGGCGGCGACCGGCGGTTCATGAAGCTCCGCGAGATCCTCGGCATCCTGCGCGACTCGTACTGCCGGACCACCGGTATCGAGTACATGCACATCCAGGACCCGGAGCAGCGCAAGTGGATCCAGGAGCGGGTCGAGCGCCCGCACACCAAACCGCCCCGCGAGGAGCAGCTGCGGATCCTGGCCAAGCTGAACGAGGCCGAGGCCTTCGAGACCTTCCTGCAGACCAAGTACGTCGGTCAGCGGCGGTTCTCGCTGGAGGGCGCGGAGACCACGATCCCGCTGCTCGACGAGCTCTGCGAGGAGGCGGCCGGCGCCGGGCTGGACGAGGTCGCGATCGGGATGGCGCACCGCGGCCGGCTGAACGTACTGGCGAACATCGTCGGCAAGTCGTACGGCCAGATCTTCCGCGAGTTCGAGGGCAACATCGACCCGCGGACCGTGCAGGGCTCCGGTGACGTCAAGTACCACCTGGGCGCCGAGGGCGAGTTCGTCTCGGAGTTCGGCGACAAGATCAAGGTCTCGGTGGCGGCGAACCCGTCGCACCTGGAGACCGTCGACCCGGTGCTCGAGGGCATCGTCCGGGCCAAGCAGGACCTGCTGGACCGCGGCGCCGCGTTCCCGGTGCTGCCGGTGCTGGTGCACGGTGACGCGGCGTTCGCCGGCCAGGGCGTGGTCGCGGAGACGCTGAACCTGTCCCAGCTGCGCGGCTACCGGACCGGCGGCACGATCCACGTGATCGTGAACAACCAGGTCGGCTTCACCACCTC
>NZ_DASRVN010000348.1:0-2521 GCF_035655035.1 Kribbella sp. | reverse complement strand
GGTCAGCAGCAGTACGGCGGGACCGAGGACGGTGCTGAGCCCGAAGACGACGCCTACCACCGCGGTCCCGGCCATCGCGTTGCACACCGTCCGCGCTCGCGACTTGGTCGGGCTGGGACCGCCTTCGGCTCCGTAGGCGGTGGCCGCCGTCAGACCGACGACAAGGACCGCGATGCCGACCACGGTCAGGACCATCCCCGACAAGAGCAGGCCCGCAACCATGAAACCAACCGTGCCGATGACGTAGCAGGCAAGACGCCAGCAGGCCCGGTACCGGGCCAGGCGGGGCGTGTCCGCGCTCGAGGAACCACTGGTCCCGTCCATGCCGACCTCCCGAACGACCCATCGCCGACAAGACCTGGTACCCACAACACGCCGGAGCACTCCCCCGTTTGGCCGTCCTTCGGACGGGCACCCGGCCGATAAGGAAGGACGTCACCGTACGACCGTTGGGAGGCTCGCGTGATCGAGATCCGGAGCAACCTGTCGGGAGCCGGCCAGAAGCACACGGTCGAGGCCCTGACGTCGCAGAGGTGGATGTTCCAGGCGATGCTCCAGCCGGAGCACTGAACGGACCGTGAGCAGCAACGTCGCGCAGAAGCTGATCGCGTCGCATCTGGCCGGCGGCGAGCTGGAGCCTGGGTCGGAGGTCCAGCTACGAATCGACCAGACGCTGACGCAGGACGCGACGGGCACGATGGTGATGCTCGAGCTCGAGGCGATGCAGCTCGACCGGGTCCGCACCGAGGTCAGCGTGCAGTACGTCGACCACAACCTGTTGCAGGCCGACGAGCGGAACGCCGAGGACCACCGGTTCCTGCGCAGTGCTTGCGGGCACTTCGGCCTCTGGTACTCCAAGCCGGGCAACGGTGTCTCGCATCCGACACACATGCAGCGGTTCGGCCGGCCGGGCGCGACGTTGCTCGGCTCGGACTCGCACACCTGCGCGGCCGGCTCGCTCGGCATGCTGGCGATCGGCGCCGGTGGCATCGAGGTCGCCCAGGCGATGGCAGGCAGCCCGTTCCGGCTGCGGATGCCGGAGATCTGGGGCATCGAGCTGACCGGCGAACTGCCGCCGTGGGTGTCCGCGAAGGACGTGATCCTGGAGATGCTCCGCCGGTACGGCGTGAGCGGCGGCGTCGGCCGGATCATCGAGTACCACGGCCCGGGACTGGCGTCGTTGACGGCGATGGACCGGCACGTGATCGCGAACATGGGCGCCGAACTCGGTGCGACGACGACCGTGTTCCCGGCCGACGACGCGGTCCGCGGCTTCCTCCGGGCGGAGGGCCGCGAGGACGACTTCGCGGAGTTGCTCGCCGATCACGACGCGACGTACGACGTCTCGGACGCCATCGATCTGACGAGTCTGGAGCCGTTGGTCGCGACGCCGTCGTCGCCGGGCAACGTCGTACCGGTGCGGGAGGTCGCCGGGACCGAGATCGGCCAGGTGGTGATCGGGTCCAGCGCGAATCCCGGGCTGCGGGACTTCGCGATCGCCGGCGCGATGGTCGGCGGCCGGCAGACCGGCGGCGCGCTCAGCTTCGACGTCAATCCGACCTCGCGGAGCATCCTGGAAGACCTGACCCGGATGGGCGTGACGCTGGAACTGGTCCGAGCCGGTGCACGCATTCATCAGGCGGGGTGCCTCGGCTGCATCGGGATGGGACAGGCACCGGCCGGCGGGACGAACAGCCTTCGTACGATGCCGCGGAACTTCCCGGGCCGCAGTGGCAGCGCGGACGACGCGGTGTACCTGTGCTCGCCGGAGACGGCAGCCGCCAGCGCGTTGACCGGCGTACTCGTCGATCCGCGCGACTGGGCGCACGAGCAGGCGGTCGCGTATCCGGAGCTCGATCTGCCGGCGCGGCACAGCGTCAACACGGCGATGCTCGAGCCACCGCCCGAGGACCCGGGCGAGTTGCTGAAGGGACCGAACATCGGCACGCTGCCGGACTTCGACGGCTTGCCGGACCGTCTGGAGGTACCGGTCGCGCTCAAGGTGGGCGACAACGTGTCGACGGACGAGATCTCACCGGCCGGCGCCGCCGCGCTGCCGTACCGCTCCAACATCGCCAAGCTGGCCGAGTTCACATTCCGTCCGGTCGATCCGGAGTACGCCGACCGGGCTCGTGAGCTTGGTGACCACGCGATCGTTGGTGGTGCCAACTACGGGCAAGGATCGTCCCGCGAGCACGCGGCGATCACGCCCCGATACCTCGGCCTGCGCTTGGTCCTGGCGCGCTCCTATGCCCGGATCCACTGGCAGAACCTGGCGAACTTCGGCGTACTGGCGTGTGAGTTCGCCGACGACTCGGAGTACGACCGGATCGAGGCCGGCGATGTGGTCGTACTCGACGGGTTGCACGACGCGCTCCGCACGTCCGACGTACTCGAGGCGCGGGTCGGCGACCGAACCATCGAGCTGCGCCACCGGCTGTCGAAACACCAGGTCGACATGCTCCTGGCCGGCGGCGTCATCCCCCTGCTCCGCGCCCACGGCTGACTACCCGCCCGCCCT
>NZ_DASRVN010000347.1:0-9364 GCF_035655035.1 Kribbella sp. | reverse complement strand
TCGTCACCAGCACGCCGAGCCCGTGCGTACCGACCCGGTCCAGAAGAGTTTCCGTCATACCGCAACCTTAGGAGCTCAACCGTTCTTGAAGGCAAGGAACGGTTTCGCCTCGGCGAGCCACCGGTCCGGGGCGTGGGTGTGGCTGCGGTGGCCGGCTTCGATCGTGGTGATTGTTGCCTGGGGCATCGTGCTGGCGAGGAGGCGGAAGCGGGTCTGGTCGAGGTGGCTCTTCGGGCCGCCGGCCAGGATGAGAGTGGGGGCGGTGACGGCGGGCAGGCCGGACCACCAGGTCGGGTTCGGTCGGCGGAGGTCGGTGATGACGTCGGGGAGCAGCGTGGGGTCGCAGCGGCGGCGGGCCAGCCAGCCGGAGGCGAGCAGGGCGAGGCGCGGGAGTTCGCTAGTGGTCGGGGCGCCGTCGGCGGTGGTGCGTGGAGGGATCGGGATCTCCTCGAGCACGAGGCGATCGACGCGGTCGGGCTGGGCGACGGCGACGGCGCTGGCCACGAACGCGCCGAGCGAGTTCCCGATCAGCGTGATCCGGCCGAGGCCGTCGAGGTCGCGCAGTACCTCATCGCGGAAGTCGTCGAGGCGGTACGGGCGACGTCGGGGCGCGGTGCCGTGGCCGAGCAGCGCAGGGCAGTGCACGCGGTACCCGAGCGCCTCGAACCCGGGCACGAAACGGTCCCACGTCTCCGGGCCGCTGGTGCCGGCATGCAGACACACCAGATCCTTCATGTATCAGTCCTACTCACCAGAAGTACGCCGGCCACCACCACGACCAGCCCGGCAATCCTTGGTCGTTCACGCAGTACGAACGCACCGATCAGGGCACCTAGTGCGACGTTCAGCGTCCGGCCGACCGCGACGGTGCTGACCGACGCGAACGACAGCGCGACCAGCACCAGTCCGTAGCTGGCCGGCATCAGCACGGCGATCGGCAACGCCTGCCGCCAATGGGTCAGGACCTCGCGGCGGTTCCGGAGGATCGGCGCGAGCAGTACTACTTGCGCGACGTTGCCCACCGCGAGGTACGTCAGCAGATCGACGTGCAGGTGTGTGACTGCGAATCCGTCCCACAACGTGTAGGCCGCGGTGCAGGCGGCGACCAGCAGGCCGAGCCCTACGCCGCGTGTCGAGTGCAGGCGGTCCAGCATCAGTACGCCGGTGAGCGTGAGCGCCGCGCCCGCGAGTACCTGCGGACGGGGGAGCGTCGCGAGGGTCACCAGCACTGGTGCGGCGCCGCGGCTGACTGGATACACGGCGGTGAAGTCGCTGCGGGAGTACGCCTTCTGCAGGGTGACGGCGTACGTGGTGTGGAGCGCCATGCTCACCAGCCCGGCCCACGCAGACGGGCCTGGTCCGCGGGCCAAGAGGACGAGTGAGACCGGCAGCGTCAGCAGGCCGCACAACCAGACGAACGCTGGTCCGCCGAGCCCGCCGCGCTTGAGCAGCAGGTTCCACGCCGCATGACAGCCGGCGGAAGCCGTCAGCAGCCCGAGTGCGATCACGTAGACAGTGTCTACACGACAATGGTAGACGCTGTCTACAGAGGACCTCTCGTGGACGTCAACCCATCAGAGGCGGCGGGTGGGTCTTGGCAGCTGTAAGTGGAACGCGGCGCCGGGGGTGCCGTCGGCGCGGTTGGTGACGGTCAGGGTGCCGCCGTGGGCTTCGGCGATGCCGCGGGCGATGGCCAGGCCGAGGCCGGCGCCTTTGCTGTGCGGGCCGTGGACGAGGCGGGAGAAGATCCGCTCGCGGGCTTCGGGCGGTACGCCGGGGCCGTCGTCCTCCACCAGTACGCCGGTCTCCGCGACGGTGATCCGGATGGCGTGCGCGCCGGCCTGGCGGGCGTTGTCGACCAGGTTGGTCAGGACCTGGGTGAGCCGGTCCTCGTCGGCGGTGACGGTCGCGGTGCCGTGGACCTCGACGGCCACCTCGGGTGCGACCAGGCGGAGCCGGGCCGCCTGGGCGTCGGCGAGCTTGCGCAGTTCGACGGGCGCCAACTGGAGCTGGAGCCCGGAGTCGATCCGGCTGAGCTCGAGAAGATCCGCCACCAGCGTCCCCGCCCGCCGCGACTCACGAACGAGCAAGAGCTCGAGCTCCTCACGCTGCTCGACAGTCGCGCGAGGCCCAAGCTGAATCAACGCCTCAGCCGCCGTCTGCAACCCGGCCACCGGCGTCCGCAACTCATGCGCCGCATCCCCGACAAACTCCCGCATCCGCTCCTCCGACCGCCGCGCAACCTGCTCGGAAGCCCGCGCCGCCTCCTCCGAGACCCGCGCGACCTCCTCGGACTCCCGCGCCGCCCCCTCCGCCTGCCGCGCGGTCTCCGCGGACCGCCGTGCTGCTGCCTCGGCGGTGCGTGCGAGCCCCTCCGCGCGCCGCGCCGTCCGCTCCGCGCCCTCCAGTGCGTCGAGCATCTCGTCGAAGGCCACGGCGGTGCGGCCTAGCTCTGTGTCCGACCGTTCCGGTTGCAGGCGGCCGCCGCGGCGGCCGGCGGCAATTGAGCGGGCGAGGGCGGTCATCGTGTCGAGAGGTGCGAGCGCGAAGCGCATGCCGATCGCCAGCGCGAGGGCGGTGATGAGGATCGCCGCGAGACCGGACAGCAGCAGCACGGTCCGCAGCCGCGCGCTCGCGCCGGCGAGGAGTGACGTGTCAGCGGTCAGTACCAGCTCGGCGCCCTTCGTCTGCTGCCCGGCTTGCAACGTCGCGTGTACCTGCCGCACCGTCCCGTCGGCCTCGATCGGCGGTGCACCGAACTGCCGCCCGTTCCGCAGCGTCAGCGTCACCCGCACCCCGTTCGCCTCGACCCGGCGAACCAAGTTGCCCGGAGCAACGTTCTGGCGCGCGAGCTGCTGCGCCAGCTGCGCCCGCCCGGTCAGCAACGAGTTCAGGCTCCGTCCGGCCTGCGCGTCGAACACCGCCTTCACCGTCAGCCCGGTGACCGGCAGCACCACCAGCAGTACTGCGATCGCGGTCAACGTCACGCGAGCACGCAGCGACAGGTTCACGATCGCAACACGTACCCCGACCCCCGCACCGTATGCAGCAGCCGCGGGCCGTGCGCCTCCAGCTTGCGCCGCAGACCGCTCACGTACACCTCGACCAGATTGTCCGCGTAGTCGTCGTACCCCCAGACCGCGGTCAGCAGTTGCGTCTTGCCGACGACCTTCTCCGCACGCCCGGCCAGGAACGCGAGCAGCTTGAACTCCGTCGCCGTCAGCTCGATCTCCGCCCCGCCCCGCCGGACCGCGCGCGCCTCGACGTCCACCTCCAGGTCGCCGACCGCGAGAACGCTCCGCAGCCGCCCCATCCGCCGCAGCACCGCCTCCACCCGCGCGATCAGCTCCGCGAGTACGAACGGCTTGACCACGTAGTCGTCGGCCCCGGTCCGCAGCCCGTGCAGGCGGTCGTCGACGCCGTCGCGGGCGGTCAGCAGGATCACGCCGGCGTTCGAGGTCTCACGGGCGACCGTCAGCAGCTCGAACCCGTCCCGCCCGGGCAGCATCACGTCGAGCAGCACCAGATCCGGGCGGTACTCCGCGAGCTCCCGCTCGAAGCCGGCACCGTCGGCCCGGGTACGGACGTCGTGCCCGGCCTCGGTCAGCGCGATCCCGACCGCGGTCCGGATCGGCTCGGCGTCCTCGACGACCAGTACGCGCGGCCTCATCCGGCCATCCTCGCACCGCCCGCGGGGTCCGGGCCGAAACCCTCAGCACATCCTCAGCAACGGTCCCGTCACGCTCCGTGTCTCGCGAATCGAGACCCCCGGTTCGACGTGCCGGGGGAGTTGTGCATAAACTCGCAGGCATCATGCGGCACCAGCTTCTCCTCCTTCGCTGCCGCGGCGAGGCCTGACAAGGCCGGTTCCTCGCCGCGGAGTTCTGTCGTACGCCGGTCGTCCCGCACGACACCCGTACTTCCGAGGAGAACCACCGTGGCACCGAAGAACCAGCCCCAGCCTGTGCAGCAGCCGTCCGGTATGCCGATCCACCGCTACCGCGCGTTCCCGCCGATCGACCTGCCGGACCGCACCTGGCCGGCCAAGTCCGTCGACCACACGCCGCGCTGGCTGTCCACCGACCTCCGCGACGGCAACCAGGCGCTGGTCGAGCCGATGTCGCCGGCCCGCAAGCGGCGGATGTTCGACCTGCTGGTGACGATGGGCTACAAGGAGATCGAGGTCGGTTTCCCGAGCGCCAGCCAGTACGACTTCGACTTCGTCCGGAGCCTGATCGAGGACGACGTGATCCCGGACGACGTGACGATCTCGGTGCTGACCCAGGCCCGCGAGGAGCTGATCGAGCGCACCGTCCAGTCGCTGCAGGGCTCGCCGAAGGCGACCATCCACCTGTACAACGCGACCGCGCCGCTGTTCCGCCGGGTGGTGTTCAACGTCGACAAGGCCGAGTGCCGCAACATCGCGGTCCGCGGCACCGAGACCGTGATGAAGTACGCCGACGAGATCCTCGGCGACTGCGAGTTCGGGTACCAGTACAGCCCGGAGATCTTCACCGGCACCGAGCTGGAGTTCGCGCTCGAGGTGTGCGAGGCGGTCAGTGACGTCTGGCAGCCCGCCGCGGGCCGCGAGATCATCCTGAACCTGCCGGCCACCGTCGAGATGTGCACCCCGAACGTGTACGCCGACCAGATCGAGTGGTTCAGCCGGCACCTGACCCGCCGCGAGCACAGCGCGATCAGCCTGCACCCGCACAACGACCGCGGTACGGCGGTGGCCGCGACCGAGCTGGCGCTGATGGCCGGAGCGGACCGGGTCGAGGGCTGCCTGTTCGGCCACGGCGAGCGGACCGGCAACGTCGACCTGGTGACGCTGGGGATGAACCTGTTCAGCCAGGGCATCGACCCGCAGATCGACTTCTCCGACATCGACGAGATCCGCCGTACGGTCGAGTACTGCACGCAGATGCGCGTCCCCGAGCGGCAGCCGTACGCCGGTGACCTGGTCTACACCGCTTTCTCCGGGTCGCACCAGGACGCGATCAAGAAGGGCCTGGAGGCGCTCGACAAGCAGGCCGCGGCCGAGGGCAGGCCGGTCGGCGAGATCACCTGGGAGGCGCCGTACCTGCCGATCGACCCGAAGGACGTCGGCCGCAGCTACGAGGCCGTGATCCGGGTCAACTCGCAGTCCGGCAAGGGCGGCGTCGCGTACATCATGAAGTCCGAGCACCGGCTCGACCTGCCGCGCCGGTTGCAGATCGAGTTCAGCCGGGTGATCCAGCAGCACACCGACAGCGAGGGCGGCGAGGTCGGTCCGCAGGTGATGTGGGACATCTTCGCGGCCGAGTACCTTGCCCCCGGCAAGCTGTCGCTGCTGAGCGTGAACTCGACCTCCGGCGAGGGTCACGGCGACCAGCTCCGGGTTCAGGTCTATGCCAATGGTGTGCCCCACGAGTTGGTTGGTGAGGGCAACGGTCCGGTGTCGGCGTTCGTGGACGCGCTGCAGCCGCTGAAGTACGACGTCCGGGTGCTGGACTACCACGAGCACGCGCTCTCGGCCGGCGGTGACGCGCTGGCCGCGGCGTACGTCGAGTGCGAGGTCGGCGACGAGGTGTTCTGGGGCGTCGGCCGGGATGCCAACATTCTCACTGCTTCGCTGAAGGCCGTCGTCTCGGCCGTCAACCGCGCCACTCGCTGACAAACCTCACCAGGTGCCCGCCTCCGTCGTCGGAGGCGGGCATTTCCTGTACTCCCCGGTACCGTTGCGTCACGGTCCGCAACGTTGTCTCAACGTTGCCTACCGATTGCCTCAAGTCGTTGACTCGGTGACTGAGGTTGCGCACACTAGCGTCACTATGCGCAGATCCTTGCAAGACAGTGTTACTAAGTCTTAGCTGAGAGGGTCTGCGACACCGACTTTCCCTGGTAGTCGCGTGGAGGTGAGCAGTGAGTGGTGCGGTCGATACGTCCGCGGCGGAACTGATCGAAGGTCCCGCCGTCGAACCGAGACCTTCGGCCGTACGGCGGTTCGTCAACGCCTGGCTGGTGCGGAGACTGTTCAAGGCGGTCCTGACGGTCTTCATCGTCACGACCGGGACGTTCTTCCTGGTCCGATTGTTACCCGGTAACCCGGTCGACACCTATATCCAGACGCAGATCGCGCAGACGGGTATCTCGTACGAGGCGGCGGCGGCGCAGGCGAAGAACCTGTTCTCGCTGGACCCGAACGAGCCGGTGATCGCGCAGTACTTCCACTACATGGTCAACATGCTGCACGGCGACTTCGGCAACTCGTTGCTGTCGCCGGGCACCACGGTCGCCTCGGTGATCAAGACCTACCTGCCGTGGACGCTGTTCTCGGTCGGGGTGGCGACGGTGTTCAGCTTCGTCATCGGGATCGTGGCCGGGATGATCATGGCCTACCGCCGGGAGACCTGGATCGATCACCTGCTGACCTCGATCGGCTCGGTGCTGCACGCGATCCCGAACTACATCCTGGCGATCCTGATCGTGGTCTTCCTCGGCGTGAAGCTGCAGGTCTTCGACCTGACCCAGGCCCGCGGCTCGTACACGCCGGGCGTCACGCCCTCGTTCAGCCTCAGCTTCCTGAACGACATCTTCTACCACGCGATGCTGCCGATCCTGGCCTACGCGCTGACCACGGTCGGCTCCTGGGCGCTGGTGATGAAGTCGTCGACGGTGGAGACCCTCGGCGAGGACTACGTGACCGTGGCCCGGGCGCGCGGCCTGTCGGACTCCCGGATCCGGTCCGGGTACGTCGGGCGGAACGCCGTACTGCCGCTGTTCAGCCAGCTCGCGGTGTCGCTCGGGTTCGTGGTCGGCGGCTCGATCTTTGTCGAGCGGATCTTCGGCTACCAGGGCATCGGGTTCAGCCTGTACAACGCCGTCAACGGCCGCGACTACGCCGTACTGCAAGGCATCTTCCTGGTCGTGACGATCTCGGTGGTGGTGGCCAACCTGCTGGCCGACGTGCTGTACAGCCAGCTGGATCCGCGGATCCGGGTCCAGGGCAAGGGCAAGGGGTGACGAGATGACCGAGGCTTCCATCCCCGTCGCCGCGATCGGTACGCCGGGCGTCTCCCGGTTCGCCGGCATCCTGCGGTCGTTGCGCCGCAGCCCCGCCGGGTTCATCGGGTTCCTGATCGTCGCGCTGATGGTGCTGATCACCGCGATCGTGCCGTTCTTCCTCCCGGACGTGTCGCCGAACGTCAAGGAGATCCTGCTCCCGTCGGGTTCGCCCGGGCACTTGCTCGGCACCGACAACGAGGGCAAGGACGTGCTGATCCAGATGATCGGCGGCGGCCGGACGGTGATCTTCGTCGGCTTCTTCGCGGCCGCGATCTCGACCGTGCTGGCGATCGTGCTCGGCTCGCTGGCCGCCTACCTCGGCGGCTGGGTCGACTCGGTCGTGGTCACGCTCGCCGACGTCTTCCTGACGGTCCCGCAGATCGTCCTGCTCGCGGTGCTCGGCGCGTTCTTCAAGCTGGACTCGCCGATCCTGCTCGCGCTGCTGGTCGGCGGCCTGTCCTGGCCGGTGCTGACCCGGGCCGTCCGGGCCCAGGTGTTCTCGCTGAAGGAGCGCGAGTTCGTCGAGGCGGCCCGGCTGCTCGACCTCGGCACCGCCCGGGTGGTGTTCGTCGAGATCCTGCCGAACATGGCCAGCTTCATCCTGATGAACTTCATGATCGGCGTCACCAACGCGATCTACCAGCTGGTCGGCCTGTACCTGCTCGGTCTCGCCCCGCTGACCGGCTCCAACTGGGGCATCATGCTCAACCGCGCCTGGATTGCCGGCGCGATCTTCAACGACGCGAGCCTGGGCTGGATCCTCAGCCCGATCGTCGCGATCGTCCTGCTGCTGGTCGGATTGGTGATGATGACGCGATCCCTCGAAGAGATCCTCAACCCGCGGCTGCGGGACCGGTGATCGCGATGACTACTTCGAGCACTCGTGCGAAACGTGGCGGCGAAGGAAAGCCGCTGCTGTCGGTCCGCGACTTCAAGGTCGAGTACCGGACCGGTGCCGGTGCGACCGTTCAGGCGGTCCGCGGCGTGGACCTCGACCTCTACCCGGGCGAAAGCCTCGCGCTGGTGGGGGAGAGCGGCTGCGGCAAGACGACGTTCGGGCTCGGGCTGCTGCGGTTGCTGCCGCGGCTCGGGCACGCCAGCGGCAAGGTCACGTTCAACCGCGGCGACGGTACCGAGATCGACATCCTCGGGCTGGACGGCCGGGACCTGCGGGACTTCCGCTGGCGGGACGCGGCGATGGTGTTCCAGGGCGCGATGAACGCGTTCAACCCGGTGCTGAAGATCCGCGCGCACATGCACGACACGATGCGGGCGCACACCAAGGCGAACAAGCAGGAGATCGAGGACCGGGCCGGCGAACTGCTCCGGCTGGTCCGGCTGGAGCCGTCGCGGGTGATGGACAGCTACCCGCACGAGCTCTCCGGCGGTATGCGCCAGCGGGTGCTGATCGCGATGAGCCTGCTGCTCGAGCCCGAGGTCCTGATCCTCGACGAGCCGACCACCGCGCTCGACATCCTCACCCAGCGGTCCGTGGTCGACGTGCTGCACGAGGTCCGGGACCGGCTCGGGTTCTCGATGATCTTCATCTCGCACGACCTGTCGCTGGCCGCCGAGCTCGCGGACCGGGTGGCCACCATGTACGCCGGACGCATCATCGAGACCGGTGGCGTCCGGGACATGTTCTACCGCCCGCGGCACCCGTACACCCTCGGCCTGATCAAGGCGGTACCGCCGATCGTCGGCGACCTGCCCGACATGGAGTCGATCCCGGGCGGCCCGCCGAGCCTGGCCGCGCTGCCCGCGGGCTGCACGTTCGCGCCGCGCTGCAAGTACGCGACAGAGGAGTGCAACGCGACGGATCCGCCGCTGACGCCGATCACCGACGAGCCGGGCGACGCGCACGAGGCGGCCTGTATCCACGTGAAGGACGTGCACCTCGAGCGTGAGGTGCGGAGCGAGAACCTGGGGACGGCATCATGAGCGCACTCGAGAAGTCCCCGGAGCAGTCCGCCGAGCAGGGCGCGCCGCTGATCACGCTCGGCGGGGTCAGCCAGGTGTTCGACACCAAGGCCGGCCCGATCCGGGCGGTCGACGGCATCGACCTGTCGATCAACCCCGGCGAGGTGCTCTGCCTGGTCGGCGAGAGCGGATCGGGGAAGACCACCGCGGCCCGGATGGCGGCCGGTCTGGCCCGGCCGAGCAGCGGGAAGGTCGGGTTCGACGGCACCGACATCTGGTCGATGAAGCGCGGCGACTTCACCACGTTCCGGCGCAGCGTGCAGTACGTGCACCAGGACCCGTACGCGTCGCTGAACCCGACGCGGACGATCCAGCAGACCCTCACCGCGCCGCTGCT
>NZ_DASRVN010000346.1:0-12401 GCF_035655035.1 Kribbella sp. | reverse complement strand
GGCCTGCAGTCGTTGTCCACGTGGCTGTTCATCGGCCTCGGCGTCACGGCGTACCTGCTCCGCTTCGTGTTCAAGAGGTGGAAGAAGGAGAAGGAAGGCCCGGTCCGCAAGCTGTTCGTCACGTACCTCGAGGCGCTGTGGATCTTCGTTGTGGTCTACCAGGCAACGTCGGTGATCCCGCCGCCGAAGACGTGGCTGAAGCAGCGGGTTGCCTGGCAATGGCTGCAGGACGGGTACACCTGGGTGCTGGACCATGTACTCGGGGTGAACCAGGTCCGTGAGGTGTGGGACTCGGTGACGGGCTTCGTCGCGGCCGGCGTCGGCGACCTGTGGAGCGCTGCGGTCCTCCCGCTGATGTGGATCACCATGACCGCGGTCATCTACGGACGCGTCCTTCAGAAGCCCGACAAGCCGCGCTGGCGGTTCGACCGGCTCACGAACCGCTGGCAGCAGACGCCGCGGATCGTCCGGGTCGCCGGGAACTCGGTGGTCGCGGACTGGAAGGACCGGTGGATCCCGGTCGTGCAGGCGTTCCGGCTGGTCGTCCGCTCCGGTCTGCGCCCGATGCTCGGGTACTTCCTGGCCTGGGCCGTCGTCACCTTCGCCGCGAGCGGGGTGTGGATCGCGCTGAAGCTCTGGGTGCTCGGGCCGCACACACTGCAGTTCTGGCAGGTCGTCGACGAGCCGTTGAGCCTGCTGACCGACGGCCTGAAGATCATGCTGCAGGTCAGCCTGCTGGCCGCGGCGTACGACCGGATGATCGGCGGCCTGGCCGGCTACCTCGGCCCGCGCACCCGCGCGGTTTACGAGCAGCCGGCCGGCGACCAGGGCGTCACCGACCTGAGCGCCGCTACTTCGGGAATGCCAAGTACTGAGGAAGCTTCGTAGCCCAGGTGATCATCGGCCGCACGGTGCCGGCCACGGACGTCGGTACGACGAAGATCGCGACCGTCTCGAACGGCTTCCCCGCGGCCGGTTTCAGGTAGTACTGGGCGGCGGCGCCACGCCAGCTGTCCGGCTTGTCGTCCGTACCGCCGGTGCAGCCGGTCGGACGGTCCTGGTAGTCATCGGCCACCACCGTCTCGTCCCAGATACGGCCGTCCGGCGCGCGGAGGTGCATCGAGCAGCCGCCGAGCCCGTCGAGCGCGGACAGCTTGTCCACCTGCAGCCGGAAGTACACGCGGATCCGGGTGGTGCCGGGCGGCAGCTTGTCCGCGTTGGCGTTGGTGAAGCCGGTCCGGATCGGTTGCGGGTCCTGCTCGAGGCTCGCGGCGTACCAGGTGGCGCCGTTGTACGACGTACCGCCGGCCGCGACCTCCACGGGATCGCGCGGCTCGCCGTCGTACCAGGACTTGTAGTCGCTGCGCGTGGTCCACCAGCCCGCGAACGGGATCGCCACGACGAGGGTCGCCAGGGCGGCGGTGTTCTTCCGCAGCCAGCCGCGGCGGGCCCGGCGTGCGCCGCTCACAGCGCGCTCGCATCCGTCAGCGCCACCACGTCCTCGAGCTTCGGCGCGTTGTCGCCGAGCGGCACGGTGACCTGCGGCTCGAGGTCGTTCAGGATCGACTTCTCCATCACCAGGAACGTTGCCCCGGGCACCTTGTCGGCCGGCATCTCGACCACGAACGAACCGCGCACCGGGATGTCCGGCGAGAACTGCGAGCCGGTCAGGTCGACCTGGTCCAGGCCGCTGCGGTTGGAGGCGAGGTAGGTGACGCCGTCCGCCGAGCGGATCTTCACCCCCAGGATGTGCATCGGCTCGCGGGTGGCCACGACGGTCGCGTCGACGACGACGAAGTCGGTCAGCGAGTCCCGGTCCGGCTTCGAGAACGGGATCCGGAGCTTCTTGCCGACCCGGACGTCGTTCACGGTCAGGTTGAACCGCGGCGTCTTCACGGGCCGCCCGACGATGCCCTGCACCGGGGTCGGGTCCTGGATGGCCTTCTGGTCCGGCGTCCAGCGGTAGAGCGCGACGATCGCCACCAGCACGGCGATGGTCAGTCCGATGTTGGCGAGCTTCCGGCCGGTCACTGGCGCTTGTCCTTCACCGCGACGGTGCTGTCGGCGACGACCTTGTCCGGTAGCCACTTCTCGTGGTGGTCGAGGAGCGACTCGTCCACGTGCTGGTAACCCTGGACCGTCAGGTTGACCTCGGCCGGGATCTTGGCGCCCTTCGGCAGCTCCCAGACGAAGGCGACGTCCTCCGTGGCGTCCGGCGTGAGCACCGGGTTCATCGTCGCGTCGCGAAGGTTGGTCGAACCGATCGGCCCGGCGGTGTCCTTGACCCCGGCGACGCCGACCAGCCGGATCATGTCCAGCGGCGGCGTCGTACCGGTGTTGTCGGTCACCTTCAGCTTGGTCACCACCGCGAGCAGTACGCCGCCCGGCTCCGGGGTGAACAGCGGCTTCAGGTCCTTCACGACGGTCGCGTGCTCGAGCGTGACCTCGAACTGGCCGGCGTCGATCGCGGTACCGGCGGACACGTGGGGTGTCTCGTCGCCGGCCTTCTTCAGCCCGCCGAACGCCGCGGCGATCACGAGCAGTACGGCGCCGGCGCCGATCGACCAGGTCCTGACCGAACGGCCGCGCACCTTCAGATCCCGGAACTCCGGGAGCTCCTCCGGCTCCTGCTCCCCAGTTCCCCCGCTCCCCGATTCCTGCACGCCCGCAAGCGTAACTTTCGCAGGGGGCGCGTCAGTCGTCCGGCCGGCCGCGGAGGCGTTTGGTCTGGCCGCGGCGCTTCTTGTCGTCCAGGCGGCGTCGTACGGAGGCCTTGCTCGGTTTGGTCGGGCGGCGTTTGCGCGGCGGCGGGGCGATCGCCTCGCGCAGGACCACCGCCAGCCGCTCCCGGGCGGCCTCCCGGTTCCGGAACTGCGACTTGTACTCCGACGCCGCGATCGTCAGTACGCCGTCCACCAGCCGCGACTGCAGCCGCTCCAGCGCCCGCGTCTTCAGCACGTCGCTCAACGCCGACGTACCGGCCACGTCGAAGCTCAGCTCGACCCGGCTGTCCGTGGTGTTCACCGACTGCCCACCAGGCCCACCGGACCGTGAGAACCGCCACCCCAACTCCCCCTCCGGCACCACCACCCCCGCCCGCACCACAACTCCATCCACACCTCCATTAGACCGGAGCACAGCTGGCAGCACCTTCTCAGTGGTTGAAATGGGTGGTTGAAAGGTGAAGGGGGCGTCGTACCGTGGGTAATTGTGAGTCTTGGGTTGTGGGTGCTGGCCGGTGCTGTGGTCGCCGGTGTGGTGCTCAGTGTGCTCAAGGCCTGGGTGGACGGGCGGTTTCGTGGGAAGAGTGAGGTCGACGTGGAGCGGGTGACGGCCGGTGACCTCGGTTCGGAGCTGGGGGAGCGGGCGACGCTGCTGCAGTTCTCGTCGGCGTTCTGCGCGCCGTGCCGTGCCACCCGGCGGACGCTCGCCGAGGTCGAGGGCATGGTCGACGGCGTACGCCACGTCGAGCTGGATGCCGAGTCGCACCTCGAGCTGGTACGCCGGCTGGACATCCTCCGGACCCCGACGACGCTGATCCTGGACGCCACCGGGGCCGTGGTGAAGCGCGCCAGTGGAGCACCCCGGAAGCCGGACGTGATCGCCGCTCTGGCCGCCGCGATCGACCGCCAGCCGAGCTGAGACCGTCCGGTAGGTGCCACCCGATGGCCAACGCCCCTGGGTGTAGGCAAGACTTTGCCGGTGAGCTCTCAAGCAGCAGGTTGGTACGACGACCCCGAGGACCCGGCCCAGCAGCGGTACTGGGACGGAAACGCCTGGACGGATCAGCGTCGGCCGCAGCAGGGCCCACCTCCGTTCGCGAGTCAGTTCGGCCAGCAGCGGCCTGCTGACATCCCGCGGTACGGCGAGCCCGCACAGCACGGTCAGGTGTACGGCGGCCCGCAGCCGAGCCAGCCGACGCAGCAGGACGAGCCCCGGTACGGCCAGCGCATCCCGGGCTACCAACCACCGCCTGCCCAGCCGCAGTACGGCCAACAGCCCCAGTACGGGCAGCAGCCGCAGTACGGGCAGCCGCAGTACGGCCAGTACGCAGGCCCGCAACAGCAGTACGGCGGCCCGCAGCAGTACGGTCACGGCCAGCCGGGCTACGGCTACCCGGGCCAGCGCATCTACACGACCCCAGACGGCCAGATGCTCTCCGGCTGGTGGCGGCGGGTGTTCGCGCGCATGCTCGACGGGATCATCGCCGGCATCATCGGCCTCCCCCTGACCGGCTACTTCATCTACCAGTACTCCAAGGTGCTCTGGCAGTACTTCCAGGACACCCTCGACAAGGCCGCGGCCGGTACGCCGACAACCAGCACCGCGCTGCCGCCCGAGCTCTACAAGTGGATGATTCCCGCCACACTGATCGCCCTGCTGGTCTCGTTCGTCTACGAGTACCTGTTCCTCACCAAGAAGGGCGCCACCCCGGGCAAGATGGCGCTCGGTATCGCGGTCCGGCTCCGTGACGTGCCAGGCAACCCGCCGGGGAGCGCGGTGCTCAAGCGGTACGGCGTCTACGTGGGCTTCAGCCTGCTGGCCGCGATTCCGCTGGTCGGCACCCTGTTCAGCTTCGCGGCCCTGCTGAACGAGCTGTGGCCGCTCTGGGATGACAAGAAGCAGGCCCTGCACGACAAGGTGGCCGCGACGAACGTCGTCCGCACCTCATCCAGAATGTGATCAATTGTCTCACTGTATGGGACCGTCGGTGGCAGGCCCGCCCAGGTTCCGTACTCTCGACACGTGGTTTACACGACATGGCTGACCAAGCGCAGGGCAGTGGACAACTGCCGGATGCGCTCGTCGCTGTGTCGACGCCGCTGACCAGGCGGCGTCCCGAGCGCTGCGGAACCGGTCGCTGAGCACGGTTCCGCGTACGTCGTCTCCCGCACACTCGGGCGGGTTCTGGCTCGACAACCTCCTTCACCGGGAGTCGTCATGTCCGAACAACAGGTGGCGAAGCAGGTCGATCCCCGCGGTCTCCGGTTCGCGGCCGGTGTCACCACGGTGGTCCTCGCGCTGACGCTGATCCTGAACAACCCCTGGCCGCTCGCGGTCCAGGCCGTGGTGTTCGCGGTGTCGGTCGCGTTCGGCGTGCAGGCATCGCCGTACGGCTGGCTGTTCAGGCGGCTGGTCCGGCCCCGGCTGGGCAAGCCGAAGGAGCTGGAGGACGCGGCGCCGCCGCGGTTCGCCCAGCTGGTCGGCCTGGTCTTCGCGGTCGCCGGCTTGGCCGGGTACCTGACCGGCGCGACCGTGCTGGGAGTTGTCGCCACGGGATTCGCCCTGGTCGCCGCGTTCGTGAACGCGGCCGTCGGGCTCTGCCTCGGCTGCGAGGCCTACCTACTGATCCACCGCATCCGTACGCCATCCACCGCTACCAACTGAGAGGCAGCACCACATGAGCAGGGAATCCGCGCTCGTCTCGGCCGACTGGGTCGAGGAGCACAAGAACGACGCCGGCGTTGTCCTGATCGAGGTCGACGAAGACGTCTCGGCGTACGACGCCGGCCACATCGCCGGAGCGATCAAGCTGGACTGGAAGGACGACCTGCAGGACGCGGTCCGCCGGGACTTCGTCAACCAGGAGCAGTTCAGCGCGCTGCTGTCCGAGCGTGGCGTCAAGAACGAGGACACCGTCGTGCTGTACGGCGGCAACAACAACTGGTTCGCGGCGTACGCGTACTGGTACTTCAAGCTCTACGGCCACGGTGACGTCCGCCTGCTCGACGGCGGCCGCAAGCGCTGGGAGCTGGACAGCCGCGAGCTGACCGACGAGGTCGTCAAGCGCGACGCGACCGAGTACAAGGCGAAGGCGCCGAATCTGGACATCCGCGCGTTCCGCGACGAGGTCGGCGAGGCCATCGGCGTGAAGAACCTGGTCGACGTCCGGAGCCCCGACGAGTACGCCGGCCGGCTGCTCGCCCCGGCGCACCTCCCGCAGGAGCAGGCGCAGCGCGCGGGTCACATCCCGACCGCGGCGAACATCCCGTGGAGCAAGGCGGCCAACGACGACGGCACGTTCCGCGCCGACGACGAGCTCAAGCAGCTGTACGCCGACGCCGGCGTGGACTTCGGCAAGGACACCATCGCGTACTGCCGGATCGGCGAGCGCTCGGCGCACACCTGGTTCGTGCTGCACGAGATCCTCGGCCAGCAGAACGTCAAGAACTACGACGGTTCGTGGACCGAGTGGGGCTCGCTGGTCGGCGTACCCGTTGCCCTCGGCGACGAACCCGGAAAGGCCTGACACATGTGCGGAGCGAAGCAGGGCGGCCTCGACCTGAAGGGCGTGGACGTCGACAAGGAGGCCGTGATCCAGGGCCAGGTGCTGCGCGGCGAGGAGCCGGTCGGCGGCGCGTACGTGCGGCTGCTGGACAGCAGCGGTGAGTTCACCGCCGAGGTCCCGACCTCGGCCACCGGGCACTTCCGGTTCTTCGCGGCGCCGGGCAGCTGGACGCTGCGCACGCTGGCCCCGAAGGCGCAGCCGGTCGACCGCCAGGTGGTCGCTCAGTACGGCGAGGTCGCGGAAGTGGCCGTCACCGTCTGAGCAGTTGCTCGTTACACAAGGTGCCACCCCCACCAGACGGTGGCCCACCCTGAAGTAAGCACCGAGGGGCCCGGACCTTGCGCGTCCGGGCCCTTCGGCATGCCTGGACCGCCTTTGCCGGCAGGGGTTGCGGGACATCGCATCCGGGTTACTCCGGTGTCGGTCGAATCCGGCCGGGAATGTAACGGTTTGATCTCGGAGCGGGGTCGGCTCGTCACCTAACGCAATCGGCCGAGTTGTGTCTGTGTCCTGACCCGCAGTTCGGGTCACGTCATCACTCAGGGAGGAGGGGTCAATGCGACCCCGCATCGGATACAAGAAGCTCGCTGCCGTCGGTGTTGCGGCGGTTGTCGGCGTGGCTTCTACGATTGCGCTGACGTCTGGTTCCGCGTCCGCCTCGCCGGTCTTCGGCTACAGCGGTTACTCGTACGGTACCGACGTCGAATCCGGGCTGGCGAACAGTGGCCCGCAGGTGATCAGCAAGTTCGGTTGCACCACGGACGCCAACAAGGCTGACAAGAACGACATCGCCGCGGCGAACGTGAACGGGCAGGCCATCGCGCGCACGGTCAAGACCGACACGCACGGGTTCGACAACGCCAGCGGCACCGGCGTCACCAGCACCGCGACGGCCGCCGACGTCAAGGTCGGCACTCTGCTCACGCTGACCGGCGTGAAGACCACCACCACGTCGAAGTACTCGAAGGGCCAGCTGTCCTACACCGGCAGCACCACCTTCGCGGGCGTGCGGATCGGCGCGATCTCGGTGCCGTCGCTGATCAACCCGAAGCCGAACACCAAGGTCGCGATTCCGGGCCTGGGCTACATCGTGCTGAACCGCGTCGGCGGCGTGAAGACCGCCTCCGGCATCTACTCGTACGCGCAGGCGGTCGTGATCCACGCGACGGTCAAGAACCAGTTCATCCCGCAGGGCGTCGACGTCGCGGTGCTGAAGACCCGCGCGGAGATCTCGAAGCCGGCGACCGCGCTGGTGATCGGTTCGGCGTACGGCACCAAGGCGACGGCGGACAAGCTGGTCGTCTCCGACGCCACCTCGCTCCAGACCACCTGCCAGGGCACCGAGGGCAAGACGGTCCGGGTCGCGGTCGGCGAGCTGAACATCCCGAAGGTCGCCTACGTCGGCGGTGTCTACACCACCAAGAACGGCGCCATCGGCGCGAACAAGTCCTACATCAACTTCACCTCGCACGTCGCGGGCGTGAAGGTGGGCAACCTGTCCATCGGCGCGATCGAGTCCTCGGCCTCGGCGTGGAAGACGAAGGACAACAAGGCGGGCGTGAGCTCCTCCTCGACCATCGCCTCCATCAAGGTCGGCGGCAAGACCTACGCCGTCCCGACCGGTGAGAACAAGACCCTGAACATTCCGGGGATCGCCAAGCTGACCTTCAACCAGGTCATGCGGCAGAAGCGCTACATCGAGGTCAACGCGCTGGTCATCGACGTCTACAGCCTGAACACCAAGGTTGTCGTTGCCCACTCGGCCGCCGGCGTCGTCAGCTGATCACGGCAATCATCTTCTGAGTCGAACCTCACCGACGCAGAGCGCCGGCCCCCGGATCCCGCACGGATCCGGGGGCCGGCGTCGTTATGCGTCCAGGATCAGCGTGACCGGCCCGTCGTTGACGAGCGCGACCTGCATGTCGGCGCCGAAGATCCCGCGCTCGACCTTCGCGCCGAGGTCCTGCAGCGCGGCGCAGAACGCGTCGTACAGCGGCTCGGACACGGGGCCCGGCGCGGCGGCGCTCCACGACGGGCGGCGGCCCTTGCGGGTGTCGGCGTACAGCGTGAACTGGCTGATCGCGAGGATCGGCGCCTGTTCGTCGGCGGCCGAGCGTTCGCCGTCCAGGATGCGCAGGGTCCAGATCTTCGCGGCCAGCGCGGCCGCCTTCTCCGCGGTGTCGTCGTGCGTGACCCCGAGCAGGATCAGCAGGCCGGGCCCGTCGATCGCACCGACCACCTCGCCGTCCACGGTGACCGACGCCTGACTGACTCGCTGTACTACGGCTCTCATGCGCACATCATCTCGTGCAGGAGATCGTCCGGTCATCGGACCTGCTCACCGGCAAATATCTCGTTTCGAGAGCGGATCTGGCAGGATTTGTCCATGGCGTCGACTCTGATCACTGTTGCCCCCACCGGTGCCGAGACCGCGAAGGCGGACTGCCCGGCATTGCCGACCACGCTCGACGAGCTGGTCGAGACCGCGAAGCGCTGCGAGGCGGCGGGGGCCGCGATGATCCACATCCACATCCGCGACGGCGAGCACAGGCCGACGCTGGACCTCGGCCGGCTGACCGAGACGGTCGCGGCGGTGCGGGAGAACACCGCGCTCGTCGTCCAGCTGTCGACGGGCGGCGCCGTGACTGATCCGTACGAGCACCGCCTGCGTGTTCTGGACGCCGCGCCGGACTCCTGCTCGTTGACGATGGGGACGGTCAACTTCGGCGACGACGTGTTCATGAACCCGTGGCCGTTCGTCACGCAGCTCTTCCAGCTGACGCAGGAGCGCGAGGTGGTCCCGGAGTTCGAGCTGTTCGACCTCGGTCACGTCGCGGCGCTGCACCGGCTGCTGGACAAGTGCGGACTGCCGTACGGCGGGCGCGTGCACTGCGACCTGGTGATGGGGGTGCCCGGCGGCATGCCCGGTACGGCGGACGCGCTCGTTGCCGCGGTCAACGCCCTCCCCGACGCCGTCACGTCCTGGTCCGCCACCGGCATCGGCCGTACGTCGCTGACCGTCGCACTGGCGGCGCTGTCGAAGGGCGGCAACCTCCGCGTCGGTATGGAGGACACGCTGACGCTCGCGAAGGGCGTGCCAGTCACGCACAACGCGGAACTCGTCGAGCGTGCCGCGACCCTGGCGACCCTGGCTCAGCGTCCGCCGATGTCGCCCGACGAGGCCCGCCTCCTGCTGAACGTGAAGTAGCCGACGGCACCGATCACCACGATCGTTGCCTCCAGCACAAGCCAGTCGCGGAGGTAGTCGCGGGGGAGCACCGTCGGGTTCACGCCGGTGCCCTGCCTGAGCAGCAGCGGTATCGCGATCAGACTGGTGATTCCGACGTACAGCAAGGTCGTTCGTACGACGCCCACCGTCCGATGCGCACCCGGCCTGTGCGACCACTGCGCGACCACCCACCCGACGGCAACGGTCAGCGGGGCAAGCACGAAGTCGTCCGCCACCACCGCTCCGCCCAGCCAGAGCGGCAACCGCACCAACCCGTGCACATCGACGCTCTGCAGCAGCTTCCAACCACCCCACAGGGCCATCAGAATGCCGGCGGCAACCATTGCGATCCGTGCCCTCATACGACGACCTCCAACCGGTGCACCCACTTGGTCTGCAAAACCCCCGGACGGTTGGGCGCGATGATCCGCGCCGGAAACCCGTGATCGAGGGCGAGCTCGGTCCCATTGAGTCGTAGTGCCAGCAACGTCAACGGATCCGCCGCGAAGTCCTCCGGCAACTCACTGGTCGCGTAGAACCCGCCCTTCTCCATCGACACCACCCGCACGCGGGACCTGGCCGGCGCCCCACACAGCTCCAGCAGATCCCGCATCCGCACACCTTCCCAATGCGCGCCCTGGCTCCATCCCTCCACGCAAGCGATCGGCAGCGCGGACCGGCTCTGTGGCAGGTGCTGCAATTCCTCGAGGCTGTACGACAGCTGTTTCGGTCCGGCGATCGTGAACCGCCAGTTCGCGTCGATCCCGGCGACGCCCGCCGCGGCCGCCGTACGGTTCACCGGCAGTCCTTGCGGCCCGATGTTCGGCTTCCTCGGCGCGAGAACAGCAACGGATCCGAGCGGCGTCACAGACTGCCCCGCGGTGGTGATCCCGACCAGCGCGGCCGCGCCTGCGACGGTACGGAACAGCCCTCGACGGGTGAGCCCGGTCGTCTCGGCCGGGAGCGACTCCGGCCGGCGCTCCGGCGTACGGCGCCAGTTGGCGCGGATCAGCGGGAGCTTCACCGCGAGATGGACGAGTAGCGCGCCGACGATGATCCACGCGAGCGCGTAGTGCGTCTGCCGGAACGGGAACGGCCACGGGTACCACTGCAGGGTGTTCACGAATCCGATGAACAGTTCGAGCGCCATCGACGAGACGAGTACGAGGATCGACAGCCGCTCGATCAGCTGGCCGACGGCCTTGAGATCCGGCTTCGCGAAGAGCTTCGGGTAGACGGTCCAGAGCTTGGCGAGCAGCAGCGGTACGGCGACGGTGCCGCTGATCACGTGCAGTCCCTGCGTGACGCGGTACAGGTTCGCGGGGCGGCTCGGGACGGGCAGCCAGCTCGGGGTGTCCTGGAGGAAGTGGCTGTAGAGACCGGTCAGGAAGCAGATGACCACGGTGGTCCCGAGCCAGCGGCCGATGACGGTCGCCACCCGCGGATGATGCAGGGGCGACGAGAACGTCGGGGGTGCCGGGAGCTTCATGTTTCCACTAGAACGCAGTTGGGGGCGTGCGAACGGCGTACGGCGGTTACTGCTCGCGAACGGCGTACCCGGAACCAGTTGTCCACAGGTCTGCGATCGACGGCTCCTGGTGGCACCGATCGGGGCATACTCTGGGTCAACTTGACGAAGGGAGTGTGGCGGGGTGAAGACGCAGGAGCGGTCGTCCGACGACGACGAGCGCGCGATGGCGGACCTGGCCGAGGTCGGCGACTGGCGCTCGGTCTGGGGTCCACCGGCCACCGGTGCGGAGGCGATCCGCGCCATGGTCAACCGCGTCACCGCCGTCACCGGCTGGCGTCCGTGGGCGCCCGGGGACATCGATCCCGCCCGCTATACCTGGGGCCTCGTCACCCGCCGCGAGACCGTGATGCTCGTGCTCCCGGACGCCGTCCTCCCGGAGAGCCCCCGCAGCGGCTGGTCGGCGTACGAGATCGCGCCGTCCGAGCTGGCACAGGCCGAGGAGGGTCTCGACCTGCGCTGGCCGGACCAACTGGAGCTCGCCCGCCGTCTGTGGGGACCACCGGTGTACGTCGGCCCCGGGTACGACCCGCGCATCCCGCCGGAGTGGCGCGGGCGCCGCCGGCACCTGGCGGTCTGGCTCCGTCCGGGAGCCGAGTTCCACCTGTATGCGTCTCAGCCGGGCCCGGACGACGACGCGGCCGGCTTCGGATACTCCGTCTATGCCAGCGAGGTGGCCTGATGTCGATCCAAACCGGCGAGCACGATGTGGACGAGGTCCTGGCAGGCATGCACCAGGGGCTGGCGGAGCTGCAGCGGCTCTGGCGGCAAGCGCGGAACCTGCTGGACCGCTGGCAGTCGGGGCGGACCTCCGTCGAAGACCTGCTCAACCGGAGGAACTGGGACGAGCAGATGGACCGGGCCATCCCCAGGCCCGAGGCGGGGACCCACCAAGCGGAGCTCGCCGCCCTGCAGCAGTACGAGCGCGACCTGGCCGGCCAGATCCAGGAGCAGCAGGCGCGGATCGACGAGTTGCAGCGTCAGCGTGACCAGAGCCTGAACAACGACCGGGACCACGACGGCGTCGACGACCGGGTCGAGGACCGAAGAGACCGCGAAGAGGAAGCCGAGGAGTCCGAGCAGGCCGCGGAAGACCTCGAGAACGACCATGACCGCGACGGCGACGGGGTCGACGACGCGGTGGAGGATCGGGAGGAGCAGCGCGCCGAGGCGGATGCGGAGCGAGCGAGGCGCGAGGAGGAACGCCGGGCGAGCGAGGAGGCCGAGCAGGACGACCGGTCCGATCGCGACGGCATCGATCCCGCCACCGCAGCAGCCGGCGCCACGGTCGCCGCCGAGGGACTCGGAGAACTCGAGGACGAGAACGCCAACGACCTCAACGCCAACGAGCCCGA
>NZ_DASRVN010000345.1:0-14328 GCF_035655035.1 Kribbella sp. | reverse complement strand
TGCGCGCCGGCGTGGTCTGGGCGAACACGTTCAACCGCTTCGACCCGACCTCGCCGTTCGGCGGCTACAAGGAGTCGGGTTACGGCCGCGAAGGCGGTCGCCACGGTCTGGAGGCCTACCTTGCCCACTGACAACCAGAGGCTTGAAGTGCGCAAGACCTACAAGCTGTACATCGGCGGCGCCTTCCCACGCAGTGAATCGGGCCGGTCGTACGTCGTGAACAATGCCAAGGGCAAGTTCCTCGCGAACGCGTCCCAGGCCTCCCGCAAGGACGCCCGGGACGCGGTGGTCGCGGCCCGGAAGGCGTTCAACGGGTGGCACGCGCGGACGGCGTACAACCGCGGCCAGGTGCTGTACCGGATCGCCGAGGTGATGGAGGGCCGGCACCAGCAGTTCAGCGCCGAGGTGGCGGCCGGCGAGGGCCTGTCGATCTCCAAGGCCCGCGCGGTCGTGGACGAGTCGATCGACCGCTGGGTCTGGTACGCCGGATGGGCCGACAAGCTCGCGCAGGTGGTCGGCTCCTCGAACCCGGTGGCCGGCCCGTACTTCGACTTCTCGTTGCCCGAGGCAACCGGTGTGGTCGCGGTGCTCGCCCCGCAGGCCTCCAGCCTGCTCGGGCTGACCAGTGTGATCGCGCCCGCGATCGTCTCCGGCAACACGGTGGTCGCGGTGTCGTCGTACGAGCGCCCGCTGCCGGCCGTGACGCTGGGCGAGGTGATGGCGACCTCCGACGTACCGGGCGGGGTGGTGAACATCCTGACCGGCTCCGCGTCCGAGATCGGGCCGTGGCTGGCGTCGCACCAGGACGTGAACGCGATCGACCTGTGCGGGATCTCCTCCGACGACGAGGCCCGCGACCTGGAGATCGCCGCCGCCGACAACCTCAAGCGGGTACGGCGTCCCGCCGCGGAGGACTGGTCCGCGGACCAGGGCCTGTCGCGGCTCACGCAGTACCTGGAACTGAAGACCGTCTGGCATCCGATCGGAGTCTGAGTGCTGAAGCAGGGTGACCGGGTCGCGATCGTGTCGCCGTCCCGGGGGCTGCCGGAGATCTTTCCCGGGCCGTACGAACTGGGACTGCGACGGTTGCGCGAGGACTTCGGGCTGGACCCGGTCGAGTACCCGACGACGCGCCGGCTCGGCGCGACGGCCGCCGAGCGGGCCGCCGATCTGCACGCGGCCTGGTCGGATCCGTCGATCCGCGCGGTGTTCGCGACGATCGGCGGCGACGACCAGATCACCGTACTGAAGCACCTCGACCCGGCGGTGTTCCGTGCCGATCCGAAACCGTTCTTCGGCTACAGCGACAACACGAACCTGCTGAATTTCCTGCACACACAGGGCTTGCCGGGGTACTACGGCGGCAGCGTGATGGTCCAGTTCGGCCGCGGCGGCGCGATGCACCCGGACACCGAGAGGTCGTTGCGCGCGGCAATGTTCACCGGCGGCGAGTTCGACCTGACGCCGGCCGCCGGCTGGACCGACGTCGACCACGACTGGAAGATCCCGGAGAACCTGGAGACCGAGCCGCCGCTGTTCCCGGGCACCGGGTGGCTGTGGAACGGGACCCGCGAGGTCACCGGGAAGCTCTGGGGCGGTTGCGTCGAGATCCTCGACTGGCAACTGTCGGCGAACCGCTGGATGCTGCCGACCGAGTCGTACGGCGGCGTGCTGTTCGGCGAGACCAGTGAGGAGATGCCGACGTCCGAGGAGGTCTACCGGATGCTCCGGAACATGGGCGAACGCGGGCTGCTGGAGCGTTTCGACGCGGTGCTGTGGGCGCGGCCGAAGTCGCGGTCGTTGTTCCAGGAGCTGACGCCGGAGCAGTCCGTCGCGTACGTCACCGATCAGTACCTGGCGGTCGATCGGGTGCTGACGGAGTACAACCCGGACGCGGTGGTGGTGAAGGGGCTCGACATCGGGCACACGGATCCGATGCTGGTGCTGCCGTACGGCGGCCAGGTCCGGATCGACCCGGCCGCGGCACGGATCACTGTCAGGTACTAGCGTCCTGCGTCAGCTGACTTGCAGGGCCTTGGCGATCGCAGCCTCCGTTTCGGCGAGCTGCTCGGTCGGGCTGAACTGGACGAGTTCGGTGCCCTCTTCGGCTTCGGGCGCGTGTCCGGGTCGCATGTAGAAGGCGTCGCCTGCCTCGATGACCTCCGCCGCACTGCCCGGGTACCGGACGATCAGTCGGCCTTTGAACACGTAACCCCAGTGCGGACATGAGCAGTTCCCGCCCGGGAGCGACGCGAGCATCGGCCCGAGATCGTGGCTCTTGGTGATGGTCGTGAAGTTGACGGTGTAGCCGTCGAGCTCGGTCGACCGGTCGACCGCTACCCCGTAGTCAGCCACCTTGTGCGCGCTCGCGCTCGATGCTTTCCCCATGGTCGTTTCCTTTCGTTCGATCCTCAAAAGGACGGTAACGACCGCGGTCATCGCCGGTCATGGGGCGAATCCCTCATCTTCGACCGCCGTCCGGTCGGCGGCGGCCTATGCTTCGCTCATGGGCGGAGGTGCGGAGTCGGACGTCCGGTTGGCGGAGTTGCTCGGCGCGTTGTCGCTCGGGATCGATCTCGCGTTCGGGCAGCCGATGGAGCATGTACTGCGCCAGTGCCGGATCGCGATGCGACTGTGTGAGCTGACCGGCGCCGACGAGGACACCCGGGCCGCCGCGTACTACAGCGCGTTGCTCGTCAACGTCGGCTGCCACGCGGATGCCCACGAACAGGCTCGCTGGTTCGGCGACGACATCGCGTTCAAGACCCACAAGTACGACGACCCGGCGAGCAAGCTGGCGGAGCTGACGACGATGCTCGGGCTCCTCGGAGCCGGTTCGTCACCACTGCACCGCCTGCGGGTCGGCTTCGAGTTCCTGCTCGGCGGTCACAAAGAGGTCGAGGCGATGATCGCGGAGCACGCCCGTCTCGCCCGCGCGCTCGGCGAGGAGCTCGGTCTTCCGGGCGGGGCGCTCGACGCGCTCGCCGGATCCTATGAGCGATGGGACGGGTGCGGGTGGCCCGGTGAACGCCGCGGTGACCAGATCCCGATCGCGGCTCGTGTCGTCCAGCTCGCGGAGTTCGCCGAGGTGGCCTATCGCAACCACGGTGTCGACGGCGCGGTGGCCTTCGCCGGCCACGGAGCGGCGACGCAGTTCGATCCGAGTCTGGTCGCGACCCTTCGAGCCAACGCCGAGAAGGTGTTCCACCAACTCGACGAGATCGGCTCGTGGGACGCCGTGCTGGACGGCGAGCCAGCGCTGCGTGTGCTGACGCAGGCCACGGTCGACGCCGCGCTCGCTGCCATCGGTCGTTTCGTCGACCTCAAGTCGCCGTACTTCCTCGGTCACTCCGAAGCCGTCGCCAACCTCGCCGTGGCTGCCGCAGCCGGCGTCGAGATGACTGCGGCGGAACGCTCGTCCGTCTACCGCGCTGGGCTGACCGCGGGTTTCGGACGCCTCGGAGTGTCGAACGCCGTTTGGGACAAGCCCCGTCCACTCAGCACTGCCGAGTGGGAACGCGTACGGCTCGTGCCACAACTCGGCCAGCACATGCTTCAGCAGTCTGCGGCGCTGGCGCCGACCGCTCGCATCGTCGGCCAGCACCGCGAACGCCTCGACGGATCCGGCTACCCAGGTGGCGTCGCCGGCGACGGCATCTCGCGCGCCGCACGCGTCGTCGCCGCCGCGGACAGCTATCAAGCGATGCTCGAGCCCCGCCCACACCGGGCGCCCCGTGCGCCTGACGAGGCCGCGAACGAACTACGAGTCGACGCTCGAGAAGGCCGGCTCGACCCTGAGGTGGTTGCGGCGGTGCTCGCCGCCGCAGGCCATCGGGTGCCGCGCCGGCGTGCCGACAACAAAGGCCTCACGAACAGAGAGATCGACGTCCTCCGGCTCGTCGCCCGCGGTTTGCCGAACAAGGAGATCGCGAAGCGCCTGGTGGTCACCCCCAAGACCGTCGGCAACCACATCGAGCACATTTATACGAAGATCGGTGTCTCGAACCGGGCCGCCGCAGCACTCTTCGCCACGAGGCACGGCCTACTTCCCGAGTAACCGAGCCCGTAACCAGCAGGAGCAGCCGCGCATCAGTCAGCGCACCGATGTCCGGGTGAGGGCTGGGTTCGGGTCGGGGTAGCAGGCGACCGGTGCCGTGGTGCTCAGGAACTTCCACTTGATCTTGGCCTGCAGGGTGAGGCCGGGGTCGTCGTAGCTGGTGCCTTTCAGCCTGTTCGCCGCGACTGTCGCCGGGGCCTCACAAGACTGCGGTAAGTAGCCGTACAGCTACTCTATGCAGTCATCGCCCGAAGAGGAACCATCCGCCGACGCCGGCAGCGACGAACACGACGGGCAGCGCGAGCAGGTACCACGCCCGCCGGCGGCGCCGTCGACGTACCGGCGGATCGGTGGCGACGGTCGTGTCCAGGTCGTCCTCGGTGATCGTGGTCCGTTCCGCCGCACGCAGCGGGGCCTCCTGCTCCAGGCGGTACGCCTCGGCCTCCAGGCGGTCGGCCAGGGTGTCGGCGCGCTCCCAGCGGTCGGCGACCCGGTACGCGAGGGCTCGCGCGAAGATGTCGTCCAGTTGCCCGACCGAGTCGTGCAGCACCGGGCGGAGGCTCTCCGGGGCCAGGTCGGGGTCGCGGTTCACGACCTCGCCGATCGACGCCGCGGAGTACGGCGGATGGCCGGTGAGCAGGGCGTACGTGACCGCGCCGACCGCGTAGATGTCCGCGCGCTCGTCGAACCCGCCGTCCCCACGGCCCTGCTCGGGCGCCATGTACGACGGCGTACCGACGGCCTGGGTGAGCCCGGACGCCTCGGCGGCACGTTTCGCCAGCCCGAGGTCGGCGAGCACGATCCGGTGCGTCCCGCCGCCCGCCTCGTCGCCCGGCCGGAGCAGCAGGTTCGCCGGGGTGACATCACGGTGTACGACGCCCTCCGCGTGCAGGGCGGCCACCGCGCGGGCCAGGTCCGCGCCCCACCAGAGCGCGTCCACCGGGTCCAGCCGGCCCTGCCGCAGTACGTCGGCCAGGGTGCCGCCGCCGACGTAGTCCATCACGAAGTACGGGCGGCCGTCGTCGAGCTTGCCCAGGTCGAAGACCCGGACCACCCGGTCGCTGGCGATCCGGCGCATCAGCCGCGCCTCGGACAGGAACCGTTCCCGCACGTCGGCGCGCGACGCCCAGTTGTCCGCGAGCACCTTGACGGCGACGTCGACGTCCAGGTCGTCGTCGTACCCCCGCCAGACGGTCGCGAACGCACCCGCGCCGATCTTGGCCCGTAACCGGTACCGCCCGATGACATCCATCCCGGCTATTGTCGGTCACACACGAGCTCAAAAGGGGGAGCATGACCGAGGAGTTGGAAGAACTCGCGGCCCGGGCTGCTTCCGGGGACCAGTCGGTGATTCCACAACTCCTGCAGGCGATCCGTCCGCAGGTGCAGCGCCGGGTGGCCAAGTTCCTGCCGTACCGGGAGGACGCCGAGGAGGCGGTCCAGGACACGCTGCTCCAGGTGGCGAACAAGGTGCACACGTTCAAGGGCACCGGGAGCTTCGCCGGCTGGGTCACGATCGTGGCCACCAACCAGGCACGGCAGACGTACCGCTCGCTGAAGCGCCGCTCGGTCGAGCAGTCCGCCGAGGTGCTGCCGGAGTCCGTCGACCCGCGCACCACGTCGGTGATCGCCGGCTCCCGCCTGGACCTCCTCGAAGCCCTCGAGGCGCTCGAGTCCAGCCACCCCCAACTCGTCCAGCCCCTCGTCCTCCGCGACTTGGGCGCCCTCTCCTACGCCGAGATCGCCGACGAACTCGACGTACCACTGGGCACCGTCAAGGCCCGGATCCACCAAGCCCGCAAAGCAGTAGCCGAACGCCTCACCGTCCGCTGATCCGTTGGATCGCCAGGGCGGCGACGGCGCGCACTTGTTCGTGCGGTGTGCTTTCTAGCACCTTGGTGATCAGTGTGAGGTCGTCGGGTTCGGCGAGCGTGGTGAGGACGTTGAGCGCACTGACGTGGTCGAACCCCGCGGCGATGTCGTCGCCTGCCTCGACCGGCGCGCGGGACAGGATCTCGAGCGCGACCTGCCGTACGTCGGCAGCGAGCGGTTCGAGCGGGTTGCCCCCGCTCAGCTGGGTGTAGGCCGCGGCCACCTGGTACATGTTCAGCGCCCGGCACACCGTCGGTACGTTCGGACTGTGCAGCAGGGCCTCGAACGCCTGCAGGGGAATGTCCGCGCTCATGCCTGAACGCTAGCTGCCGCGTGCAGATGCCCGGCCAGCAGGTGCACCGCCTCCGGAGCATCGGCCGCGTAACAGACCAGATGATGCCGCGTCGACCACGCGTCCTGCAGCGGGCAGATGTCCACCTCGGCACTCGGATCGACAGCCCGGCGCGGTACGACGGCCAGCCCCGCGCCCGCAGTGGCGAGCGTGATCAGCGCGTGCAGCGTCGGCACCAGCGTGCGGTACCGCGGCGCCGGCGCATGCGGCCCGAGCCGGTCCTCCATCCACTGGCTCAGCGGCGAGTTCCGGTCGAGCCCCACCAGCGGGTGCTCCGCGACCTCGGCGTACGCGATCGACTCCCGGCCCGACAGCGTGCCGCCCGCCTGACCGATCACGACCAGCGAGTCGTCGGCCAGCGGTTCGGTGCGCAGCGGGGTCGGCTCGTCGTCGAGGATCACGCCGAGATCGGCCTCCCCGGCGGCGAGCAGCCGGACCATCCGGACGGTACGCCGCTCGCTCACGTTCACGTCGTACTCCGGATGATCGCGAAGGAACGTCGCGAGCGCGAGCGGTACCAGCTGATGCATCGCGGACCCGCCCGCGACCAGGCGGATCGGGGCCGAGCGCGGCACGGCGTACGACGCGACCGCGCTGTCCAGGCGGGTCGTCTGGGCCAGCACCTCGCGGGCGTGCCGGGCCAGCGTCGCCCCGGCCGGGGTCAGCCGGACGCCGCGCCGCTCGCGGACCAGCAGCGGTACGCCGGCCTGCGCTTCGAGCGCTCTGACCCGCGCACTGGCCGAAGGCAGACTGAGGTGCATCACCCGCGCTCCGGCGGTGATCGAGCCCTCCGCCGCGACGTGAGTGAACAGGCGGAGGTCGTCGAGGTCGTAACGCATACGATCAGCCTACGTCTCAGCCTGAGGCTGACTACGGGGATCGCGCATTGTGGAGTGCCGGCGGAACCCGGATCCTCGAAGGGTGCTGCTGATCCTCCTGGCCGGTGTCGCGGCCGGCGCGCTGAACGCCGTCGGCGGCGGCGGGAGCTTCGTGGCACTGGCCGCGCTGGTCGGCGCCGGGATGCCGCCGGTGACCGCGAACGCGACCACGACCGCCGCGCTGCTGCCCGGGCTGTTTTTCGTGCGGGCGTTCGGATGAACCCGGCGCGGGTCGCGATGGCCTACCAGGCGTGCGAGGTCGCGGATCTGGCCGCTGCCGCGGTGTCGCTGGACGATCCGGCGGAGGCGGCGGCGCAGGCCGCGCGGGTCCTGGCCGCCGCGCAGGAGTTGGTTGCCGCGGCCAACCGTCTCAGCGGGCGTGGTACGCCGACCGACGCGCTGCAACTGTTCGCGTACGAGCATCCCGAGGAGGCGGCCGAGGACGTCGCCGACTGGCTCAGCCGCCGTCCGTAGCCCGGCGGCCGCGCGGCGGCGGCTGCTGCGGGAGCTGCTCGCGCTCCTTGCGCAGGTAGAGCCCGGCGGCGGTGGAGACGCTGGTGAGCAGCCACATGAAGACACCGGCATCGTCGGTGACGCCAATGATCGGCAGCAGGTCGGGAATGAGGTCGATCGGCGAGACCAGGTAGACGATCGCGATCAGCCAGAGGAACGTCCGGTTCCGCGGCAGGTCGGTGTAGGTGCCGCGGCGGACGTCGCGGAGCAGCCGCGGCAGGGCCTGGGCGCGCTCGAACACGTTGCCGACCGGGACCGGCTCGCCGCCGGCGATCTTCCGCCGCCGGACGGCGCGCCGGCGCAGTACGCCGAGCGCGCCGAGCCCGATGCCGATCACCAGCAGCCCGATCCCGACGCCCACGGCGGGCACCCCGACGACGTCACCGTCGCGGAACACCAACGTCAGCAGCCCGATCAGCCCGAGCACCCCACCGACATAAACCATCCCCCCCACTGTAGAGGGCACTTCAGCCAACCGGTCTCAACGCAGCGAGCCGCACCGCACAGGGCGGTTCAGCCGACCGGGCTCAGCGCGGCGAGCACTGTAGAGGGCGGTTCAGCCGATCGGGCTCAGCGCGGCGAGCCGGGCGAGGTGGTCGGGGGTCAGGTCGAGGGCGGCGGCCGCGACGTTCTCCTCGAGGTGCCGGAGCGAACTCGTTCCCGGGATCGGGACCATCACCGGCGACCGGTGCAGGAGCCAGGCCAGCGACAACTGCGCGGCGGTGGCGCCCAGCTCGGCGGCGATCATCCCGAGCAGCCGGGAGGCGGCGTGCTCACCATGCGCGATCGGGACCCACGGAATGAACGCGATCCCTTCGGCGGTGCAGTAGTCGAGAACGCCCTCGTGGCTGCGGTCGGTGAGGTTGTAGCGGTTCTGCACGCTCACCACGTCGACGTACTGCCGGGCCTCGACGAGCTGCTCGACCGACACCTCGGACAGGCCGACGTGTCGCACCTTGCCCTCGGCAACCAGTCCGGCGAGCGCGGCGAGCTGGTCGGCGTACGGTACGGCGGGGTCGACGCGGTGCAGCTGCAGCAGGTCGATGCGGTCGACCCGGAGCCGGCGCAAGGACAGCTCGGTGGCCTGCCGCAGGTACTCCGGGCGTCCGCACGGGGTCCACTCGCGCGGCGACGGGCGGGTGTGGCCGACCTTGGTGGCGATCAGTACGTCGCCGTACGGGTGCAACGCCTCGGCCAGCAGTTCCTCGTTGGCTCCGACGCCGTACGCGTCCGCGGTGTCGATGAAGTCGACCCCGAGCTCGACGGCGCGGCGGGCGACCCGGATCGCGTCCGTTCGGTCGGCGGCCGGGCGGTACCCGGTCAAGCGCATCGCGCCGAAGCCGAGACGGTGGACGTCGAGTTCGCCGATCTTCCTGCGGGTGTTGTTCATGCGGACAGCGTCCGGCGGACGGACGGCGTACCGGAAATGATTTAGGCTGAGCTGAATGCTGACGCTCACCTTCACCGTGGCGGACCTGGCCCGGACGCGGCTCGCGATCTCCCCGTTGTGGGAGGTCGTGGCGAGTGTCCGGCTGCTCAGGTCGCCGCGGCCGCACCCGTTCCACCGCGCGTGGACGACGGCGGCCCGGCAAAAGCTCGGCGGGGTGGACCTGGAGCTGCTGTTCGACCTGATCGATCCGGAGGTCTGGTACGTCGCCGACTTCCTGACGCCGACTCCGAACAGCCCGCTGCCGGACCTGGACACCGACCTCGGGGCGCTCCGCCGGGTGCCGCCCGAGCAGGTGCGTGCCGATCTCGACGTGCTCGCGTACGCCCGCCGGACACCGTTCGGTTCCCTCGCCGAGGCCCGGATGCCGCGCCGGCTCCGCAAACCACGACCCGGCGAGCTCCCGTCCGCCGCGGTCGCCGAGCTGTACGCCGACCCCGTGGCCGGGACGGTGGTGCTGGCGGAACAGGTCGAGCAGTACTGGGAGCGCGCGATCGCGCCGTACTGGGGCCGGATCCGCGCGCTGCTCGACGGCGACCTCCTGTACCGCGGCCGCCGCCTCGGCCAGGCGGGTCCCGCAGGCCTGTTCGAGGACCTGGCCACCGGCGTGACCTGGCGCGACGGCGTCCTGTCCATCCGCCACCGGCGCTTCCAGGGCGCCCGCCAACTGAGCGGCGAAGGCCTCCTGCTCACCCCGTCCGCGTTCGTCTGGCCGTCCGTCTACTCGAGCACCATCCCACCCTGGCAACCCACGCTCACGTATCCAGCCCGCGGCGTGGCAACACTCTGGACCGCCTCCACCCAGAAGGCTCCGGACGGCCTCGCCGCCGTCCTCGGCCGCTCCCGCGCGACCCTCCTCACCCACCTCGACGCCCCACGCTCAACCACCGACCTGGCGGCCCGGACAGACCTCACCCCCGGCGGCGTCTCCCAGCACCTGACCGCCCTCCGCCAAGCCGGCCTCGTCACCTCCCACCGCGCCGGCCGTCTGGTCCTGTACTCACGAACGTCCGCAGCCGAAGGTCTACTGACCGCGGCGGGTTAGTTGTACGGCTGGGAGAGCAGGGGGCGGGTGTTGGTGAGGACCTGGCTGTAGTTGGCGCGGATGGTGTGGGCGTCGACGGTGAGGGCGGGTTCGGGTTTGCTGAGCGGGATCGGCCAGGTGGGTGGGGTCGGGGCGCCGGAGAGGGCCCAGGCGGCCTGGCGGGCGGCGCCGAGGGCGACGTACTCGGCGGGTTCGGGGAGGACGACCTCGGCTCCGAGGAGGGCGGGGGCCAGGGCCTGGACGGCGCGGGAGCGGGCGCCGCCGCCCAGGAGCAGGACGCGCTGGACGGGGACGTTCTGGTCGCGGAGGGCGTCCACGGCGTCGGCCAGGCCGCAGAGGAGGCCTTCGACGGCGGCGCGGGCCATGGTCGCGGGCTGCATGGTGGCGCGGGTCAGGCCGTAGATCAGGCCGGTCGAGTGCGGGAGGTCCGGCGTACGTTCGCCGTCCAGGAACGGGAGCAGGACCAGGCCGTTGCTGCCGGGCGAGGTGATCGCGGCCTCGTCGAAGGCGGCGAGTTCCAGGCCGAGCATCTGGGCGGTCGCGGACATCACCCGGGCCGCGTTGAGCGTGCAGACGAGCGGGAGGTACTCGCCGGTGGCGTCGGCGAACGCGGCGACCAGGCCGGTCGCGTCCCTCGTCGGGTGCGCGCACCGGGCGAACGCCGTACCGCTGGTACCGAGCGACACCGCGACATCACCCGGCTGCAGGTCGAGACCCAGCGCCGCGGCCGCGTTGTCACCGGTACCGGCCGCGATCGCCGCCCCGAACGCCGTCTGCCCGAGGATCTCCGCCGGCCCGGCAACCCGCGGCAACTGCAGCTGCCGCCCGAACGCCAGCTCGACCAGCTCGGTCCGGTAGCTGTTCGTCTTCGGATCCCACCACCCGGTCCCCGAGACGTCACCCCGATCGGTGGTGATCCCCTCGATCCCCGACCGATCGGCCGCCAGCCGATGGGTCATCCAGTCGTGCGGCAGTACGACGGCGGCAGCCCGCCGTACGGCCTCCCGCCGTACCTCGTCGGCCACGGCTTCATCGCGCATCCAGCGCAGCTTGGTGACCGTGAAGGACGGGACCGGCACCGAGCCGATCGCATCGGCCCAGGCCTCGGGGCCGCCGAGTTCGGCGATCAGTTCCGTCGTGGCGTCGGCCGAGCTGGTGTCGTTCCAGAGGACTGCCGGGTGCACGACCTCGCCGGCTTCGTCCAGCAGCACCATGCCGTGTTGCTGGCCGCCGACGGCGATCGCCTGGACACCGTCGAGCAGCCCGTCGGACGCGGACTCCCACGCCTTCCACCACTCGGCCGGATCCACCTGGGTCGCGTCCGGATGCGGCGCCCGGCCTTCGCGGACGACCGCCCCGGTCTCGGCCTCGCACACCAGAACCTTGGTCGCCTGGGTGGAACAGTCCACCCCGGCGACCAACCTCAGCTCAGTCATGCCCCCACACTAGAGTGCTTCCAGCGTGCGGCGGGCGCCGATCTCGTGGAGCGACTGCAACGCGGCCCGGTACTGCGTCACGAAGCGCTCGTCGGAGGCCAGGTCCCCGAACAGGTCCGGGTCCGAGATGAACACCAGCGGATCCTCCCGGTTGTGCTGGGCACGCTCGACCAGCTTGTCCCGCAACCGGTCCACGACCTCGATCGGGTTCCCCTGCTCGTCGACAGCCTCGGCGTACCGCGCCCAGGACGCGACCACGAGCACCGACCGCTTGATCTCCCGCCCGGCCGCCAGCTGCTCACGGACCACCGGCAGCAACCACTTCGGGATCCGGTCCGAGCTCTCCGCACACAACCGCGCGAGCGTGTCCCGTACTTCGGGGTTCGCGAACCGCTCGATCAGCTGATGCTTGTACCGGTCGAGGTCCACCCCCGGCACCGGCGGCAACGTCGGCGTACCTTCGTTGTCCATGTAGCCGAGCAGGAAGTCGACGAACAGCTTGTCCTGGCACACCTCGTGCGCGTACCGGTAGCCGGCCAGGAAGCCGAGGTAGCACAGCGCCTGGTGCGACGCGTTCAGCAGCCGCAGCTTCATCAGCTCGTACGGCTCGACGTCCTCGACGATCTGGACGCCGACATCCTCGTACGGCGGCCGCACCCCGCCGAAGTCGTCCTCGAGCACCCACTGCGTGAACGGCTCGCACACCACCGGCCAGCCGTCCTCGACCCCGAACCGCTCGGCCAGCGCGGCCCGGTCCGCGTCCGTGGTGACCGGCGTGATCCGGTCGACCATGCAGTTCGGGAAGCGGACCTCGGTCTCCAGGAACTCCGCGGTCGCAGGATCCTTCAGGCGTGCGAAGCTCGAGATCATCTTCCGCGCCACGTGCCCGTTGCCGGGGATGTTGTCGCAGGACATCACGGTGAACGGCGGTACGCCGGCCGCCCGCCGCCGGCGCAGTGCCTCGACGATGAACCCGAACGCGCTCCCCGGCGTCGCTCCCGGTACAAGGTCCGCCGCGAGCGCCGGATCGGACGCGTCCAGCTCCCCCGTCACCTGGTTGACGTGGTACCCGCCCTCGGTGATCGTCAGCGACACGATCCGCGTCGCCGGATCGGTCATCCGCTCGAGCACCGCCTCGGCCGAGTCCGGCGCGAACAGGTAGTCGACGATCGACCCGATCACCCGCGGCTCCAGCTGCCCGTCCGGATGCTTGATCACCAACGTGTACAGGCAGTCCTGGGCGGCCATCACCTCCGCCATCCGCCGATCGTTCGGCAGCACACCGACACCGACGATCCCCCAGTCGAGGGCCTTCCCGTCCGACATCAGCCGGTCCAGGTACATCGCCTGATGAGCCCGGTGGAACCCGCCGACGCCGAAGTGCACGATGCCCGGCGTCACCGCCGTACGGTCGTAGCTCGGGGCAACGATCCCCAGGCCGTCGAGAGTGGTTGACGACAGCTTCACTTGACCGCCCCCAGCGACAGACCCTGGACGAGCTTGTCCTGCGCGGCGAACCCGGCGATCAGCACGGGCAGCGACACCACGATGGACGCGGCACAGACCTTGGCGAGGAACAATCCTTGACTGGTCACGAAACCGGTCAAGAACACCGGAGCCGTCTGCGCCCGGGTGCCGGTGAGGACCCGGGCGAACAGCAACTCGTTCCAGCTGAAGATGAAGCAGATCAGTGCGACCGAAGCGATCCCGGGCGTGACCACCGGAGCGACCACGGACCGCAGCGTGCGGCTCAGCGAGGCTCCGTCGACCGAGGCTGCCTCGAGGATCTCGACCGGAACCTCGGACAGGAAGCTGCGCAGCATCCAGACCGCGATCGGCAGGTTCATCGAGGTGTAGAGGATGACCAGCAGCCAGATGTTGTCGAGGAACTTGATCGACTGCGCGAACAGGTAGATGGGCAGCAGCCCGGCCACCACCGGCAGCATCTTCGTGGACAGGAAGAAGAACATCACATCGGTCCACTTGCGAACCGGCCGGATCGACAGCGCGTACGCCGCCGGGAACGCGAGCAGGATCACCAGCACCGTCGACAGGATGCTCGAGGTGAGTGAGTTCGCGATCGACGGCCACGGGCCGATGGCGAAGAACGACCGGAAGCCGTCCAGGGTCAGCGGAGCGGTGAGGTCCGGCGGGTTCTTCGCCGCGTTCTCCTCGGAGTGGAAGGACGTCAGCAACATCCACAGCACCGGCAGCACGAACAGGATCCCGACGATCCACGCCAACCCACTCAGCGCCCAGCCACCGCCACGGCGCGAGTGGCCTTTGACCATTGTGACCTGGCCGCTCATTTGCCCGTCTCCTCTCGGAACAGCGTGGACACCGACCGGAGCGCGAACGTCGCGATCGCGATCGTACCGATGACGACGATCACCCCGGCCGCGGACGCCCGTCCGTAGTCGTGCGCGGTGTAGAAGGTCTGGTAGATCGTGTACGGCAGGTTCGCCGTACCGAGGCCGCCGGAGGTGATCGTGAAGACCGCGTCGAAGTTCTGGACGACGTAGATCGACCCGAGCAGCGCGGACAGCTCCAGGTACTGGCGCAGGTGCGGGAGCGTCATGTAGCGGAAGATCTCCCACTGGTTCGCGCCGTCGATCCCGGCCGCCTCGATGACGTCCAGCGGCCGGCTCTGCAGCCCGGCCAGCAGGATCAGCATCATGAACGGCGTCCACTGCCAGACCAGCGCGAAGATGATCGACCACAACGGCTG
>NZ_DASRVN010000344.1:0-2197 GCF_035655035.1 Kribbella sp. | reverse complement strand
TCTCCAAGCTGCTCGCGCCCGCGCTGCGGATCGGCTGGATGCTCGCGCCCCCGCAGTACAAGCACGAGGTGATCGCCCGCAAGCGCCTGGCCGACCTCGGCAACGCGGCGCTCCCGCAGCTGACCCTCGCGGAGCTGATGGAGTCCGGCGAACTCGAACGCCAGCTCCGGCTGCTCCGCCGCCGGCACCGCACCCGCCGGGACGCGATGGTCACCGCGATCCGCACACACTTGCCGATGGCAACCATCCACGGCGCCGCCGCCGGGCTGCACCTGACCATCACCTTCGACGAGGCGGACGACGTCGCGCTCGCCGCGGCCGCCCTGGACGCGGGCGTGAAGTGTCACCCGCTGTCCTGGCACTGCCAACTCCCGCACGCGCCCGGCCTGGTCCTTGGGTACGCCGCCCGTACCCCGACCGAGATCACCGAAGCGATCGCCACGATCGCGAAGGTCAAGTCCTCCGGGTGATCAGGAACAGCAGGTACGGCGCACCGAGGAAGGCAGTCACCACCCCGACCGGTAGCACGGTCGGCGCCACCACCGTCCGCGCCAGCAGATCCGACGCGACCACCAGCAACGCCCCGATCGCCCCCGGAACCAGCAACCCGGGCCGCGCGACCAGCCGGCGTGCCAGTTGCGGCGCCACAAGCGCCACGAAACCAACGGGACCGGCTGCCGCGGTCGCGAACGCGGCCAGCCCGACCCCGAGCGCGATCAACGCCCCACGTGCCAGCTCGACCCGTCCGCCCAGCGCCCGCGCCACGTCGTCGCCGAGCTCCAGCAACCGCAACTGCCGGGTCAGCACCACGGCCGCCGGCGCCCCGACCGCGAGCGTCACCCCGATCAGTACGACGTGCGTCCACGTCCGGCCCGCAAGGCTCCCGGCGAGCCACATCGACGCGCTCTTCGCCGTGTAGATGTCCGCGAGCGTCAACAGGTACGCCGTCAGCGACCCGACGATCGCCGTCACCCCGATCCCGACCAGCACCAGCCGGTTCCCCGCGACCCCGTTCCGGTACGCCAGCAGGTAGACGCTGGTTGCCGCGAGCAACGATCCGATCAGCGCGCCGAGCGGGATCCAGCCGCTGCCGATCACGGTGATGATCAGTACGGCGGCCAGCGCGGCGCCGGCGTTGATGCCGATCAGGTCCGGGCTGACCAGCGGGTTCCGGGCCAGCCGTTGGAAAATCGCTCCGGAGATCGCGAACGCGGCGCCGACGCCGATCCCGGTCAGTACCCGCGGCAGCCGGTTGTCGACCACCACGTCGTACGTGATCAAGGTGCCGTGCCCGGACAAGGTCCGCAGTACTTCGGCGATCGACAGCCCGTAGTCGCCGCGGGTCAGGGCGTACGCCCCCACGACGACAGTCAGCACCGACGCCACCACGCCCGTCTTTAGAGCGCCACCGGCCGTCGGCGTCTTCACAGCAGGCCCGTCGTCGGCGTCCTCACAGCGCGGCCAGTCGTCGGCGCCGGACCAGCGCGATGAACAGCGGCGCCCCGATCAGCGCGGTGACGATCCCGACCTGGAGCTCGGCCGGCCGCGCGACCACCCGGCCGGCGATATCGGCGAGCAGCAGGACAACCGGCGCGAGCAGCATCGACCACGGCAGGATCCGGCGCTGGTCCGGCCCGACGATCAACCGCGCGACATGCGGTACGGCGAGCCCGAGGAAGCCGATCGGTCCCGCGATCGCGGTCGCCGTACCGGCCAGCACCACGACCGCCGCGCCGCCGAGGACCCGGACCAGGACAACCCGCGTGCCGAGCGCCCAGGCCAGCTCGTCACCGAGCGCGAGCTGGTTCAGCGATCTCCCGAGGATCAACGCCAGAACGATGCCGACAGCAACGAACGGGACAGCCTGTACGACGATCCCGCCGTCGGCCAGGGACAACGAGCCGACCACCCAGAAGCGGTACTCGTTCAGCGTCGACAGATCGAGCAGCGTCGCCGCCGAGGTGATCGAGCCGAGCAGCGCGGAGATCGCCGCACCGGCCAGCGCGAGCTTCACGGGCGTCGTACCGCCGACCGCGCCGACCAGGTAGACGCCCATCGTGGCCACCAGCGCCCCGCCCATCGCGAACCAGACGTACCCGGTCAGGCTGTGGATGCCGAACAGCCCGATCGCCGCGACGACCGCCACCGCGGCACCGGCGTTCACACCGAGGATCCCGGGGTCGGCGAGTGGGTTCCG
>NZ_DASRVN010000343.1:0-7046 GCF_035655035.1 Kribbella sp. | reverse complement strand
CAGGATCGCGGCCTGCGTCTCGCGGATCCCGCCGTTCAGGCCGGGAATGTTCTGCGTGCCCGGGATCACCGGCGAGTTGTTCAGGTGGTTGGTGAGGATCACCGACATCGTCGCGACACCGCAGGACGACGCGATCTGCTGAGTGATGTTCAGCAGCGTCGACCCGCGGGCGACCTGCGGCCCGGCCAGGGTGCGCAGCGCCGAGGTGAACAGCGGCATCATCGTCCCACCCATCCCGAGCCCCATCACCACCAGCATCGCGATGATCACGCCGTACGGCGTGGTGGCGGTGATCTGGGTGAGCCCGAACATGCCGATCACGATCCCGGTGATCCCGAACGGGACGATCCGGCCGATCGGGATCTTGTCGACCAGCCGGCCGGCGATCGGCATCGTGATCATCGCGCCGAGGCCCTGCGGGGCGACCAGCAGGCCCGCGTGCAGCGTCGACTCGCCGCGGATCTGCTGGTAGTACGTCGGCACCAGCAGCAGGCCGCCGAAGAACGCCGCGCCGAACAGGAACATCGTCACGATCGAGACCGTGAGGTTGCGGTTCCGGAACAGCCGCAGGTCGAGCAGCGGATGCTCAGGCCGGAACGAGTGGAAGACGAACGCCACCATCAGCACGACGCCGGCCAGCATCGACACCCAGACCCGCGGCGCGCCGAAGTCGCCGTTCTCCGCGGGCAGCGAGGAGACGCCGAACAGGAACAGCGCCAGACCGGGCGACATCAGCGCGACGCCGAGGAAGTCGAACGACTCCGACCGGTGCGGGTGGTCGCGTTCCAGCGCGCGCCACGCGTAGACCAGCGCGATCACGCCGAGCGGCACGTTGATCAGGAAGATCCAGTGCCAGCTCGCCACCTGGATCAGCCAGCCGCCGAGGATCGGCCCCATGATCGGGCCGAGCAGCATCGGTACGCCGAGGATCGCCATCAGCCGGCCCATCCGGCGCGGGCCGGCGGCGCGGGTCATGATCGTCATCCCGAGCGGCATCAGCATGCCGCCGCCGAGCCCCTGCAGGACCCGGAAGCCGATCAGCATGTCGATGCTGGATGCGGTCGCGCACAGCGCCGACCCGGCGGTGAACAGGAAGATCGCGGACATGTAGAGCCGCTTGGTGCCGAACCGGTCCGCGGCCCAGCCGGTCAGCGGGATCACCGTGGCGAGCGCCAAGGTGTACGCCGTCACGGTCCACGCGACCGTCGAGTACGCCACCGGGCTCTGCGGCGTACCGAATTCGTCCTGGAACGTCGGCAGCGCCACGTTGACGACCGTGATGTCGAGGATCGACATGATCGCCCCCAGCACCACCACGCCGGCGATCTTCAGAACGGCCGCGTCGATGTTGTCGGGATACTCCGGAACTCCGGGCTGCGTCGCGGACTGGCTCACGATCGGTCCCCCCTCGGGCACGCTTCTCGTCTTTCCCGAGCCTACCCGCCGCCCGGCGGCCCACGGCTTGTCGACCCTGCTCGAATTCGCTGCGTACATGCAGCTTCCCGCACCGTGACCGCGTCTCCCCTGGTGAGAGTGCGGCGCAGTCTTGACGGCGCCGGGGACAGCCTCCCCGGCGTCGCTCAGCGGGGGAGCAGGTCGGCGTCCTGGAGTTGTTGCCAGATCTCGGACTGGTCGACGACCGTGACGCCGAGCTTCTCCGCCTTGGTGAGTTTGGCCGCGCCGACGTCGGCGCCGGTGATCAGGAAGTCGGTGCTCGCCGAGACCGAGGAGGCGATCGTGGCGCCCGCCTTCTCGCAGAGGCGCTGGAACGCCGGGCGCGGAACCTTCTCGCCGGAGCGCGGATCGCTGATCGCGCCGGTGACGACGACCGTCTTCCCGGCCAGCGGAGCGCCCGCCGCGACCACCGGCGGCAGGTCCTCCTCGCGAACGTCGAGCGACACCCCGGCGGCGCGCAGCCGTTCGAGCTCCGGGCGCAGCCGGGTGAGGTGCTCGATCAGCGAGGCGGCGACCTTCGGGCCGATGTCCTCGACCGCGACGAGCCCGTCCTCGCCCGCGTCCACGACCTCCTCCAGCGAGCCGAACCCGGCGCGGCACAGGCGGGCCGCCGTACCCTCCGACGCCATCGGGATCGCCAGGCCGATCAGTGCCCGGCGCAGACCGACCTGCCGGCTGCCGTCGATCGACTCGATCATCCGGGCCGCCGACACCTCGCCGATCCGGTCGAACTCCAGCAGCCGCTCGGCGGTCAGCCGGTAGAAGTCCGACGGGTGCTCCAGGATGCCTGCGTCCGAGAGCCGCTCGATCCAGACCCCGCCGATCGCGTCGATGTCGGCGGCCGCGCGGGACGCCCAGTGGATCAGCCGGCGGACGGTCTGTGCCGGGCACGAGACGTTCGTGCAGAACAGCTCCCGGCTGTTGCCCTGCTCGATCAGCGGCTGCGCGCAGGACGGGCAGACGTCCGGCGGCTCGATGTCACGCTCGGCGCCGGTGCGCTTCGAGGCGTCGAGTACGCCGGCCACGAACGGGATCACGTCACCGGCCCGCCGGACCAGGACCGTGTCGCCGATCTTGATGTCGCGGGCCCGGATCACCTCCTGGTTCGCGAGCGTCGCGCGGGTCACCGTCGTACCGCCGACGAACACCGGCTCGAGCCAGGCGACCGGCGCGACCTTGCCGATCTTGCCGACGTCCCAGACCACGTCGAGGAGCAGCGTGGTCTTCTCCTCGGCGGCGAACTTGTACGCCAGCGCGCCGCGGGGCGAGCTGGACCGGGTGCCGGCGGCGGCGAACGCGCCCCGGTCGGCGAGCCGCAGTACGGCGCCGTCGAGGTCGTAGTCGAGCTCGTTGCGCTGCTGCTCGATCGCGGTGATCGCCTGCTGCGCCGCGGCCGCGTCCGCGCAGTGCCGCATGCCGGCGACGGTGAAGCCCATCGTCTGCAGCGCCCGCTCGAGGTCGGCGTCGGTGCTCTCCCGCTCGGTGAGCAGGTCGAACGCGAGGAACTGCAGGCGCCGTTCGGCGACCGTCGCGGCGTCCTTCGCCCGGAGCGTGCCGGCGGCCGCGTTCCGCGGGTTGATCAGCGGCTTGTCCGGGTGCGCGGCGTTGTACGCGGCGAACGTCGAGCGCAGCATGACGGCCTCGCCGCGGACCTCGATCCGGTCGGGTACGTCGAGGCGGTCCGGGACACCGTCCGCGAGCGCGCGCACCAGCGGTGTCACGTCGTCACCGGTGGTCCCGTCGCCGCGGGTCACCGCGCGGGCGAGCTGACCGTTCTCGTACACGAGCGCGAGCGAGAGCCCGTCCAGCTTCGGCATCACGACCACCGGCTGCCCCGGGAAGCGCGCGAAGAACGCCTCCACCTGCTCCGGCCGGGTCGCCTTCTCCAGCGACAACATCGGCCGCGAGTGCCGCACCGGCGCATGCAGCACCGTCGGCGTCCCCACCTGCTCCAACGGATTCGGATCCGGCGCCAGCTCCGGATGGCTGTCGATCAGCCCTCGCAGCTCGTCCTCGACCGCGTCGTACTCCGCGTCCGCGACCACCGGCGTACCGCGGTAATAGGCGTCCCGCAGCTCGACGACCCGCCCCGCCAACTCCTGAATCCGCTCCCCAACATCCACCCGCAGGACCCTACCCGGACCGATGGACAATTCGTTGCCAGTAACGCCGACCGGCCGCGTGCCGATGGTGTGCACGAGGAGAGAGGATCCGCCGGTGGATGCTGTCGCGCGTTGGGTCTCGGGGCTCGGTGTCTTCGCGGTGATCGCCGTCGTGTTCGGCGTCGTCTCGATCGTCGACGACCATCAGCGGCGGGCTGTTGGGCGGGATCTTCTTGCCAGTGGCACCCGAACGGTGGCTACCGATGTCGTGGTGCATGTGACGACGGGCCGGAGTGGTGACTACCTCAACACTGTGGACGTGGTGTTCGACGGCCGGCGGTTGTCGCTGTCGGACAACGTGGGGGACGCGGAGGGGAATGACGTCGGCGAGCACGCGCCGAACGCCGGAACGCGGTACGCGGCTCCGCTGCCCGTCGTGTACAAGCGTGACGATCCGGGGCGGTTGCTGGCGGTGGCCGATGCGGAGGAGTTCGCGGCGTACCCGAACGTGTCCGGCTTCGCGGCCGGAGCGATCGCGCTCGGGGGAACCGTCATGATCGGTCTTGGCGTGGCATGGCTGGTCGCCGGGCGGCGGTCCGCGCGGGCCCGGCACCTGGCCGGCAGCTGACTGTTGCCTGCCGTTCCTCTTGCAGTTGACACGGTGTCAGGTGGCAGAGTCCGAGGCGTGATGATGGAGATCGGAGAGTTCGCCCGTCTCGGCGGCGTGAGCGCCCGCATGCTCCGGCACTACGACCGGATCGGTCTGCTCGTCCCTGCCCACACGGCGGCGAACGGGCGCCGCTCGTACGACGAGAGCCAGCTCGGGCGGCTGCACCGGTTGGTTGCGCTGAAGGGCCTGGGGTTCGGGCTGGATGAAGTCGGCGCATTGCTCGGCGAAGGTGTGGGGGTCGAGGAGCTCCGCGGGATGCTGCGGCTGCGCGAGGCCGAGCTCGAGCGCCGCGTGAGGCACGACCGGCATGCGCTCGATCGGGTGACGGCGAGGCTCCGGCTGATCGAGGAGGATCGGATGAACCCGAACGTAGAGATCAAGTACCTGGACGCGGTGACGGTCGCCGCACTGTCCACCACGACGCCGGGCGACCTCGTGGACGTGGAAGCGCTGTTCGATGAGGTGATCGAACGGATGGACGCCGCCGGCGCGGACCGTACCGCTCCGGTCGCCCGGCTGCGATCCGTCGACGAGGCAACGGTCGAGGTTGTCGCCGGGTACGTCGTACCCGCGAACTCCGTGCCGGGGCTGGAGACCCACCGACTGCCGGCGAGGACGGTCGCCTCGACGATCCACCAAGGTCCGCTGTCCGGCCTGCCGACCGCGTACGCCGCTCTCCGGCGTTGGGGTGGTCAGCACTGTCCGGCGTGCTGGCGGCAGCAGTATCTGGAGGCTGACGGCGACAACCAGACCCACTGGATCGTGGAGCTCCAGCTGGAGCTCCACGACGGCGAGGCCTGAACCACAAAGATTCTTCCACTGGTAGATTCTTCCTCGCCAGGCCGGACCGGCCGGAGGAAAGGTGTCTGCCCATGCGCGGTACCTCGGCACCCGCCGCGGAGCGGTCGTCGGTGCTCGTGCTGGTCGCGACCACCCCGTTGTACCGGGGCGCGACCATGGCGATGCTGCTGTCCGGGCTCGGAATGTCGGCGGCGGCACCGCAGATCGCCTCGTTCCTGGTCCGTGAGCTTGGTGCCTCGCTGCCGACCGCCGGCCTGTTCTACCTGACCAACCTGACCGCACCTCTCGCCGGCTACCTGGTCGGATCACGGTCAGACCGGAGCGGCTACCGCCTCGGCCTGTTCCGCACCTGCGCGCTGCTCGGCGGGCTGGGCTGGGCCGGTATCGCGTTCTCGCGACAGGTATGGACGCCGTTCGTGATCTCGGCGGTTGTGCTCGGTTTCGCCGGAGCGGCCGGCTCGCAACTGTTCGCCGCACTCCGCGACGAGACCGTCCGGCGGAACGACCCGAACGGGGACACGGTCGTCGCAGTGGTCCGGATGGCGCTCACGGCCGGCTGGGTGATCGGTCCGGTACTCGGAACGTTCCTCGCCGCCCAGGCCGGCTATCGAGTGCTGCTGCTGGCGACCGCGCTCTGCACGCTCGGCCAGGTGATCCCGCTCGGCTTCCTGCGTACGCCGATCCTCGATCGAGCCGCCGCCGGAGCGCCCGCACACCGAATCGGCGTACGGCGCCTGGTGCCACTGCTGGCGTTCACCGGTCTGTACGTCCTGGTGTACGCCGGGGAGTCGGTCAAGTACGCCTATCTGCCGATCTACATGCGGTACCAGTTGCGGCTCGAACCTGTGGTGAGCGGTGCGGTCATCGGCATCCAGCCGCTGGTCGAACTGGTGCTGATGCCGCTGAGTGTGCTGCTCGCCCGGCGCTTCGGGACGATGCGGGTGATGGTCGTGGGAGCCGGGTGTGGGGTCGCGGCCAATCTGTGTTTCGCCGGCATCGCGTCGGCCGGCGGGATGTTCGCCGGTCAGGTGCTGATGGGCTTCGTCTGGGGGATCTTCGCCGCGTTGGGGATCCTTGCAGCACAGCGACTGCTCCCGGAAGCGGTGGCGACCGCGTCGGCGATCTTCCTGACGTCGACCGCGATCAGCTCCGCACTCGGCGGGCTGACCGGCAGCATCGGTATCGCGACCCTCGGCCTGCCGCACGTGTTCGTCGCGCCGGCGAGCTATGCACTGCTGGCCGCGGCCGGCCTGGCGATCATGGCGCGCGCCGAACGTCAGCCATCGGCCTCGTCGTCCGGGGCGGCGGCGAAGTCGTGATCCGCGGCCGCACCCGGTAGCAGGCGTTCGAGCAAACGCAGGACGCGGCTGACGTCGACGGCGTCCGGTTCGAGCAGCCACTGCAGCTGCAGTCCGTCGGATGCGGCGACGGCCAACGCGGCCGCATCGACCGGATCGATGTCGGAGGCAACCTTCTGGTCGCGTTGGGCGGTCCGGATACGCTCGGCGAGCTCGGCCCGGACTGCTCGGAAGCGGTCCACGACGAACCGATGGGCCGCTGGATGCCGGTCCGATTGCAGCGCCTCGGTCGTCAGCGTCGCGTACAGCTCGACCAGCCCCGGGATGGCCCGGTTGCTCTCCGCGCTGCGGATCATCACGGCCACCGCGGAGGCGTCTCCGGGCAGCTCCTGATGCTCGCGAACCTCGTGCTCGCGATACACCTCGACCAGCAGTTCGTCACGGGACGCGAAGTAGTACCGCAGGGCGGCGTGCGACACCCCGATCGCCTCGCCGATCGCGCGCAGCGATGCACCCACCCCGCGTTCGGCGAACAGTTCGATCGCCCGGGAGAGGATCTGCGCCCGCCGCGCGGCCGCCTTCCGGTACGTCCGGCCTGGGGTCTCGTCGTCCGGCATACCAGTCATCGTAGGGCTGACACGCCAGCACGCCGGTCCGCGGCAGCCAGGTGCCGTAACGTCGTGGATTGACAATTCCATCACGAGGGAAGCCGCCCATGCT
>NZ_DASRVN010000342.1:0-2300 GCF_035655035.1 Kribbella sp. | reverse complement strand
CCCGGCCGAGCCTTCTTCGAGGTACGGCAGGGTCCGCCAGCCCTGGTTGACCTGGCGCATCCCGTCCTCGGTGAGCACGGTCCGCTTCAGGTCCTGCCGGAGCGCGATCTCCGCGAGGTCGAGCAGGCCGGTGTCGCCGAGCCGCTCGAATGCGTCGAGGAACAGCAGCGCCGGCCCGGACGACCCATACATCAGGCCGGCCCGCGCGTACTGACCGCCGCTGATCTCCGGTACGTCGGCCTCGAGGCGATCGGCTACCAGGTCGAGGACCCGGACCGCCTGCGCGCGGAGCGCCGGCTCGGTGTCGAAGTGCAGCAGGTTCAGGCCGATGCCGGCCAGGCCGGAGCGCAGCCCGAGCTCGCGGGTGCTCCAGTCGTCGGCGAGCGTGCGTTCCACCAGGTCCAGCGCGTCCTGACGGTGCCCGAGCTCGTCGAGTACGTGCGCGACGCCGTGCAGGCCGTCGTACAGCCCCGGCCCGGCCGCGGTGTCGAACGCCCGCTTCCGGAGCCAGTCGTCGTACTCCGGGAACCGTCCGGCGCCGGTCTTCGCGAGCGCGTACAGCACACCGGCCGCACCGGTCGCGAGGTCGATCCCGCCGCCGTCGCGGAACTGCGCGATGTCGCCGGGGAACAACCGATCGGTGCGTTCGGGTGTCGCGCTCGCGACGATTGCCTTGGTGAGGGCCGCGCGGACGTCGGTCCACTCGGCCTTGCCGGGGAGGGCGATCGCTTCGAGGTCGTTGGTCGTGGTGGTGCCGACGATCGTCCGGACGGCGTCGTCGAGCGTGTCGCGCGGCACCGGGAAGGTCTCCGCGATCATGTCCGCGAGCTGGAACGCCTTGCCGGGATGGAGATTCAGCAGAATGGTTGCCTGCGGCGCATAAACGCCAAGCGCGATACAGGCCAGCGCGTACCGGTCGACGTCGACGCCCTGGCGGTCCTGCGGCGCGGCGTACCCGGGGTGGGCCAGCGTCGAACGGGCATGGTCCTCCGCCTTGGTCGCGACCTCGAAGTCGATCAGCGTGAGCTTGCCGTTCACGTCGAGCAGCAGGTTGTCCGGGTGCAGGTCGCAGAACACCACACCGCGCTCGTGCAGCTGTCCGACGGCCGCGCCGACCTTGGCGATCATCCCGGTCGCCCAGCCGGCGTAGTCGGCCTTCTGGGATTCGGTCGCGTCCGGATGCGTCAGCGGATACCGGCGGACCAGCTCGCGTTGCAGCGACACCGAGTCGATGTGTTCCTGCACCAGGAAGTGGTGCTCGCCGAGCTGCAGGTAGTCGTGGGTTCTCGGCACCGCGTCGAGGCCGTCGAGTTGCTCGAGGATGTCCCGCTCGTGGGCGATCCGCGCCACGGCGTCCCGCCCGGCCAGGTCGAGCCCGGCGTACGGACGGCCTTCCTTGAGTACGACGCGGGCGCCGGTCTCGTTGTGGTGGCCGAGGTAGACGCCGCCGCCGTTCGAGAACTGGATGACGCCGTCGATCGTGTAGGCGAGGTCGTTGGTGGTGACGGCGTTGCGGGCGTCCAGGTGCGGCTGCAGGAAGTCCGGAAGCTGTACCCAGGGCGGCGTGACGAAGGTCGGGCCGCGGTGGTCCGGGACGAGGTTGCCGTGCACGTCCTCGATCGCCAGCACGCGTTCACCGGTCGGGGACAGGCAGTAGCGGCTGACGAAAGCGCCGTACCGGACGAACAGCGGGCCTTCGGCGTAGCGCAGATCGCTCAGGATATAAGGGCCTTCGACGCCGCGCAGTACGTCGTCGAGCTCCTTCAGGATCAGCTCGAGCTGCGCGTCGTCGGTCGGGTAGACGGTGACCAGCTTGCCGCTCGACCCGCGGGGAGCGGCCTTCGAGTTCGTCATCACCAGGACGGCCTCGTTGCGCAGGAACTTGAACGCGATACCGCGGGGGACGCAGTATTCCCAGATGGCCGCGAGGGTCCGCTCGACGTCCTGCATACGCGCGGAGACGTGGATCTTCCAGCCCTGCTGGGGGAGCCGTACGTCGGCCGGCGCGTAGTGCATCCAGGTCTCGCCGGGGAGGTGCTGCCAGTCCTCGGGCAAGGCCCGCCCGGTGACCGGGAAGTCGGGGTGCGCGGCACCACGGTTGGCCGGCGTCTCGTAGAACTGCCGATCCGCAAGGCAGTAGAACTCGTAGCTCTCGTGCATGACTGTCCGACCCCCTTTCCGTGGTTGCCCGCAACATCTTGGGCGCCGGGAAGGGGCTGGCGTAGTGCACGATGTCATCACCCTGGTGTGAAGAATCCACACACTACGAGTGAGTAGCTAAACACTCTTCGTTACCTGAC
>NZ_DASRVN010000341.1:0-4541 GCF_035655035.1 Kribbella sp. | reverse complement strand
GTCCCGACCCACCCGCCGAGCGCGGCTACCCGGCTCCGCCCCTCCCCGCCGAGCGGGGCTACGCGGCCCCGGCCCTCCCCGCCGAGCGGGGCTACACGGCTCCGCCCCTCCCCGCCGAGCGGGGCTACGCGGCCCCGGCCCTCCCCGCCGAGCGGGGCTACACGGCTCCGACCCTCCCCGCCGAGCGGGGCTACCCGGCTCCGACCTGCACCGCCGATCGCGGCGAGGCCGTGCTGACCCACCCAGCCGAGCGTGGCGGGGTGGTCGTTAGGGTGCCTGTATGACGGCGCGTAAGACCCAGACGATGAAACCGGCGACGGCGGCGAAGAAGCTCGACGTGTATCTGCCGGCCACCCCGGCCGAGTTCCAGGACGGCGTCGTCTCCCGGGACGAGCTGAACGCCCTGCAGTCCGACCCGCCGGAGTGGCTCCGCGAACTGCGGAAGAACGGCCCGCACCCGCGCTCGGTGGTCGCCGCCCGGCTCGGTGTCTCGATCAGCGGCCTGGCCCGCGCGGGTGTCACCGACGCGCTGACCTCCGACGAGATCGACGCGATCCGCGACGAGAACCCGTCCTGGCTGGAGCGCGAACGCGCCACCCAGGCCGAGGTCCGCCGCCAAGCCGAAGAACTGAAGGCCCGCGACTAACTGATCCGCACCCGTAGCCGGCGGAAGCCCCTGCCTTTGCTCTCCATCTTCACGACGTCCATCCGGCCGATCAGCGCGGTGGACGCGACGTGGGTGCCGCCGTCGGCCTGGGTGTCGAGCCCGGCGATGTCGACGATCCGTACGATCTCGATGTCCGGCGGCAGCAGGTTCGTCGCGGTCCGGATGATGTCCGGGATCGCGAACGCCTCCTCCCGCGGGAGATTGCTGACCGTGATCCGCCGGTCGGTGCGGATCTCGGCGTTCACCGCCTCGGCGACCCGGTCCTTGAAGTCCGGCGGTACGTCGGCCAGGTCGAAGTCCATCCGCGCCGACAGCGGCTCCATGTTCCCGCCGGTGACCAGCGCCCCGAAGTCGCGGAACACCACACCGGTCAGCACGTGCAGCCCGGAGTGCGTCCGCATCAGCCGGGTACGCCGTTCGTCGTCGAGCGCCCCGCGGACCGCCGTACCGGCAGCGGGCACCGGGTCGCCCTCGTGCGGGACCAGGTACAGGTCGTCGCCCTTGACCGTACCGGCGATCCGGGTCCGGACACCGCCCCACAACAGCACGCCCTGGTCCGGCGGCTGCCCGCCGCCGCCCGGGTAGAACGCGGACCGGTCGAGCACGATCCCGCGCTCCGGGTCCACGCCGACGACGACCGCGTCCCACTCCCGCACCGAGGCGTCGTCCAGGTCGAGCCGGTGGGTGTGGCCGTGCTGGTTCATGACCGCTCCACGAGGTCGGTGAAGGCGTCCAGCGCCCGGCGGATGTTGCCGACCGAGTTCGCGTACGAGAACCGCAGGTGGCCTTCGCCGTACGCGCCGAACGAGGTGCCGGGCAGGCACGCGACGCCGGCCTCGTCCAGCAGGCGATCGGACAGTGTGGCCGCCGGTACGCCGAGCTCGGTGATGTTCGGGAACGCGTAGAACGCGCCGCCGGGCTGCACGCAGGACACGCCCGGTACGGCGTTCAGCCCGGACACGATCACCTCGCGCCGTTCGCGGAACGCCTCGCGCATCCGGTCGACGTCGTCCCACGGGCCGTCGAGGGCGGCGATCGCGGCGTACTGGCTGAACGCCGACGTACACGACACCGAGTTGATCATCAGCCGCGTCACCGGCTCGACCAGCGGCTCCGGGAACACGCCGTACCCGAGTCGCCAGCCGGTCATCGCGAACGTCTTCGACCAGCCGTCGAGCAGGACGGTCCGCTCCGCCATGCCGTCCAGGTCGAGCACGCTGTGGTGCGCGCCGTCGTACCGGAGGGCCCAGTAGACCTCGTCGCTCAGCACGACCAGGTCGTGCTCGATCGCGATCTCGGCGATCTCCTGGAGCTGCTCGGGGGTCGACGCGCTGCCGCAGGGGTTGTGCGGGGAGTTGAGGATCAGCAGCTTGGTCCGGTCGGTGACCAGCGAGCGCAGTTCACCCGGATCGATGACGAACCCGTTCTCCTCGCGCAGCGGGACCGGGACCGGTGTCGCTCCGGCGAAGGACGCGATCGACGCGTACATCGGGAAGCCCGGGTCCGGATACAGCACCTCGTCGCCCTCCTCGCAGAGCGCGAGGATGGTGAAGAACATGATCGGCTTCGCGCCGGGCGTGATCAGCACGCGGTCCGGGCTGGTACGCAGCCGGTTCGTGCGGCCGAGGAAGTCCGCGACCGCGGCCCGCAGCTCGGGGATGCCGGGCGCCGGCACGTAGTGCGTATGTCCCTCGTCCAGCGCCTGCTGGGCGGCGGCGATCACGTGCGGTGGGGTGTCGAAGTCCGGCTCGCCGATCTCCAGGTGCACGATCTCGCGCCCCTGGGCCTCCAGCGCCTTCGCCTTCGCGAGCACCTCGAAGGCCGACTCCGTGCCCAGCCGTTCCATCCGCCCAGCAAGCTTCACCTGGTCAACCCTACTGAGGCCCGAACGGGAACAGGCCGTCCGGGTCGTACGCCGAACGCACCTCGGCCAGCCGGGCGAACGTGTCCGCGGGCCAGGACGCCTGGTACGACCCGGGCAGCGCGAACCCGCCGGCGAAGTTCACTGTGGTCTCCGCGCACACCCACGGCGCCAGCTTGTCCAGGATCCCGTCGACCGTTGCCGGAAGCACCTTTTCGAACAGGCCCGGGTCCGGTACGCCGATCAGCCCCAGCGTGCAGGCGCCGCCGCGTCCGCCGACCGCGCTGCCTTCGGGTACGTCGCGCTCGGTCGCGCCGCCGAGGTGCCGGATCTCGACCGCGATCAGCGGCAGCTGCTGGTCCGGGCCGACCGCGTCCAGGAACGCCGCGACGAAGTCGGCGTCCAGTTCGTCGAGCAGCAGCCCGCGGTCCCAGGACGGCGTCGGGTTCTTCGGGTCGTTGTGGATCAGCGCGATGTCGGCGGCGGCCATCTCGCCGACGCCGTCGATCAGCGTCGTACCGGCGTCCCGGATCGGCTGGAACAGGCCCTTGCCCTCGGCGGCGTCACCGACGTACGCGAACCGGACGCTCAGCACGGTCTTGCCGCGCAGCGGTGCCGGGATGAACTCGAGCGGCGGCAGCCGGAGGACGACGACCGACGAGTTCGCCTCCTCGGGGAGCGACTTGGTCCACTCGGTCCAGGTGCCGAACACCGGCGCGACGTGCTCGGCGTCGAAGAACACCGAGCCGCCGTACAGCGTGCTCAGCTCGACCAGCGCGAAGTCCATCGCGGTGACGATGCCGAAGCCGCCCTTGCCGCCGCGCAACGCCCAGAACAGGTCCTCGTTCTCGGTCGTGCCGGCAGTCACCGCGCCGGTAGCAGTCACCACCCGGAAGCTCCGCGCCCAGTCGGACGAGAACCCGTACGTCCGGGCCAGCGGGCCCAGGCCACCGCCGAGCGTGTACCCGATGCAGCCGACCACGTCGGACGCGCCGGTGATCGGCGCGAGCCCGTGCGGTGCGGCGGCCGCGACCACCTCGGCCCAGCGGCTGCCGGCGTTGATGTGCGCGGTCTGCGACTCGGCGTCCACGGTCGCCCCGGTCATCCGGGTCGTGGTCACGACGATGCCGTCCTGGATCGGGTTCGGGATGCCGTGGCCGGTGGCGAGTACGCGGACCGGCGTACCGGTGGCGGCCGCGGCTCGTACGACGGCGACGGCGTCGTCCTCGGACGACAGCCCGACGACGACGTCCGGGGTGTGCGTCACCGCGAGGTTGAAGCCGGACAGCTCCTCGGCGTACCCCTCGTCGGTGGGTGTCAGTACCGGTCCGGCGACTTCGGTGCGTAGCCGGGCGATCAGTTCCTCAGTCATCTGGTTTCCCCTCCTGCGCGGCAGTGTTCCGCACACTGGGGTCATGCTCTAGCAGAGCTGAGAACACGCCTGAGAAGGGGGCCGACTCGACGGTAATAGGCGCAGCCTGAAAGCCTGTGCCCGCAACGGTGATCCCGTTGGCGGACGCAGGGTGAGACACGGAGGCGGTCTATGTTCAAGCGTATCGCAATAGTGAACCGGGGAGAAGCCGCGATGCGGCTGATCAACGCGGTCCGGGAAGTCAACGCCGAGGGCGGTGACCCGATCGAGACCGTGGCCTTGTTCACCGACGGCGAGCGCACCGCCACGTTCGTGCGGTCCGCGGACATCGCGTACCCGCTCGGCCCGGCGGCCGCCCGGCCGTACCTGGACCTGGCGGTACTGGAGCGTGCGCTCACCGAGTCCGGGGCGGACGCCGCCTGGGTCGGCTGGGGCTTCGTCGCCGAGGATCCGGCGTTCGCGGAGCTGTGCGAGCGGATCGGCGTCACGTTCATCGGACCGTCCGCCGAGGCGATGCGCAAGCTCGGCGACAAGATCGGGTCGAAGCTGATCGCCGAGGAGGTCGGCGTACCGGTCGCGCCGTGGAGCCGCGGCGCGGTCGAGTCGCTGGACGCCGCGCTCGAGGCGGCCGACCGGATCGG
>NZ_DASRVN010000340.1:0-2017 GCF_035655035.1 Kribbella sp. | reverse complement strand
GAACTGCAAGGACACCACGAAGGCCCCGTTCGCCCCACCGCCCGCACCGGCCACGACCCCGACCCCGACCCCCAAGCCGACGCCGACACCGACGCCCCCGCGGACGGTGAAACCTACGCGCTAGGCCCGGCCGCCGCCACCCGGCGGTAGCTGTACCCGAGCCGCCGGTACACCGCGATCGCGGCCGCGTTGTCGCCGTCCACCATCAGCGCGACCCGCCCGTGCCGCTTCACCAGCTCGGCGGTCACGAACCCGCACACCTGCCCGGACAATCCCTTGCCCCGGGCAACAGGATGCGTCGCGACCCCGGCCAGGAACCCGACCCCGGGTGCACTCCACGCGTCCGCAGCGACGCTCAGCAGAGCACCGTCGTCGCCGGTCACTGCGGCCCAGCGCCGTACTCCGGGATGCCCGGGCCACGCGTACGACGACGGCGACGCCGCGCGCAGCAACGCCTCCACGCCGGCGTCCCCGTCCAGCCAGGCCGCGGTCGTGGTCACGTCCGGCACCCGGTCGGTGTCCATCCAGCCGAACGCGGCCGCGAACTCCAGCCCCGGCAGGTGCTCCGCCATTTCGCGGATCAGCTCCTCGTCGCCGAACGGCCGGAACGACGGCCCGACCTCGGCGAGTACGACGGCCGCCAGCCGGACCGCCTCCCCGACCGGTCCGACGACCGCGAGGCGGTCATGTTTCGACACGTTCGGTGCCGCGACGACGACCGCGGATCCCGCGGTCCAGGCCCGCGCCCCGGTGGTGAATCCCTGAGCTGCCCATCCGGCGATCGAGTCGCCCCTACTCGCCAGCTCCAGCTCGGCCGGCGTCCTGATCTCCCGCACGGGTCACACCGTATGTCATTCCGCTCGCTGGATCGCGTACGGCACCAGATGCCGGTAGCCGCGGACCGCGACCCGGCGCAGGCGGTGGATCGTGTACGCCGTGTGGCCGTCCAGCGCGGCGGCGAGCTCCCGGTCCGCGAGCACCCGGCCGGGCTTGCACTCGGTGGTCAGCCGGGCGGCCAAATTGACCACCTCGCCGTACACGTCGCCGAGCCGGATCAGGATCGTCCCGTACGCGAGCCCGATCCGCAGCTCGGGCAGGTCCGGGTCCGCGGTCACCGCCTCCTGCAGCGCCAGCGCGACCGCGGCGGCCTGCGCGGCGGTGTCGGTGACGAACAGGACCTCGTCGCCGATCGACTTGATCACCCGGCCGCCGTTCAGCGCGACGACGTCCGCGGCGGTGCCCTCGAACCGCTCGATCAGCTCGCCGAGCTCGGCCTCGGTCAGCCGCCGGGTCAGCCGGGTGTAGCTGACGATGTCCGCGAACCCGACCGCCCGGACACCGCGGGCGAGCTCGTCCGATCCGGCGATCGCCCGTCCGGCGGCCGCGGCCAGATGCCGGCGCCAGACGTACGTCTGCAGCCGCTCCATCGCGGGCAGCAACAGGCCGGCGACCTCGATCGACTCCTCCCCGGACAGCTTCGAACCGCCGAGGAACTCCAGGAACATCGCCGACTGCCAGGACGACAGCCGGGACTGGGTCTGGCCGAGTTTGCGGGCGAGCGACGACTCCATCTCGGGCTCGATGAAGCCGTCGTCCTCGAGCGCCGCGACCAGCCGCAGCGCCTCGACGTCGTCGTCGGTGAACGCCACCTCGTCGTCCGGTACGGTCGCGAACCCGAGCGCGTGCCACATCCGCTCGGCGCGCTCGGTGGAGATCCCGGCCCGCTCGGACACCTGGACCCGGGTGAACTTCCGCTCGCCGCCGAGCAGGGTGCGCTCGAACTCGCGCTGCACTCCGGCGAGGTCGGGGTCAGGAGCCACCGCGGCGCTCGGCAATGGTGGCGTCGATGGCGTCCCGGAAGGCGGGCAGCCGCCGGGTCAGGTCGTCGAACTTCTCCCGGGTGAAGTGCAGCAGCTGCAGCCGCGACTTCGCCGTGACGGTTGCCGTCCGCAACGTGTTCTTCCGGACCGCGACCTCGCCGGCGATGTCGCCCGGCCCGAGCTCGGCGATCTCCTCG
>NZ_DASRVN010000339.1:0-19105 GCF_035655035.1 Kribbella sp. | reverse complement strand
GCCCCGCGCCCGCCCGCTCGGGCTCCACCCCACCCCACCCCGCGCCGCCGCCCGCTCGCGTGCTGCCACGCATCTCGCGACGCGTTTGGTGGGTCAGCCCACGAGCTGCAGGGTTCGCCCACCGGATCTCGGGTGCCAACCCGGCAGCTCGTGGGTGGACCCACGAGATCTCAGGGGCCGGTTCAGGGTTGTCACGGGGGTTCTACTGGGCCGTTCTCGATATATCGTTCAGTTTTATGGAGAACCTGCCCGACAACCCGCATCCGCACGCACATCTGCGGGCGTCCGACATCGACCGCGACCAGGTCGTCGACGTACTCCGGGACGCCCTGATGTCGGGGCGGTTGACGCAGGACGAGCATGCCGACCGGCTGGAGCAGGCGCTGCAGGCGAAGACCCTCGGCGAGCTCGAGCCGATCACCCGGGACCTGGTCGTCCCGGGGCAGGCGGCGCCGATCGCGCAGCCGGCCCCGGCCGCCTCGACCAGCCTGGTCCCGATCGAGGAGCCGGCCGACCCGGCCGCGAGCGTGGACCAGCTGGTCGCGATCTTCGGCGGCGGCGAACGGAAGGGCCGCTGGCGGGTGAAGCGCCGTACCAACGCGCTCGCGGTGTTCGGCGGGCACGACCTGGACATGACGGACGCGGTGTTCGAGGGCCGCGAGGTGACGATCTACGCGGTCGCGGTGTTCGGCGGCATCGACATCACCGTGCCCGAGGGCGTGACCGTGCGTAACGAGGGGATCGGGATCTTCGGCGGGTTCGCCGCGCAGGGGTCCGAGCACCCGGACCCGAACGCGCCGACCGTGGTGATCAAGGGTGTCGCGCTGTTCGGCGGCGTCGGCGGTCAGTCGTCCGCGAAGCGCCACCGCAAGCGGCACCACAACCGCCACGAACTGCACTGAACAAATCCGAGTGCGGTTCGCGGGCAGTCCTCGTAGCCTGCGGTCATGGCCGATTTCGTTCCAGCCGACTTCGACGTACCCCGTGAGCTGATCACCCCGCGATTCCGGCTGGAACCGCTGGGTCCCGAGCACAACGCGCCGGACTACGCCGCCTGGACCAGCAGCATCGCGCACATCCGATCGACGCCCGGTTTCGGCGGCAGCTGGCCGCCGGCCGAAGGCATGTCCCCGGAGGCCAACCTCGGCGATCTCCAGCGGCACGCGGACGACTTCGTCGCGCGGCGCGGGTTCACGTACACGGTCGTCGAGACCGACGGCGACGTGATCGGCTGTGTGTACATCTACCCGTCGCGCAAGGATCCGGCCGTCACCGACGTACGTTCCTGGGTGAGCGCGGACCGGGCGGAGCTGGATGTCGCCTTGTACGACGCCGTGTCCGGCTGGCTGGCCACGAGGTGGCCGTTCGGGAACGTGGACTACGCGGTCAGATCCAGGACTTGAACCACATCCGGCTGAGCCAGTCCTGATGCGGGAGCACCTGGTCGGTCAGGATCGGCCAGATGTAGGCGAAGTTCAGGACCACGAGTACGACGAAGGCGCCGACCACCGCGGTGCCGATCAGCCGCCGCGGGGTCGCCGTACTGAGCCCGGTCCTCAGCACGGTCCGGGCCGGGCCGAGGACCTTCCCGAGGATCAGCGCCAGCGCCATCACGGTGAACGGGATCATCGTCACCGCGTAGAAGAAGAAGATCGGTCTCTGGTCGTACGCGAACCACGGCACCCAGCACGTCACGAACCCGACGATCGCCACGCCGAACCGCCAGTCGCGGGTACTGACCCACAGCACCAGCGCGGCGATCAGCGCCAGCGCACCGCCCCACCACAACAGCGGCGTACCGAGGGCAGAGATCACCTGCAGACACGTCTGACCGGCCGGGACGTTGCACCCCGGCGTACCGGGCTTGATGTCGTTGACCGCGTCGAACCCGATCGGCCGCGCGATGATCGGCCAGCCCGCCGGGTTCGACTGGTACGGGTGGGTGGCGTGCTTGATGTAGTCGCCGGTGTGGAACGCGTAGACCTCTTTGTGGTACTCGAGCAGTGACCGGAAGTCGTCCGGCACCACCTTCATGATGCCGTGCGCCGGGTTGCTGGCCGCCCAGTTGTGGTCGTACGAGTTGTCGTGCAGCAGCCAGCCGGTCCAGGTCGCCGTGTACGTGACGCCGGCCACCAGCACCAGGCTGACGAACGCCGGTATGCCGTCCACCAGCGCGGACTTCACGAACGCGAACCGGACGCCGAGCGCGCGCCGGGCGCCGACGTCCCAGGCGAACACCAGGACGCCGAACGCGGCCAGCGTCCAGATCGCGGACCACTTGGTGCCGCAGGCGAGGCCGAAGCAGACACCGGCCGCGATCCGCCACGGCCGGACCAGCAGCCAGCGGCCGACCGTACGGCGGCCGCCGTCCTCGACCGGCTTGTCCAGCGTCTCGGCGTGCCGGCGGCGGGTCCAGTCGCGGTCGCAGATCAGGCAGGAGGTGGCCGCGACCAGCCAGAACGCCAGGAAGATGTCGAGCAGCGCGACCCGGGACATCACGAAGTGCAGCCCGTCGACCGCGAGCAGCAGGCCGGCGATCGCGCCGATCAGCGTGGACCGGGTCATCCGGCGGACGGTCCGGATCAGCAGCAGCACGGTGAGCGTGCCGAACAGCGCCGGCATGAACCGCCAGCCGAACGTGTTCATCCCGAACAGCTGCTCACCGGCGGCGATCATCCACTTGCCGACCTCGGGGTGCACGACCAGGCTCGGGGTGGGCTTGAAGACGTCCAGGTTGCCGGCCAGGATCGCCTTGTCGGCGGCACCCTCCGGCTGGTCGATGAACTGCCGCGCGTACCCGTACTTGAGCAGGCTGAACGCGTCCTTGGCGTAGTACGTCTCGTCGAAGACAAACTTCACCGGCGTACTCAGGTGCCAGAACCGCAGGATGCCGGCCATCAGCGTGATCGCCAGCGTGGCGATCCAGCCACCGTCGAAGTCCCGCGGCATCGCCGGGTAGAGCCGCTGTTTCAACGGTGGCAACCGCCCACCGAGCACGTCCCGCCCGAGCAGCTCATGCTCGTCATCCGCCTCGCTCCGCCGGACAGTCCCGTCCTCGATCACAGCAGCCACGCCCGCCATGCTACGGACCCCCCGGTCCGCCCGCCTCCCCGTGTCGCCCGGAACGGCTGGGATGATGGGCCGATGACCGGGCGATTGGTTCTTGCGGGGACTCCTATCGGGGACGTTTCGGATGCTTCGCCGCGGTTGGGGAGGGTGCTTTCCGGGGCCGAGGTGGTGGCGGCGGAGGACACGCGGCGGCTGCGGCGGCTGACGTCCGAGCTGGGGATTCAGCTGAGCGGGCGGGTGGTCAGTTACTTCGAGGGGAACGAGCGGGAGCGGACTCCGGAGTTGCTGCAGGCGCTCGTGGACGGGCAGACCGTGGTGGTGGTGACGGACGCGGGAATGCCGAGCGTGTCGGATCCGGGGTACCGGCTGGTCGCGGCGGCGATCGACGCCGGCGTGGTCGTGACCGCGGTACCGGGGCCGTCGGCGGTGCTGACGGCGCTGGCGTTGAGTGGTCTGCCGGTTGACCGGTTCACGTTCGAGGGGTTCCTGCCGCGGAAGCCGGGGGAGCGCGGGCGTCGGCTCGCGGAGTTGCGGGACGAGCCGCGGACGATGGTGTTCTTCGAGGCGCCGCACCGGCTGAACGCGTCGCTCGAGGCGATGGCCGAGGCGTTCGGGGCGGATCGCCGTACGGCGGTGTGCCGGGAGCTGACGAAGACGTACGAGGAGGTCAAGCGGGGACGCCTCGACGAGCTGGTCACGTGGTCGGCAGAGGGGGTCCGGGGCGAGATCACGGTCGTCGTCTCGGGCGCGGACCCGGACAAGATGATGACGCCGGAGGACCTCGCCCGCGAGGTCGCGGTCGACGAAGAGGCCGGTACGCCGCGTAAGCAGGCGATCGCCGACGTCGCGAAGCGCTTCAACGTGCCGAAACGGACCGTGTACGACGCCGTACTGGCCGCGCGAAAACCCGGTTAACCGGGGCACTACTCTTTAAGGCATGTCCGAGAAGGCCTATTACGTCACCACCCCGATCTACTACGTCACGGCCGCGCCGCACATCGGCAGCGCGTACACGACGGTGGCCGGGGACGTCCTGACCCGCTGGCACGCGCAGCGCGGCGAGCGCAAGTGGTACCTGACCGGTACCGACGAGCACGGCGAGAAGGTGATGCGCAGCGCGCAGGCCCAGGGCATGACCCCGAAGGAGTGGACCGACAAGCTCGTCGAGGAGGCCTGGAAGCCGGCCTGGGTGGACGTCGACATCGCGTACGACGACTTCATCCGGACGACCGAGCAGCGGCACACCGAGCGGGTCCGCGAGTTCTGGCAGAAGCTGTACGACAAGGGCGACGTCTACAAGGGCGAGTACGAGGGCCTGTACTGCGTGGGCTGCGAGGAGTTCAAGCTGCCCGCGGACATCCGGACCGACGAGGACGGCACGCAGCGGTGCATGATCCACGGCACCGAGCTGGAGACGGTCTCGGAGACGAACTACTTCTTCCGGCTCTCGGCGTACGCCGACCGGCTGCTCGAGCTGTACGAATCGCAGCCCGACTTCGTGGCGCCGTCGAGCGCGCGCAACGAGGTGATCGCGTTCGTCAAGCAGGGGCTGCAGGACCTGTCGATCACCCGGTCGACGTTCGACTGGGGTATTCCGGTGCCGTGGGACGAGGACCACGTCCTGTACGTGTGGATCGACGCGCTGCTCAACTACGTGACGGCCGCGGGCTACGGCACGGATCCGGAGCGGTTCGAGGAGCTGTGGCCGGTCGACGTACATCTGGTCGGTAAGGACATCCTCCGGTTCCACGCGGTGATCTGGCCGGCGATGCTGATGGCCGCCGAGGTCGCCGTACCGCGTCAGGTCTTCGCGCACGGCTGGCTGCTGGTCGGCGGCGAGAAGATGAGCAAGTCGAAGCTGACCGCGATCGCGCCGCACGAGATCACCGACCACTTCGGCTCGGACGCCTTCCGGTACTACTTCCTGCGCACGATCCAGTTCGGGTCGGACGGCTCGTTCTCGTGGGAGCACCTGAGCGCGGTCTACACCTCCGAGCTCGCGAACGGCCTCGGCAACCTGGCCAGCCGGATCGCGGCCATGGTCGGCAAGTACTTCGACGGCGTGCTGCCCGAGCCGACCGACCACGGGCCGGCCGAGCAGGCGCTGGCGGACAAGCTCGCGCAGACCGTCGCGACCGCGGACAAGGCGCTGGACACGCTCGCGTTCCAGGACGCGCTCGCCGCGATCAACGAACTGGTTGGCGCGGTCAACGGGTACGTCACCGAGCAGGAGCCGTGGAAGGTCGCCAAGGACGAGTCCCGGCGGGCCCGGCTCGCGACGATCCTGTACTCGGCGGCCGAGGTACTGCGGGCGGTCGCCGTACTGCACAACCCGACGATGCCGAAGTCGTCCGCGAAGCTGTGGGCGCTGCTCGGCGCGGAGGAGAAGCTCGGCGCGCTCGCCGACCAGCGGGTGCAGGACGCCGGCACCTGGGGCCAGCTCCCGGCCGGGGCGACGCTCACGAAGGGCGACCCGCTGTTCCCGCGCCTCGAAGAGAGCTGATTGCAACAGAACTGGCGCCGCCGTCCGGGAATGCCGGGCGGCGGCGTCGGCTTTTCTTGTAGCAACAACCATTTCTTGGAGGCGGTTCGGATGCGTGCGGTGGAGTTCGAGGAGTACGGCGGTCCTGAGGTGCTCGAGGTACGCGACGTGCCGGAGCCGCACGCCGGGGCGGGGCAGGTGCGGATCAAGGTGCACGCGGCGGGGGTGAATCCGTACGACACCAAGATCCGGCGCGGGTTCACCAAGGCGTTCGCGCCGGTGGAGTTCCCGGCGATTCCCGGGTTCGAGGTGGCCGGGGTGGTGGACGAGGCCGGTGAGGGGGCGGCGTTCGCGGTCGGGGACGAGGTCGTGGGCTGGTCGGCGGGTGGCGCGTACGCGGAGTTCGCGCTCGGTGGGAACGTGACGCGCAAGCCCGCGGGCCTGAGTTGGGATGAGGCCGTCGGCGTACCGGTGGCGGGCGAGACGGCGCAGCGGGTGCTCGATCTGCTTGCTGTTAAGTCCGGCGAGACGATCCTGATCCACGGCGCCGCCGGTGCGGTCGGGTCGGTCTCCGTACAGCTGGCTGCCGCTGCTGGTCTCACTGTGATCGGTACGGCGTCCGCGGCGAACCACGACTATCTGCGCGAGATCGGGGCGGTGCCGGTGGAGTACGGTGACGGCCTCGTGGAGCGGGTGCGCGCGGCAGCGCCTCAGGGTGTCGACGCTGTGTTCGATACTGCTGGCAAGGGCGGTCTTCAGGAGTCGATCGAGCTCCGCGGCGGCACCGACCGCATCATCACGATCGCCGACTTCGCCGCCGCCGACCTCGGCATCCAAACCTCCTCCGGCGGCACCGGCACCCCCGACGAGGTCCGCGCCGCCCTGACCACCCAACTCGAGTCCGCCGCGGCCGGCCACCTCACCATCCGCATCGCCGCCACCTTCCCCCTCACCGAAGCCGCCAAGGCCCAAGCCCTCAGCGAATCCGGCCACGCCCGCGGCAAAATCGTCATCACCCCATAAACCAGAAAGCACCCCGCACCGAGCGTGCTGTCGCAAAGGACACCGCTTCGCGGCGGCTGTCTTTTGGGGTCTTCGGCCCGTGCGGTTCCGTGGCGGGGGTGCTCGCACGACCGCCGGAGTACGCACGCGAACCAGGTGTGTCCCCGGCGCAGGATCAACCACCGGACGCAGCATCCTCACGGGGGACCCGGGCCGGGGCCCGCATGAACGGCGCGGGATCAGGCGCCGCCCTCCTCGGAATCGGGGAGGGGCGGGCCAGCTCGGTTAGATGTAGGCGAAGCGGGACGGTGGCGTCGGTACGTCGTCCACGCGCGGGTCCCAGCGGTCGACGAGATTCACGTCGGCGGGGATCTCGACGGAGGTGGTTGAGGTCCAACCGCGGGTGAGGGTGGGGAAGTCGGGGACGTCGGGGTGGTAGTGGGGTTTGCCGGTGCCGAGGAGGTCTCGGGCCATGGGGGCGGTTCGGGCCTGGTAGCGGAAGTCGGCGGACAGGCGGAGGCGGTTCGTGCGGTTCGGCATGGCGCCGTGGACGGTGAGGCTGCCGAAGAGCAGGACGTCGCCGGGACGGTACGACGTCGTGCGCCACTCCGGGTGGTTCTCGTCCGCCTCCGCGCGCATCATCCCGGGCCCGTCCGACGCCTTCACCGGCAGTACGCCGAGCCGCGGCGACCCGGCGAACACCCGCAGCCCGCCGATCTCCGGTGGTGCCTCGCTCAGCGGGAGCCACGTCGTGAGCGTGTCCACACAGCCCTGGATGAACCGGTAGTCCTGGTGGATCGGCGTCGGGTTCGCCCCGGGTGACGGCGGCGCGATCCGGCAGATGTGTGCCGGATGCGCGAACGCCTCCTCCCCGAGCAACCGCGCCGCCAGCGCCAGCAGCTCCGGCCGTACGGCGAGCTGGTGAAACGCCTCGGTGCTCTGGATCGCCGTATACGCCCCGAAGAACCCGGCCGACCCTTCCTCCACCGCCCGCCCCGAGGCGACCAGCTGCAACGGATCCGCGTCCGGGTCCAACCAGTCACTGTCGTACAGAATCCGCGCCAACTGATCGTGCACATCCCCGACCACGTCCACCGGCAGCAGCCCGCGGAAGAACAGATAGCCGTCGGCCGCCAGTCGCGAACGTAGTACGCCGGCGTCCAGCACGTCGTCGTACGAATCGGTCAGTTCCTTCATTTCCCGTTGCCAATCTTGTCCATGGAAGCGGCGATGTCGGTGACCGGGACCTTGTTCAGGTACAGGTCGTTGACGGTCTTGTCGATTTCGGGAGACTTGGCGGTCCAGCCGTCGGCGATCGGGAGGTTGACGGTGTTGCCGGCGGCGGAGGCGAGGAAGGGCTGTACGTCGATGTCCTTCTTCTTCCAGTACGCCTTGTACCCGGCGCCGGCGTCGTTCAGAGCCGGGATGATGTAGCCGGCGTCGCCCATCAGCCGCTGGGCCTTCTCGGAGCCGAGGAACGTGACCAGCTTGCCGGCCTGGTCGGGGTGCTTGGTCTTCGCGAACATCGCCTCGGCCAGGCCGTTGATCACGACCGTACGTCCGGCCGGCCCGGCGGGCATCGAGGTGACGCCGATCGGGAACTTCACCTCGGGCAGCGCGAACGGCAGCAGCGCGTTGTTCGCCGGGAACATCGCCACCTCGCCGCGGTAGAACATCTCGGTCGCCTGCCCGGTCGGCGGGTTCGTCCGGGTGCCGTCCGGCGACACCTTCCACTTGAACACCAGGTCCCGGGCGAACTGCAGCGCCTCGACGGACTTGTCGCCGCTGAAGTCGAACGTGCCGTACGGCTTGTCCATCGCGTGACCGCCGTTCGACGCGATCCAGTTCAGCCACTGGGTCTGGCTGTGGTTCCAGGAACAGAACCCCCACTGCTTGTCGCCGACGGTCAGCTTGCGCGCGATCTCCAGGAAGCTGCCGGAGCCATCCGGTGCCCAGGTCAGCTCGGCAGGCATGGTGATCCCGGCCTTCGCGACCAGCGTCTTGTTGTACAGCAGCCCGACGATGCCCATGTCCTTCGGCATCCCCAGTTGCTTGTCCTCGAACTTGTACGACTGCACGACGTTCGGGTGGTACGCGTCGAGCTTCAGCCCGGCCTTCGAGATCAGGTCGTCGAGCGGCGCGAGCACCCCCTTGCCGGCGAAGTCCGGGAAGTAGTCGACGGTCAGCCAGAACACGTCCGGCGCCTTGCCGCTGGCCAGTTCGGTGGTCAGCTTGGTCCAGTACTGGTCCCACGGCAGCACTTCCATCCGGATCGTGATGTCCGGGTTCTCCTTGGTGAACTCCGCGAACACCGCCTTGTAGCCGACCTCCTGCTGCTCGTCCCAGAGCCGGTACACGAGCTCGACCTTGCCGCCGCTGCTCGCTTTGTCCGACGAGCCGCAGCCGGCCAGCGTCAGCACACTGCCGGCGCCGATCAGAAATGTCCTCCTGGACAAAGACATGGGTACCTCCGGATCACTTGAGCCCGGTAACGGCGACCGAGCGGACGATGAAGCGCTGGAACACGACGAACAGCACGAGCAGCGGCGCCAGCGCGATCAGGCTGCCGGCCATGATGGCGTTGTAGTCGACGCCGACCTCCCCCTTGAACAAGGCGATCCCGACCGAGAGCAGCCGTTTGTCGTCGCTGCTGGTGATGATCAGCGGCCACAGGAAGTTGTTCCAGTTCGCCACCACGGCGAGGGTGGTGACGGTGACCAGGATCGGTTTCGACAACGGCAGCACGATCGACACCAGCGTGCGGACCCGCCCGGCGCCGTCGATCCTGGCCGCGTCCTCAAGGTCCGCGGGGATGCTGCGGAAGAACTGGCGGAGCAGGAAGATCGCGTACGGCGTACCGAGCATCGTCGGCAGCATCAGGCCGGCCCACGTGTCGACCAGGCCGAGCTTCTGCATCATCAGGTACAGCGGGATCATCGTGACCACCGGCGGCACCATCAGTGTCGACAAATACACCCAGAACAGCGCGTCCCGCCCCGGGAACGACAGCCGCGCGAAGGCGTACGCCGCGAGGATCGCGAACACCACCTGCCCGAGCGTGATCCCGGCCGTGACGAACGCGGTGTTCAGCAGGTACCCGCCGAACCCGGACGCGAACAGCCGGTGGAACGCCGCCGTACTGGGCGGCAGTCCGGGCTCCCACGGCATCGTCTCGGACAGTTGCCCAGGGCCCTTGAACGCGGTGAGCACGGTCAGGAAGTACGGGAAGATCGCGAGCACGCAGCCGGCCACCAGGACGGCGTACACGAAGATGCGCAGTTTCATCCGGACACCTCGTAGGTCGTACGGCGTTCGAAGTACACGAACTGGGAGATCGTCGCGACCAGCACCACCGCGAACAGCAGCACCGAGATCGTCGACGCGTAGCCGAAGTCGAACTTGTGGAACGCCTCGTCGTAGATCTGGTACGTCGTGACCTCGGTGCTGTGACCGGGACCGCCCTCGGTCATCACGAAGATCGTGTCGAACGCCTGGAACGACCCGATCACGTTGGTGATCAGTACGAACAGCATCGTCGGGCGCAGCAACGGCAGCGTGATCGTGAAGAAGTGTGCGACCGGAGACGCGCCGTCGAGGGACGAGGCCTCGCGCAGCGACGGGGGGATGTTCTGCAGGCCGGCCAGGAAGAACAGCATGTTGTACCCGGCGAACTGCCAGATGTGCACCGCCGCGACGCTCGGCATCGCCAGCACCGGTGACGACAGCCACGCCGGGCCGTGCACCCCGAACAGCCCGAGGAACTGGTTCAGCGCACCGCGACCCGGGTCGAAGATCCAGCTCCAGACCAGCCCGAGCGCCACCGGCGTCGCCATCCACGGGATCACCAGCAACGCCCGGAAGTACTTCATCCCGCGCAGCTTGCGGTCGACGAGCAGCGCCAGCAGCAGCGAGAGGATCGTCGTACCCGGGACGCAGATCACGACGTAGTACAGCGTGACCAGCAGCGAGTGCCAGACGTCGGAGTCCGTGAACAGCTTGCGGTAGTTGGCCAGCCCGATGAATTCCGGTGTCGAGAGCAACTTCCAGTCGAACAGGCTGACGACCAGCACGATCAGGACCGGCGCCAGCAGGAAGCCGAGGACACCGATCAGACTCGGGGCCAGCAACGCGTACGCCGCCGCCGTCTGGGCGTTCTTGCTTCGGCGTCGGGCGCGGGGCGCGGGCCTAAGCATCGGGATCCTTCAGCGGATGCGGCCGCGGCGAGCTCGGGACGAGCAGTTCGCGGGTACGGTCGAGTGCCCACTGGTCGAGGCTGCCGATCGGGTCGCTGGACATCCGCAGCCCCGGGCCGTCCGCGATGTGCTGCGCCCACTGCTCGCGCTGCTGCACCTCGGGCCGCACGATCAGGCAGTCCGAGTCGTTCGCCCACCAGCGGCCGTGCAGGAACTCGCGGGCCACCGACGTGGACCGGGCGCCCCGCTGACCCGGCTGGCTGATGTCGCCGGACGGTGGTTCGACCAACGGATCGGTGTCGGGGGAGATGCGCATGCAGTCGACCAGCCCGAGACTCGGCAGGATCGGGGCGCCGCAGCCGTGCAGGATCCGGTTCGGCCCGACCGCCTCGCGGAGCAGCCGCAGCCCTTGCCGGTACGCCGCGATGCCGTCGAGCTGCTCGTACCGCGGTGCGTCGATGGCACCGGCGTACACGAAGTCGAGCTTGAAATGATCGTATCCCTGCCGGCAGAGCTCGGTGAACACGTCGCCGATGTGCCGCGCGGCTCCCGGGTGGGTGACGTCGAGAACCAGTTGCTCCTGGCCCCAGTTCGTCCCGGCGCTGATCCCGGGGACCAGCCACTCCGGGTGCTTGCGCGCCGTTTCGCTGCCGGCCGCGACCAGGAAGGGTGCCACCCAGATGCCGGCCCGGCGCCCGCTGGAGCGGATGTCGGCGGCCAGCGTGACGGTCGACCCGAAGTCCGCCCGCGGTGTCAGCCAGTCGCCGATCGCGGTCTGGTATCCCTCGTCCAGCAAGACCAGGTCGACGCTGAGGTCGTGCTGGTCGAACTGCCGTACGTCGTTCATCACGTCCCGCTCGGTGACCTTGCCCCAGTACGCGTACCAGCTGCACCAGGACGGGCCGAACACGCGGACCGGCGGCGCTCCGGCGGCGAAGGTGCCGGCCCAGTCGGCGAGTGCCTGGTTCGGGTTCGCGTGGGTGCTGGTCGTGGTCGCGACGTCGCCGTCCGCGGAGATGAGCAGTTTGTTGCCCTGGACCTCGGCCCGGATCGACGGGACCGCGTCGGGGGAGAGCGCGGCGACGAGTGTCACCTCGCCGCCGGTCGCGACCGCGAGCAGACCCTCGCCCTGGAACTGCCCACCTGCCGCGACGCCCGGGCGGTACGCCATCACGTGGTGGTTCGGGGCCGTCGGGCGCGGCGGCGACGCGTCCAACCGGTACCAGCCGCTCGGGCTCCAGGACTGCCAGCCGTGCTCGAAGACCAGCGTGCTGGCGTCGGTGACGAGCTCGGCGACCGGACGGAAGGGCACGGATCCCTCGATTCACTAGAGTGCAGGATCTTGCTGACGTGCCGCTAATCTTGGAGCGCCGACGAGGGGATCCACCATGACGGAGCCTGCTGACTTCGAGCACGATCTTGCTACCCAGGTGTTGATCGAGCTGTACAGCGAGATCCCGCCGCCGAGCAAACTGGTGACCGGGCACTTCCACAGCGGCGGCGACTACCGCGTCGTCCGGCCGGATGGTGTGGGCAGCTGGTACCTGCTCTACACGGCGTCCGGGACGGGCCGGTACGTGCTCGGCGACAACCAGTTGATGCTGCGCCACGGGGACGTCGTACTGGTCAGTCCTGGGACACCGCACGACTACGGGACCGTGGGGACGTACTGGGAGTCCTGGTGGGCGCACTTCCAGCCGCGGCGCGAGTGGCACGGGTGGCTGTCGTTGCCGCAGGCAATGCCCGGACTGTCGTACGTCCGGCTGACCAGGTCGTCGGAGACCGACCGGGTGGTGTCCGCGTTCGACCGGCTGCACCGGGACGCGCAGCGCGCCGGGCTCTCGCCGACCGGCGACACCGAGCTACACCTCCTGGGGAAGAGCGTCGCGACCGAGCTGACGATGAACGGTATCGAGGAGGTGCTGCTCACCGCGGTCGCCAGCCTGCGCCGCGAGACGCAGCAGCTCGACGCCCGCGTCCATTTGGTGCTCGAGGCAATCACCGCCGACCCGGCCCGGCCGCACACGCTGACCTCACTCGCCGGCCTCGCGCAGGTCTCGGTGTCCCGCCTCGCCCACCTCTTCAAGGAGCAGGTGGGCGATTCGATCATGAACGTCGTACTGGCGCTCCGCCTGCAACGCGCGGCCGAACTGCTGGGCGCCACCGACATGTCCGTCGCGCAGATCGCGGCCGCGGTCGGGTTCGACTCACCGCACTACCTGAGCCGCCAGTTCGGCCGCCGGTACGGCATGTCCCCGACGGCCCACCGCAGCGCGGTCCGGAATCCTGAGCTGCAGTTGTACTAGCTGACGCTTTTCTACAAGCGGACGGCGGCCGGGAATCGTACTGTCGAACCATGACTGGTTATGTTGCAGTTGCCGAGATCGACATTGCGGCCCCTCCCGAGCGGGTGTGGGAGGTGCTCACCAAACCGGAGGACCTGCCGGAGCTGTGGTTCGGCGCCGTGGTGGAGACGGACTGGCAGGTCGGCAGCCCGATCACCTGGAGCGGCGAGTGGCAGGGCAAGTCGTACCAGGACAAGGGCGAGATCCTGGCCGTCGAGCGGGACCGGCTGTTGAAGCTGACCCACTACAGTCCGCTGACCGGGCAACCCGACGTACCGGAGAACTACCACACCCTCACCTACACCCTGACAGGCAACACCCACCTCAAGCTCGAGCAGGACAACAACGCCACCGAGGACGAGGCCAAGCACTCCCAAGGCATGTGGGAAACCCTCGTCGCCAAGGTGAAAGAAGCCGCCGAGAACTAGCCAACTGCCGAGTTGTTCCACCGCTGGCCTGCTACGAGCGCACCCCGCTTCGCGGCCACCACCCTCCAGCCTGAGATTCATACCCAAGAAGATGCCCGGATCCGCCCGGCGCCCGACCCCGGACTTCCGGCCTGTGGATACAGCCGGTGGCGGGTTGTCGGGCTGCTGACCTGCTGCAACAGGCCAGCGGTGAAAGAGGAGGGTAGTGAGTCAGTAATCTGGCCCCTATGGGTGCTGATGGTGTCGAGGTAGGGCGGCCGACCAGGGAGCGGGCGGCGGTGGGGGAGGACGGGCGGTCGCGGGACCGGAGCCGGCCGGCGGTGCCGGATCCGTTGCCGATCAGCGTCGTCGACGCGCACTGCCACCTGGACATCGCGGACGGCGAGGACGGCGCCTGGCTGAGCCCGGCCGAGGCGATCCGGCTGGCGGCCGCGGTCGGCGTGACGCGGATCGTCCAGGTCGGCTGCGACCTGCCCGGCGCGCAGTGGGCCGTCGAGGCGGCCGCGCAGTACCCGAACCTGATCGCCGGCGTCGCCCTGCACCCGAACGAGGCACCGACGCTGAAGGAGACCGGCGAGCTGGATCACGCGCTCGCCGAGATCGAACGGCTCGCGTCGAGCTCGGACAAGGTCCGGGTGATCGGCGAGACCGGCCTCGACTACTTCCGCACCGGCGCCGACGGCAAGGCCGCGCAGCACGAGTCGTTCGCCGCCCACATCCAGCTGGCGAAGCGCCTGGACAAGACGTTGATGATCCACGACCGCGACGCGCACGACGACGTACTGCGAATCCTCGACCGCGAAGGCGTCCCGGACCGCCTGGTGATGCACTGCTTCTCCGGCGACACCGAATTCGCCCGCGAATGCGTCAACCGCGGCGCCTACCTGAGCTTCGCCGGCGTGGTCACGTTCAAGAACGCCCAGTCGCTCCGCGACGCCCTCGCCGTCACCCCCCTCGACCGCATCCTGGTCGAGACCGACGCCCCGTACCTCACCCCGTCCCCCCACCGCGGCAAACCCAACGCCTCCTACCTGATCCCCCACACCGTCCGCAAAATGGCCGACGTCCTCAACATCTCCGTCCCCGAACTCTGCACAGCCCTCAACAACAACGCCAACCACGCCTTCGGTGGGCCTTGGTAAGCGCCTGCGGCTGACCAACTGGCCGGATACGCTGAGCTCGTGGACCAGGTGGATTACGACACTGTCGATGCACAGGTACTGGCGCTCGCCGATTCGCTGAGCGAGGCCGACGATGCCACGGTGGCCGCCGAGGTCGCGCGGCTCAAGGCGCTGGCGGAGCAGATCCCGGACGAGGATGACCGCCGTCTCGCGGTTATCAGAGTGCAGAAGCTGCCCGAGCTGATCCGAGGCCCACAGCCGGGCACGAGCTCGCAGTACTGGCGAGCCGCGAGCCTGGTCACGCAGGCGGTGAACGACAACGGTTCGACCGCGGACCGGATCGCCCACGCCGAACGTGCCAAGTCCGAGATCGCCGCACTGTCGGAACAGGCCCCGGTGCGCGAGTCCATGACGATCCTCCGGATGAACTCCACCTTGGTGAGGCTGATCGAGCGCCTCCGAAACGATGGCGCCGAAGGCTGATCGTGACCGACGCCGTCGAGATCGCACCACAGTCCTGGGAGTACCGGCTGGTGGCCGCCGTGGTGTACGCGGTCGAACAGCGGGCCGGTGGCGGCGTCGGCGGTCCTCGAACCCGGTGGAACGGGCGAGTGCTGGAGGAGACCGAACCAGGGCACCTCGGCGGCGCGCACGAGGACGGCAGTATCTCGGTGTCCGTTCGGCACGTGGTCGATCGGTTGCGCCAGGCACGGGACCTCGACCGGCCGTTGACCGACGACGAGGCCTGGCTCTTGCGCGACGCGATGGACACCCTGACTCACGAGTCCGCCCACCTGATGGCCCCTCTCGGAGACGAGACGGAACCGGAGGGATATCCGTACGACAGCGCTGCGACTGCTTTCGACGAAGGTCGCGCCGAGCACTGGACGAAGCGCAACCTCGACAAGGTCATCCGGGACGTCTTCACGGACGCCGGCTTGGACAAGGTCGAGGATGCGGTCCTGGCGCAGTCGAACCTCGACGCCTATCCCGCCTACACGCCGGCTGTCCGGCACCTCGACAAGGCGTTGGCCGATCGGAGCGGGCTGACGAGCGCCGAGGTCACCCAGAGGTTGCTGTGCGCCTCCGACAGCCAGCGCTGGAACGTCGCGGTCGACATGGTCATCGACAAGCACCTTGCCGAGCCGGGCCTGATGCCTGAGGCGCACCGTGCGGAGGTGCGAGCGCAGTTGGTTGCTCCGTTAAGCGATTCGCTGTCCGGGCTGGAGGCGGTCGAGGCTGACGACTCGCTGGGCAGCCCGCAGAAGTCCCAGGAGGCCATCGCGGCCGCTCAGAACGCGGTCGCCGGACTGGACTCGGAGCTCAGGCGCATCGAGCGCCACTACCACGTCCAGTACGCGCAACTTGCGCAGCAGGAGTCCCAGCGGCCGAACTCGCGACTGAACCAGGCTGTTCGTCAGGCCCAGGACAATCCTTCCCCCGACCTCAAGCGGCTCCGCGCACTCACCGGTGCTCAGGCACCGGCGTCCGATGCGACCAAGCAGCGGCCGGTGGTCGCTGACCATGCGCAGGCGGAGTTCCGCGCTGCTGCCCGGCCGCGGGGGCAGCAGGGTGATCGGGTGGAGCCCAGGCGGCCGGAGGGTCCTCGGCGGGGTTGAGGGGGGCTGGCTGGTAGACAGTGGGCATGGAGTTCAGTGAGGTCGTGCGGCGGCGGCGGATGGTGCGGAATTACGAGCCGGATCGGGCGGTGCCGGCGGAGGTCCGGGAGCGGATTCTCGAGAACGGGTTGCGGGCGCCGTCGGGTGGGTTCAGTCAGGGGTGGGCGTTTCTGACGTTGGAGGGGGACGAGCGGGAGCGGTACTGGCGGATCGCGGCCGCGGATCCGGATGAGAAGTATGTGGAATGGATCACAGGGTTGCGCCGGGCGCCGCTGCTGATTCTGGCGTTCGCGCACAAGGACGCGTACCTCGATCGGTACACCGAACCGGACAAGGGCTGGACCGATCGTGACGAGGGTCGCTGGACGGCGCCGTACTGGTACGTCGACACCGGGATGGCGGTGTTGCTGATGCTGCAGACGGTGGTCGACGAAGGCCTGGGAGCCTGCTTTTTCGGGCCTCCTGCGGACAAGGCGGGTCAGTTGCTCGACGAGTTCGGCGTACCGGCGGGGTTCGATCTGGTGGGGGTGCTGTCGGTTGGTCACCGGGCCGCGGACAAGCGGTCGCCGTCGCTGAAACGGGGCCGCCGGACGACCGCCGAAGTGGTGCATCGGGGACACTGGGGCAATCACGCCGAGTGAGGGTGCCGTTACACCTTTTCGCGACACTCCGAACAGGGGATTGGCACTTCCGCGTCTTCTTCGTTATGGTCCCGTGATGTTGGCCGGGATCGGGGAAGTTCCCGGACGAGCACAACCCCTCGGCGGGGTCACCGAATCTGGGCAGCCGGTCCAGCGGAGGAGGCCGGTGCCTGTGCTGTCCCACCCCGTGCCCGGGTAGCCCTACCTGGGAGCGTTAGTGCGTAAGTCCATCATCGTGGCCGTCGGTGCGGCGGCTGCGTTAGCCGTCGCGGGCGGCTCCGTGGCCTATGCCTCGAAGAGCAAGACCGTGAGCATCTCCGTCGACGGCCAGGTGCGGAAGGTGCACACCTTCGGCTCCACCGTGGCAGACGCCCTGAAGGACGACAAAGTTCAGATCGGTGCGCACGACAACGTCGCGCCGGGCCTGGACTCCAAGCTGAAGGACGGCCAGGAGATCGCGGTGCAGTACGGTCGCCAGCTGACCGTGAACGCCGACGGCACCAAGAAGGCGTACTGGACCACGGCCGGCAGCGTGAACGAGGCGCTCGCCGACCTGGGTCTGCGGTACGACGGCGCCCAGCTGTCCACCAGCCGGAGCGCGCCGCTCGGCCGCCAGGGGCTGGACCTGACCGTCACGACGCCGAAGACCGTGCAGATCGTGCACCTCGGCAAGACCGTGACGATCAAGGCACTGGCCGGCACCGTCGGGCAGGCCTTGACCGCGGCGAAGATCCGCTGGACCGCCCTCGACCGGATCACCCCGGCGGCGGCGACCCCGCTGAAGCTCGGCGTGAACACCATCAGCTACGTGCAGGTCGTGCAGAAGACCGTCACGAAGACCGAGGCGATCGCGCACGGCACCGCCAAGACCGATTCGGCGACGCTGCTGCAGGGCACCACGAAGACCACGACCAAGGGCACCGACGGCTCCAAGACCGTCACGTACCTGTACACCTACCTGGACGGCAAGCTGTCGACCACGAAGGTGGTCGGGTCGAAGCTGGTGTCGAAGGCCGTCGACGAGCAGGTCCTGGTCGGCACCAAGCCGAAGCCGGCCGACCCGAAGACCACGACCACCACGACGACGGACACCAAGCCGCCGGCGACCTCCGGTGGCAGCGGCGCGTGGGACCGGATCGCCGCGTGTGAGTCCGGCGGCAACTGGGCGGCGAACACCGGCAACGGGTTCTACGGCGGTCTGCAGTTCGACCACGGCACCTGGGCGGCCTACGGCGGTACGGCGTACTCCAGCAACGCGAACGGCGCGTCCAAGGCGCAGCAGATCTCGGTCGCGGAGAAGGTCAAGGCCGATCGCGGCGGGTACGGCGCGTGGCCGGTGTGCGGCAAGAAGGCCTGAGCCTGACACACTGCTCACGTGAGCTCGTCTGATTCATCCACATCAGCCGGACCGAGGCTTCTCGGTCCGGCTGATGTGCGTTCACTGGCCGCCGAGCTCGGGGTCCGCCCGACCAAGCAGCGCGGCCAGAACTTCGTCATCGACCCGAACACGGTCCGCCGGATCGTCCGCGCGGCCGACCTGACCGCCGGCGAGCACGTGCTGGAGATCGGCCCGGGCCTCGGTTCGCTGACGCTGGCGCTGCTCGCCGAGGGACACCCGGTCACCGCGGTCGAGATCGACCCGCTGCTCGCGCGGGCGCTCCCGTCGACGGTCGCGACGTACGCGCCGGATCAGGCCGCCGAGCTGACCGTGGTCGAGGCGGACGCGATGGAGGTCGGTGCCGAGCAGATCGGTATGCCGACCGCCTGCGTCGCGAACCTGCCGTACAACGTCGCCGTACCGGTCCTGCTGCACCTGCTCCAGGTGTCGGACTCGCTGCGCCACGGGCTGGTGATGGTGCAGGCCGAGGTCGCGGACCGGCTGGCCGCGCCGCCCGGCTCCCGGACGTACGGCGTACCTTCCGCGAAGGCCGCCTGGTACGCCGAGGTCCGGCGCGCGGGCCCGATCGGGCGGAAGGTGTTCTGGCCGGCGCCGAACGTGGACTCCGGGCTGGTCGCCTTCGTACGCCGCGACCCGCCGGTGACCGCGGCGAGCCGGGAGGAGACGTTCGCGGTGATCGAGGCGGCGTTCTCGCAGCGCCGGAAGACCGTCCGCTCCGCCCTGGCCCGCTGGATGCCGGACCGGGAACGCCTCGACGAGGTGTTCGCCGCGACCGGGATCGACCCACGGCTGCGCGGCGAGATGCT
>NZ_DASRVN010000338.1:0-5990 GCF_035655035.1 Kribbella sp. | reverse complement strand
CCGCTCCACGGACTCCCGCCGCTCGCCGAGGAACATGTGCTCGGTCCGGCACAGCCCGATCCCCTCGGCCCCGAACCGCCGCGCCCGCGCCGCGTCGTCCGCGGTGTCGGCATTCGTCCGTACGCCGAGCCGCCGTACCTCGTCCGCGTGCGTGATCAACCGGTGCACCGACGCGACCAGGTCGTCGCCCGCCGACGGATCCAGCGCGCCCTCGAAGTACTGCACGACCGGCGACGCCACCACCGGTACCTCACCGCGGAACACCTCGCCCGTGGTGCCGTCGATCGAGATCAGCTCACCCGCACCCAACGTCGTACCGCGCACCGTAATGGTGCCCTCGGCAACGTTCACGTCGAGCTCCTCGGCACCGCAGACGCAGGTCTTGCCCATGCCGCGGGCGACCACGGCCGCGTGCGAGGTCTTGCCGCCGCGGCTGGTCAGGATGCCCTGCGCCGCGATCATCCCGTGCAGGTCGTCGGGGTTGGTCTCGCGCCGGACCAGGATCACCTTCTCGCCGCGGTCGGCCGCCTCGACCGCGGCCGCCGACGTGAACACGACCTTGCCCGACGCCGCGCCCGGCGAGGCACCGATGGCCTTGGTGATCAAGTCCTTCGAAGCGTCCGCGTCGAACCTCGGGAACATCAGCTGCGCCAACTGCGCGCCCTTCACCCGCCGGAGCGCCTCGTCGGTGTCGATGACGCCCTCGTCGACCAGGCTGGTCGCGATCCGGAACGCCGCCGCCGCGGTCCGCTTGCCGACCCGGGTCTGCAGCATCCAGAGCTTCCCGCGTTCGACGGTGAACTCGATGTCGCACAGGTCCCGGTAGTGCCCCTCGAGCGTGGCCATGATGTGCATCAGGTCGTCGTACGACGTCTTGTCGATCTGCTCGAGGTCCGCCAGCGCGACCGTGTTGCGGATGCCCGCGACGACGTCCTCGCCCTGCGCGTTCTGCAGGTAGTCGCCGTACACGCCGGGCTGCCCGGTCGACGGGTCACGCGTGAAGGCGACACCGGTGCCGGAGTCCATGCCGAGGTTGCCGAACACCATCGAGCAGATGTTGACCGCCGTACCGAGGTCGGCCGGGATCCGTTCCTGCCGGCGGTAGAGGATCGCGCGGTCGGAGTTCCAGGAACCGAACACGGCCTCGATCGCAAGCTCCATCTGGGTCCGCGGGTCCTGCGGGAACTCGCGGCCGGTGTGCTCGTGCACCGCCTGCTTGAACTTCTCCACCAGCGCCTTGAGGTCGTCGGCGTCCAGGTCGAGGTCGTTCCGGGTGCCCTTCGCACGCTTGGCATCCTCGATCGCGTCCTCGAAGACGTCGCCGTCCAGGCCGAGCACGGTCTTGCCGAACATCTGGATCAGCCGGCGGTACGCGTCCCAGGCGAACCGCGGGTCGCCCGCGTGGTGCGCGAGCCCGTTCACCGAGTCGTCGTTGAGGCCGACGTTCAGGACCGTCTCCATCATGCCCGGCATCGACACCGCGGCTCCGGAGCGGACCGAGACCAGCAGCGGGTCGTCGGCCTGGCCGAGCTTCTTGCCCATCTTCCGCTCGAGCAGGTGCACGTGGTGGTCGATCTGGTCGGCAAGGTCGTCCGGGACCGCGCCGGTCTCCAGGTACGCCCGGCAGGCGTCGGCGGTGATGGTGAATCCGGGTGGTACCGGCAGGCCGAGATTGGTCATCTCGGCCAGGTTCGCCCCCTTGCCGCCGAGCAGCTCCAACATGTCCTTGTTGCCTTCGGCGAAGTCGTAGACGAGTTTCGGCACGGTCACTCCCTGGGGTGCAGGCGGGTGTTCACAGGCGCGGGAAGGTGACCCGCTGGCCCATCGACATCGGCGGCGGGGGCGTACTTTCAGAGTAAGCCCAAAAACCAGTCCAGTTGAACACTGGTCTCACGATGCCGACGTGACGCTCCCCACAGCCCGAAGGCCGGAAAACCCTTACAGCATTGACAACGCGAGACAATCGCCGCCTTGTCCGGCGAAACACAGAAGGAGGGTGTTACCCGCCTTTTCGACGGGTAACACCCTCCTTCTCAGACTGCTACAGCTTGCGCCGCGTCCGCAGGTAGTCGCCGACCACCGCGGCGCCCAACCCGTCCGCGTCCGGCGCCAGCACCCGCCCGCCACTGCGCCGGGCGAGCAGGTCGACGAACGCGTTCAGCCGCGGGTCGTCGCCGAGCCGGAAGACGGTCAGCGAGGCGCCGAGCTTGGCGAGCCGGTCGACCTCGAAGATCGTCTTGCGCAGCGTGGCCGGCTCCGGCGGGTACGAGAACTCGGCCGTACCGTCCGGCTCAAGGTGCGCGGTCGGCTCGCCGTCGGTCACCATCAGTACGACGGGTTGCGCGTCGGGGTGCCGCCGTAGATGCCGGCCGGCCAGGAGCAGCGCGTGGTGCGCGTTCGTGCCCTGCTCCCAGGTGCCTTCCATGCCGATCAGCTGCGGCAGCTCGATCACCCCGGCGTACCGCCCGAACGTGATCAACTGCAGCGCGTCGTTGCGGTACCGCGTCGAGATCAGCTGGTGCAGCGCGAGCGCCGTCCGCTTCATCGGCAGCCAGCGGCCCTCCTGCACCATCGACCAGGACGTGTCGACCAGCAGCGCGACCGCGGCCCGCGCCCGGTGCTCGGTTTCCGCGATCTCCACATCCGCGACGTCGAGCTTGACGGACCCAGAGCGTGCGGAGGTCCGCAGTACGGCGTTCCGCACCGTCCGTGGCACGTCCCACGGCTGGGTGTCCCCGAACTGCCACGGCCGGGTCGATCCGCTCAGCTCCCCGGCCGCACCGGCGTTCGCGGCGTCCCGCTCACCCGATCCGCGCGCGGTCCGCAGTACGTCGGCCAATGCCGTCTGACCGAGCCGCCGAAGCGCCTTCGGCGACAACTGCAGCGAACCGTCCGGCGCCCGCTCGATCAGGCCCTGGTCGCGCAGTTGCCGCTCCAGCTCCGACAGCCTGCGAGCATCGACCGTCGCCTCGTCACCCAACTGGCGGGTCAACGCGTCCAGATCGATGTCCTCCAGCCGCGCACCCGGATACGACTGCGCGAGCTGCTCGGCCAGCGCATCCAGCTCGGCCAGGTCGGACATCGCCTGCGCGCCCTCGGCGAGGCCGAGCGGGTCGTCACCGCTCATCCGCTCCGAGCCATACCAGTCCTCCCCCGGGCGCAGCGACTGCAGCTGCGCGTCGAGCTGGGACAACTGCTGCGACAGCTGCGCGTTGCCGAATGCCTGCTGCGACAGCTCCATCAGCTCGGCGCGCTGCTCGGGCGTCATCGAGTTCAGCATCCGCTGCGCCGCGGCGGCCCGCTGCGCTAGTGCGTCGATCAGCTCCTCGACGTTCTGCGGATTCTCCGGGAAGAACTCGCCGTGCTTGGCCATGAACTCGTCGAACAGCTGCGGTACGTCGGGCCTGTTCTGGGCATGCGCGGCGAGCAGCGCGTTGAGGTCCGTGAGCATCTCGTTGATCCGCTCGACGTCCTCCGGCGTGGTCTGCTGCAGCGCCTCCTTCATGCCCTCGAACCGCGATCCGAGCAGCTCGCGCCCGAGCAGTTCGCGGATCTCCTCGTACTTCTGCCGGGCCTCGGACGACTCCCACTGGTAGTTGGCCAGCTCCCGTACGGCGGCCGCCGTACCGGAAGGAAGCGCGTCGAGCTCGGCCTCCTTGAAGCGGGCGTCGTCGGACGGGTTCGGGAACAACTCGCGGCGCTCGGCCTCAAGTGCTTCGTTGAGCAGCCGCTGGACGTCCTGCAGGGTGCCCTCGAGGTTGTGCCGCCGCTGGATCTCGCGGCGGCGCTCCCACAACCGGCGGGTCAGGTCGTCCAGGCCCTGGGTGTTCCGGGTGCCGCGGCGGAGCAGTTCCTCCAGCGCGGACCGCGGAGACGACCCGTTCATCACGTCCTGGCCGATCTCGTCCAGGGCGTCCCGCAGGTCCGCCGGCGCCTGCAGCGGATCCGGCCCGTCGTGCCACGGCCCGTAGGACCAGCCTTCAGGGATAGACGACATGCTCAGGCCCCGTACACCGTCGTGTCGTCGTCGGCGTCCTTCGCCACCCGTTTCGACAGGTACAGCATCTCCAGGGCGAGTTCGACCGCGGCCGCGATCCGTCCGGGCGAGTCGTCGGCGTCCACGCCGGCGCGGGCGGCGACGTCGTGCAGGACCGGGAGCTCGGGCAGCGCGGCCAGCACCTCACGACCCGGCACCCGCTCCCCGGTCGTCACAAGGTTGCCGTCGGCAACCGCGTGCGCGAGCGGGGTCAGGTCCAGCCCGGCGAACCGCTCCCGGGCGGTGTCGGCCACCGACCGGCGCAGCAGGTACTCGAGCAGCTCGATCTCCCGCCCTTCCTCACCGGGCTCGAACTCGAGCTTGCCCCGCAGTACGGCGGGCACCGCCTCGAGGTCGACCGGCCGCGCGACGGCCGGCTCCTCACCGGTGATGGCGCTCCGGCGCAGGGCGGCGGCCGCGATCGTCTCGGCCGCGGCGACCGCGAACCGCGCGGAGACGCCGGACCGCTGGTCGATCGACGTCGACTCGCGCAGGTGCCGGACGAACCGGGCCAGCACCTCCAGCAGCGGCTCGCCGACCTCGGCGGTGAACTCGGCCTCCTGCCGGATCACGTCCACCTCGGCGTCGATGTCGAGCGGGTAGTGGGTCCGGACCTCGGCGCCGAACCGGTCCTTCAGCGGCGTGATGATCCGGCCGCGGTTGGTGTAGTCCTCCGGGTTGGCCGTTGCCACCAGCAACACGTCGAGCGGCAGTCGCAGGGTGTACCCACGGACCTGGATGTCGCGCTCCTCCATCACGTTCAGCAACGCGACCTGGATCCGCTCGGCGAGGTCCGGCAGCTCGTTGATCGCGACGATGCCGCGGTGCGCCCGCGGTACCAGCCCGAAGTGGATGGTCTCCGGGTCGCCGAGGCTGCGGCCGTCGGCGACCTTCACCGGGTCCACGTCGCCGATCAGGTCACCGACGGAGGTGTCCGGCGTGGCGAGCTTCTCGGCGTACCGCTCGCTGCGGTGGATCCAGCGGACCGGCAGGTCGTCGCCCAGCTCGGCCGCGCGCCGTTTCGACGCCGGGGTGATCGGGTCGAGCGGGTGCTCGGGGATCTCGGCGCCGTCGATCACCGGGGCCCACTCGTCGAGCAGGCCGACCAGCGTACGCAGCAGCCGGGTCTTGCCCTGGCCGCGCTCGCCGAGCAGTACGACGTCGTGGCCGGCCAGCAGGGCGCGTTCGAGTTGCGGAATCACCGTCCGGGTGAATCCGACGATTCCGGGCCAGGGATCACGCCCGGCCCGGAGTTCGGTCAGCAGGTTGTCACGGAGTTCGGTCTTGATCGACCGGGGAAGATGTCCGGCGGCCCGGAGGTCACCAGCTTTACGAGGGAGTTCAGCAGGTGCACTAGTCACTTTGACGACGTTAGCTCGCGCACCCCAAGGCGCGCTCGCGATATCTACTGGGTGAAACCCTTCAGCAGCGCCGCGATGTCGGACAAGGCAGCCGCCTCCTCGAGCCCTTGGTCGAGCAGGATCTTGGTCGCGATCCCCGCCTGGTCCCGGTAGAAGGCGAGGAGCAGGTGCTCGGTGCCGACGTAGTTGTGCCCGAGCGTCACCGCCTCGCCGACCGCGCCTTGCAGGACATGCGCCGCGCGCCGGGTGTACGGCGGGTTCTCCCGGTCGAGGGTGGCCGTCTTCGGTTCACCGGCCGGGCTCGCGGCGTCCACCGCGGACTGGACGGTCTCCTCGGTGATGCCGTGCTTGACCAGCACCTTCGCGGCGATCGCGCCCGGCTCCTTGTACATCGCGAGCAACAGGTGCTCGGTGCCGACGAAGTCGTGGTTCCGCTCGCGGGCGATGTCGGCGGCCGCCTGGACGACCGTCCGCGCGCGCTGCGTGTAGCGCTCGAACGCCGGCCGGCTCGTCCAGGAGTCGGCGAAGCGCTTGTGGGCGGCCTGTTTGGTGACGCCGAGGACGGCGCTGATCTCCACCCAGGACTTGCCGGC
>NZ_DASRVN010000337.1:0-14678 GCF_035655035.1 Kribbella sp. | reverse complement strand
GCCCACTCCCGGCTTCGCCGTGCCGGACGAGAACATCGTCCTGCACACGCCGCAGACCGCCGCCGCGCCCGAGGGGTTCGAGGAGGTCTGGTTCGGCACCGGATGCTTCTGGGGTACCGAGGAGATCTTCTGGCAGCAGCCGGGCGTCTACACCACGGCCGTCGGGTACGCGGGCGGTTACACCCCGAACCCGACGTACGAGGAGGTCTGCACCGGTCGCACCGGCCACGCCGAGGCCGTCCGCGTCGTCTACGACCCGGCCAAGACCACCTTCACCGACCTGCTAAAGGTCTTCTGGGAGACCCACGACCCGACGCAGGGCATGCGCCAGGGCAACGACCTCGGCTCGCAGTACCGCTCGGCCGTCTACTACACCACCGACGCCCAGCGCGCCGAAGCCGAGCGCACCCGCGACCTCTACGCCCCCGTCATCAAGCCCCTCGGCTACGACGACATCACCACCGAAATAGCCCCCGCGACAACGTTCTACTACGCGGAGGCCTACCACCAGCAGTACCTCCACAAAAACCCCAACGGCTACCGCTGCCACAGCAACACCGGCGTACCGTTCCCGGCGGACGCCTAGCTAGTAGGGCGGGCGCAGTTCTGCGGGGAAGCCGGTCCAGCAGAGGTTGGCTGGGAGGTGTCGCGTGTCGTTGTATGTGAGGACTGAAGACGGTCGGCCGGGTGTGTAGCGGAGGACTGTCAGTGCGGCGTTGCAGTGAGTCAGGCTGAGCCAGCGCCAGTTGGGCGCGTCCATCGCGTGTGCGACGAGCCAGCCGATCAGGAAGTTGTGGGTCACTACCAGTTCGTGGTGTTCCCGCTCGCCGTCCGCCGGCCCTGTGAAGCATTCCAGGGCCGCGCGGGCTCGCTCGGGGCCACGTTCGAGCTCCTCGGCTGTGGCCTGTCGGACGAAGCCGAGCAGATCGTCGGCCGACTCGGCTGGTAGCTCGGCTTTCTCCGGCACGTGCGGGATGTAGTCTCCGGCCGCGTCCGACTCCACCAGCGGGGCGTTGCACTTCAGCTGGTCCTTGACCAACTGAGCCGTTTGCGCCGCGCGCGGAAGCGGACCGTGATGAACGGTGGAGACGGGGACGTCCCGCAGTCTCCGGCCGAGCAGCGTCGCCTGGAGACGACCACGGTCGGTCAGACCGCTCTCGTCCGGCAGCGCCTCAGCGTGCCTGGCGAGGTAGAGGTAACGGGTGCCCGATCCGGTCATTCAATCCTCCGTCTGCCCGTCGACGCTTCGCCTTGATAGACGCCGCCCGCTCCTCCCCGGTTCGCCGAGCGGGTGAACAGGACTTGCCACCCGGTCTCATCAGACCTGAGGAGGACGGGGCGTCACGGGAGGTCCGTCGGCACCGAGCCCATGCGGACCTGGGCGCACTAATTCAGTCCGGTCGTAGGGTGAGGTGTCGGATTGGGGTGGGGTTGTTCGTGGTGGGGGTGAAGGGTGGCGTTGGGCTGCCTGTGGAGGAGGATGTTGTGGCTGAGTACCTTGTTGCCTTCAACGACGAGTGGGTGCCGGAGCATACGGACGAGGAGTTGGCGGGGAAGTCCAGGGCGTTGAAGCCGTTGCTGGCGGAGATGCGGGAGGCCGGTGTGCTGATCTTCACCGGTGGGCTGGATCCGGAGGCGCCGGTGTTCAGTGTGGACGCTTCCAGTGGTACGCCGATGTTCACCGACGGGCCGTACGTCGAGTCGAAGGAGCACCTGGGCGGGTTCGCCGTACTGGATGTGGCCGACGAGGAAGCGGCGCGGCACTGGGCGGGGAAGATCGCCGAGGCGTGCGGCTGGCCGCAGGAGGTGCACAGCTTCCAGCGCCGCAACCGCTTCCCGGAGTCCGCCTGAGCCGGAGCCGCGCGGGGCGCCCCCCGGAAGGAGGCGCCCCGCACGCGGCAGGCGGGCTGCCGATCGTGCACGAGCACGGCCGGTACGACGCCGAGCGGCACACCCAGGCGGAGCGTGCCGCTCGGACAAGGTCAACCGGCGCGGTAGAGGGAGCCTCCGGCGGAGATTGCGATGGCGGTCTTCCGGCCGCCCACGTTCAGGTTGACGATGAACGTCGTACCGGACTCGCGGACGGAGTAGGTGACCGTGCCGGAGGCCCGGACCGGGACGACGAAGGACAGGATCGACGCGGACCTGCCCGACCGGGCCAGCAGCACCGTCGGGGCGGAGCGGCGGTGGTAGCTGGTCGGGTAGTACCAGCCCTGGATCGGGTTGGTCTGCGCCTGCTTGACCAGCATCGCTCCGGGCGGCAGCGCCTGCTTGAACGGGACCTGGAACAGGACCGTCCGCGTCCCGTCGCCGGGCGCGATCGCCGCCGCGGTCGTCCGGGAGTAGACCGTCGCGCGCTGGTCCGGCGGGAGGTGCCACAGCGTCTGGAACACCTGTGCGGTCTTCGCCGACGCCCGGTCCCACACGACGAGCAGGTCCGGATCCTTCAGGACCAGGACCGAGCGCGCGCGGCTGATGCCACTCCCCGGCACGTCGGTGAACACGTACGACTCCGAGTTGCTCTTCACCGCCGAGGCGATCAGTCGTGTCACCGGATTCAGGTACGCCGACAGCGGCGTCGTCATGACGCTGTGCGCGCTCGGGCCGACGGCCCAGGTCCGGTACGCCCCGGCGTTGTACGCCGCGTACCCGCCGTCGACGACGATGTCACGCCCGCGCGCCGTATACGTGATGCCGGTGTGGTCGAAGTGCCCGTGGAACGCCCGTGCCGGACCGAACCTGATGCTGTATGCCGACTCGCCCGTGAACCCGCGCGCCGGATCGGTCCCCCACCCGGTCCGCCCGAACACGTACCCCGCCGAGTAGACCCCGACCCGCCAGGGCGGCACCGTACCCGTCTTCCCGAGCGAACCCGCGTACTCCATCGGTGTCCCGGTCCACGGGTCCGTCGCCCGTACTTCGGTGTCTCCGAGCTGATGCAGCTTGCCCAGCGAATTGGTGGCCAGCGTCAACCATTTGGCGAGCAGTGCGCGCCGGGTCGCGATCGTCGTACCGGGATCGACGCCGCAGTTCTGCAGCACCGCGATCGCACGGCCCCAGAGCGCGTAGTTGAAGGCGGCGTACCCGGTCGACTGCTCGTTGGTCGACCCCTGTGTGTCGATCGACGTAGTGATCCCGGTCGCGAGTCGTCGCTGGGCGAGGTTCTTGTAGTCGCTCCGGGCCAGTGTGCAGCCGACGCCGAAGAGCGCGATGCTCTCGTCCGTGCCGTGGTTCCACGCGCCGCTCCAGTAGTTCGTCAGGAAGCGGGCATGGCTCAGCAACGCGGCGTCCACCCAGGCATAGCGCGTCGGCAGGGTGGTGACCTGCAGACCAGACAGGATCGCCTGACGCAGGCAGATCAGGACGTTCGTGCGGTGCATGGTGGACTCCCACGCGCCGACGTTCGCCTTCCACGAATACGGATTGTCGCGATACCAGTCGTACGCGATCGTGTTCACCCGGGTCAGCGCGGTCAGATCGCCCTTGCCCGCGGCGATGATTCCTTGGCCGAGCCAACGGAGCGAGTGGAACCACATGTACCAACTGGCGTTCTTGTACGGGTTCAGCGACCAGTTGACGTTTCCGCCGCCGTTGCCGACCTGGTAGGCCGCATACGGTCCCCAGGCGAACTTGTCGGCGTACAGGTTCGCCGGCGGGTTCGTCGCTTCGATCCCGCTGAACCCCGGACACGCATAGAACGGCGCAGCGAGTGCCCGGACCTTGTTCTGCGTCGTGCCGATGTCCGTCGCCGGCGTAGCGGTCGCCGGTACGACGTTGCTCGCCCCGGACACGAACTGGGCCTCCGCCGGCTCCTCCGGCCCGGGCACGATCCGGATCCCCGGATTGTCCCGCGGCGCTCGCGTTTCTCCTTCCGCAGTCCCTGCCCCCAGCAGCAGAACAGCGACTCCCACGGCCAGACCGGCCCTTCCCCTGAATCGCATGAAGTTTGTACCTCTCCCCCGCCGTCTCCGGACACCGGCGACGGTCTCCTGAGCGGACAGGCGCACCGCGACGCGGCACACCGGACCACGGCAGCCCATGGGGGCGGTCAGCTCACCGAGGTTTGTATCTCCCCTTACAAACCCCGATGCGCCGAGACGGCGAAAGGTTCTGAAGCGCCAGGAGATCCTCCTGGCGCTTCAGGGTCGTCGGTCAGCCGGCGCGGAAGAGGGAGCCGCCGCCGGAGATGGCGACCGAGGTTTTCCGGCCGGCGACGCTCAGGTCGAAGATGGTCGTGGTGCCGGACTGGCGGATCGCGTACGTGACGCCGCCGGTGGCTTTCACCGGTACGACGAACGACAGGATCGACGCGGTGGTGCCGGATCGGGCGAGCATCAGCGTCGGCGCCGAGTTACGGACGAAACTGCTCGGGTATTGCCAGCCCTGGATCGGGTTGGTCTGGGCCTGCTTGAGCAGGATCGCGCCCGGCGGCAGTGCCTGCTTGAACGGCACCTGGAACAGGATCGTCCGCGAGGTGTCCCCGGGAGCCATTGCGATCGCGGTCGTCCGGGAGTAGATGGACGCCTTCTGGTCGGCCGGCAGGTGCCACAACGTCTGGAACTGCTGCGCGGTCTTCGACGACGCCCGGTCCCACACGACGAGCAGATCGGGGTCCTTCAGCACCAGGACCGAGCGGATCCGGCTGACCCCGGTGGCCGGCGCATCGGTCAGCACGTACGACTCCGCGGTGTCCTTCACCGACGACGAGGTCAGCCGGGTCACCGGGTTCGCGTTCGCGGACAGCGGCGTGGTCAGCACGCTGTGCGCGCTCGGGCTCACCACCCAGGTCCGGTACGCGCCGGCGTTGTACGCCGCGAACCCGCCGTCGACCAGGATCTCCCGGCCCCGCGACGTGTACGTGATGCTCGTGTGGTCGAAGTGCCCGTGGAACGCCCGCGCCGGCCCGTACCTGATGCTGTACGTCGACTCGTCCGCGAACGTCCGGCCCGGATCTGTCCCCCACCCGGTCCGGCCGAACACGTACCCGGCCGAGTAGTTCGCGACCCGCCACGGCGGCGCCGCACCGGCCGTGCCGAGCGAACCGGCGTACTCCATCGGCGTTCCGGCGTACGGGGACGTCGCCTGCACCTCGGTGTCACCGATCTGGTGCAGCTTGCCGAGCGAGTTCGTCGCCAGCGTCAGGAACTTGGCCAGCAGGTCACGCCTGGTCGCGATCGTCGTCCCCGGATCGACCCCGCAGTTCTGCAGGACGGTCGAGGCGCGTCCCCAGAGCGAGTAGTTGAACGAGGCGTACCCGGTCGACTGCTCGTTGGTCGCCCCCTCGGCGTCGATCGAGGTGGTGATCGCGGCGCCCAGGCGTTGCTGGGCGAGGTTCTTGTAGTCGTCCCGGTTCAGCGTGCAGCCGACCCCGAACAAGGCGATGCTCTCGTCGGTGCCGTGGTTCCAGGCGCCGCTCCAGTAGTTCGTGAGGAACCGCGCGTGGCTCAGCAGGGCCATGTCGACCCAGGCGTAGTCGGCCGGCAGCTCGGTCACCTGCAGTCCGGCCAGGACCGCCTGGCGCAGGCAGATCAGCACGTTGGTGCGGTGCATCGTGGATTCCCAGGCGCCGACGTTCGCCTTCCACGAGTACGGGTTGTCGCGGTACCAGTCGTAGGCGATCGCGTTGACCCGGGCCAGCGCCTTCAGGTCGCCCTTGCCGCCCGCGATGATGCCCTGCCCGAGCCAGCGCAGCGAGTGCAGCCACATGTACCAGCTGGCGTTCTTGTACGGGTTCAGCGACCAGTTGATGTTGCCGTTGCCGTCTCCGACCTTGTACGCCGCGTACGGCGCCCAGGTGAACGTGTCGGCGTACAGGTTCTCCACCGGGTTCGGTCGCTCGATCCCGCTGAACCCCGAACACGCGTAGAACGGCGCGGCGGCCAGCGACCTCGCCCGGCTGACGCCGATGTCCGTGGCCGGCGCCGCCGTCGGAGGTACGACGTTGCTTGCCCCCGGCACGAACTGCGCCTCGGCCGGATCCACCGGTCCCGGCACGATCCGGATGCCGGGGTTCTCCCCCGACGTCCGCGTTTCTCCCACTGCTGCTCCTGCCCCCACCAGCAGGACAGCTACCCCCACGACCAGACTGGCCGATCGTCTGAACCGCATGACGTTGTACCTCGCTCCCACCCCGAGCCCTGACTTTCTCCCACCCCGAGCCCAACTTCGGCGCGGTCAGCATAGCGGGAATTCTCTGCCCGCTTGATGCGCCGATTCGGCGAAAGGTTGCGCCGGACAGGACGAAGCGCCAGGACCGCCGAGGTCCTGGCGCTTCGGCCATGGGGTCAGCCCATGGTTTTCTGGCCGTCGATGGTCTCCCGGATGATGTCCGCGTGGCCGGCGTGCTGGGCGGTTTCGGCGGCGATGTGCAGGAAGGCCATCCGGACCGTCCAGAAGACGCCCGGCGGCTGCCAGGGGGCGACCGGGAGTTCGTACTTGGTGTCGAGGTCGAGGGTGCGGACCAGTTCCTCGGTGGCGGCGGCGACCTTCTCGTACTCCGCGAGTACGTCGGCCAGCGTCTCGCCGCCGACGAAGCGGAACTGGTCCTGCCAGGCGGCGATCACCTCCGGGGTGTACTCGGCCGGCATCGCGTCCTCCTTGCCCTGCGCGAACTCGGCCCAGCGCTGCTCGACCGTCGAGACGTGCTTGATCAGCCCGCCGACGGTCAGTTCGCTCTTGGTGCTGCGGGTGGTCGCCTGCTCGTCGGTCAGCCCCTGCGCGGTGTGCCGCAGGAAGTTCCGGCGGCTGGCGAGAAGCTCGATGATGTCCGCCCGCTCACCCGAGAGGCCCTGCTCGTTTGTCGTCATGGCCCGACTCTAACCTTCTGTAGCGGTCAGATTTTGACCTCTTCTCGACAATGACTTCAGGTGCTCGAGGCGCCACGAATTGTCATGCCCGGGTCCGAGGTGTTGTGCGGCACCGGGCGCCGGTGCACTGTCGAAAACGCCCGCATCGAGCCGGGAATCCGTCCCGGCCCGACCGCCGTCCTGGGAGGGATCATGGGCAGAACACGCCTGATCATCGCTTCCGTCGCTGCCTTCGCAGCCGCCCTGTCCGGCGCCGCGGTCGCCGCGTACGCGGCACCGGCGGCCGAGGTGACGGTCGGCAGCCCGCCGACACCGTTCTCGCAGAACAAGCAGAACGAGCCCGCGGTCGCCATCGACGCGCATGATCCGTCGGTCGTCGTCGCCGGCTCGAACGACGAGATCGACATGGAGTCCTGCGCCGCCGGCGACCCGAGTACCTGTCCGTTCACCACCGGCGTCGGCGTTTCCGGGGTGTACTTCTCGTTCGACAGCGGCCACAGCTGGACGCAACCGACGTACACCGGATGGACCGCTCGTAACTGCCTCGGGCCGGCGGCCTGTACGCCGCAGGTCGGGCCGATCGGGACGCTGCCGCACTACTACGAGGCGGGCCTGGTGTCCGACGGTGACCCGGCCGTCGCCTTCGGACCGCGCCCCGGTCCGGACGGCACGTTCTCCTGGACGAACGGCTCCCGGCTGTACTACGCCAACCTGACGTCGAACTTCTCCGCCGTCCGGAAGCTCGAGACGTTCCGTGGTGCCGAGGCGATCGCGGTGTCGACCACCGACAACCCCCGCGCCGCGGCGGCGAACGACGCGTCGGCCTGGACCGCACCGGTGATCATCTCGAGGCAGTCGTCGACGACCTTCTCGGACAAGGAGCAGGTGTACGCCGACAACGCCGCGAGCAGCAGGTTCTTCGGCCACGTCTACACCTGCTGGGCCAGCTTCCGGAGTAACAGCCACGGACAGGCCGCGCCCGTACCGCTCACCGTCGCGCGATCGGCCGACGGCGGCCGCTCCTGGACGACGAGCCAGGTAGGGCCCGCCACGAGCAACGGCATCAGCCAGCAGCCCGACGGATGCACCATCCGCACGGACAGCACGGGCACCGTCTACGTCTTCGGTGTCGGTGTCCGCGGCGGCGCGACTCTGCAACTGATGTACAAGTCGACCGACGGCGGCGCGCACTTCACCGGACCGACCGCGGTCGCTGCGGTGAGCGAGCCCGGTGTGCTGGATCCGGTGCAGGGCCGTCCGGTGATGGACGGGATCGCCGGAGCGCGCGTCGACCTGGCCGGCGCGCCGAGCGTCGACATCGCGAACGGCCGCCCGAGCGGCGTTGGCGCGACCAACGAGATCTTCATGAGCTGGTCCGACGGCCGGGCCGGCCTGAACCACGAGCAACTGATGCTGACCTGGTCGCGGAACGGCGGTACGTCCTGGTCCACGCCGGCTCCGATCCCACTGACGGCCGGCGACCGCCCGGTGTACACGGCGCCCGCGGTGTCCCCGGACGGCACCGACCTGTACGTCGTGCACAACTCGTTCACGACGCCGTACCGCGACAACACCACGGATCCTCGCGGTCTCGTCGGGGAGGTACGGCATGCGAACGTCGTGAACGGCGTACCGTCCGGGTGGTCCACCCTCGAGCGGACAGCAGGCGGCGACCCGCGCGGCAGTAGCGCGAACAGCCTCACCTCGGAGTTCCTCGGCGACTACGTGTACGCCGCGGCGACCAACGACACGGCGGTCGCGGTCTGGAACGACGCGCACAACGCCGGTGTCTGCTCGTCGATCAACGCCTACCGGGCCTCGCTCTACACCGCGAGCCCGGCGCCGGCACCGAACGTGCTCGGCACCTGTCCCGCGACCTTCGGAAACACCGACATCCTCGGAGGCAGCTACCCCGACCCGACGCCGTGATCCCCCGCCGGGAGGGCGCCGTCCGCGCCCTCCCGGCCGGTAATCCGTTTGCGCGGCGGTCCCGGCCTCCAGCACGCTGGCGCCCATGGAGATTCGGGCGCTGCGGGACGACGACCCGGAGGTGATCTCGGCCGCCTTCGACGGGACGAAGCCGGTGGCGCAGTACGAGCGCTACCTCGCCGAGCAGCGTGCCGGCGTACGGGATGTCCTGGTCGCGACGGTCGACGGTTCGTACGCCGGGTACGTGACCGTGCGGTGGGAGTCGCCGTACTTCGGGAACATCCCGGAGATCCAGGACTTCAACGTCCTGCCCGCACTCCGCCGCCGGGGTATCGGGTCGGCGTTGATGGATGCCGCCGAGGCGAAGGTCGCGGAGCGGTCGGGCGTGGTCGGGATCGGCGTCGGGCTGTACCCGGACTACGGGCAGGCGCAGCGGATGTACGTCCGGCGCGGGTACCTCCCGGACGGCCGCGGGCTGATCTACGACGGCCGCCAGGTGCCCCCGATGGAGCTGGTGCGGAACGACGACGCGGCGACGCTGATGTTCACCAAGCGGCTGAGGTAGCGTCGGTGGGGTGCGAGCTGTCGAGTACTCCGTGACCGGTGAGCCCGATGTCCTGACCCTCGTGGACAGGCCGATGCCCGACCCGGGGCCGGGAGAAGTGCGGGTGCGGATCCACCGGTCGGGCGTGAACCCGACCGACTGGAAGACGCGCCGCGGCAACGAGCCCGGTACGCCGGTCCACCCGGCGCAGGTGCCGAACCATGACGGCTCCGGCGTCGTGGACGGGGTCGGTCAGGGCGTCGACGCAGGCCTCCGCGGGCAGCGCGTGTGGCTCTGGGAGGCGGCGTACCAGCGGCCGGAGGGTGGTACGGCGCAGGAGTACGCCGTGGTGCCGGTGCGGCATGTGGTGCCGCTGCCCGACGCGGCGTCGTACGACCTGGGCGCTTCGCTCGGCGTACCGTTCCTGACCGCGCATCGCTGTCTGACGGTGACCGAGGACGGGCCGGATCACCTCGGGCCGGGCAGGCTGGCCGGGCGGACCGTGCTGGTCGCGGGCGGTGCCGGCGCGGTCGGCAACGCGGCGATCCAGCTCGCGCGGTGGTCGGACGCGACCGTGATCACGACCGTGAGCAGCCCGGAGAAGGGCAACCTCGCGGGCCTGGCGGGCGCGGACCACGTGATCGACTACAAGCAGCAGGACGTCGTTTCCGAGGTACGGGCGATCGCGCCGGGCGGGGTCGACACGATCGTCGAGGTGTCGCCGGCGGCGAACGCTGCGATCGACGCCGCGGTGATCGCGCCGCACGGATCGGTGGCGGCGTACGCGACCGACGGCGGCGGCACGATGGAACTCCCGGTCCGGGCGTCGATGGTGCCGAACGCGCGCTGGCAGTTCGTGCTGCTGTACACGGCGCCGGAGTCGTGGCGGCCGCGCGGGCTCGGCGACGTCGCCGCGGCGGTCGCGGCCGGGGCGATCCGGGTCGGGCCGGAGGCCGGGATCCCGTTGCACCACTACGCTCTCGACCAGGCCGCCGAGGCGCACGCCGCGGTCGAGCGCGGCATCGTCGGCAAGGTGCTGATCGACGTCAGCTGATCTGCTGCAGGGCCGCGGCGCAGCGGCAGGTGGGGTCGTCGGTGCAGAGCAGGGCGGCGGGATCTGCTTCGATCAGGTCGCGGGTCGCGGTCAGGACCGCCTGCTTGGGGATCCGGCGGGCGCGGGCCCGGCCGATCAGGACTTCCTTGGTCGCGCGGCGCAGTGCCGGCTCGATGGCGTCGAACCTGTGGCTCTCGCCGGGGATGTTCGGGTACTCGACCCACAGGCCGTCGGCGGACTTCCCGTACCGGTAGAACCGCGAGCGGCCGAGGTACTGCTCGGCGAGGTGGATCGTGGTGTTCGAGGTGTGCGTGACGCCGAGCAGGAGGACGTCGCCGTCGAGTGCCTCGATCGGGCCGAGCGGCCAGTCGGGGCGCTGGGCCGCGAGGATGCGGTCGGCGGCCGCCCCCTCGGCCAGGTAGGAGAACAGCGGATGCTCACTCCGCGACGGCGTACGGCTCTGGCGGAAGGTTTCCGGGATCGTTCCGAGCCAGCGGTCGACCGGGAGGTCCTGACGGAAACTGGTTGCCTGGGACAACTTCTCGTCGAACTCGTCCCAGCTTTCCGCGTTCCAGTACGCATTCCGCGGCCGCACCAACCCCGGCGGCGCCGGCACCCCGGTCAGATCCCAGCTACCACCCGGCATCACCACGGTCCCGCACACCTCGGTCAACGCCGCACACACCGCCTCCGCCCCACCGTCGACGTACCCGAAAGAACTCAACGACGAGTGCACTAGCACCTCGGACCCCCGCCCAAGCCCCAACTGCCGCAGACCGTCGGTCAGATCCCGTAGGTTCACCCGCATCCGAGCACTATCCCACGCCCTCGTGCCCGAAGATGGGCAGATGGTCACGGCGGAGCGGGTGCGGGAGCTCCTGGAGCACGCCAGGCGGGCGAAGGCGCCCAAGCGCCGTCAGTGAGCCTGGAACAGGCCTGTTTCCCGATAGGTGGCGTGGAGGCGCAGCACCAAGTCGGTGGGCGGGTGGAGCGGGCCTGGGGGCGACGAGAAGAAGGCGGCTTCGAGTACTTCGTCGGCTGCCGGGTGGAGGGTGCCGGTCCAGGTGCGGGTTTCGAAGCAGAGGGCGAAGCACTGCACCCGGTCGCCGTTCGGGTAGGTGAGGGTGTGTATGTCGGGGCGTGACACGCTCGCGAACGGGACCAGGTCCTGTTCGGACACGACCAGCCCGGTCTCCTCGGTGAACTCGCGGGCCGCCGTACTGCGGAAGCTGTCGCCGGGTTCGGCGCCGCCGGCGGGGAGTTCCCAGTGGCCGGTGTCGCGGCTGCGCTGGAACAGGATGCGGTCGTCGGCGTCGAGCGCCAGTACCTGCGCGCCGGGCAGCAGCAACAGCCGGGAGCCTACGTCGCGACGGAGCTGGGCAAGGTAAGGATCCACGGGTGAGAGGGTAGAGCCGTGGACTGGGTACGGCGGCGGGCGGGATCTCTGCTGGGGCTGGGGCTGATCGGTGGGCTGGTGTGGACGACGGCGGTGACGTTGTCGCAGCCGGGCTGGTACGACCCCGGCGAGGACTGCGCGCGCAAGATCGGCGCGATGGACGCCGTACCGCGGACCAGCTGGTTCCCGCCGTCGGCGAGCTGCGTGTCCGGCGGCGTGGTCCACCAGTACATGTCGACAACCCGCTCCGTCACGCTGTCGATCCTCGGCGTACTGATCCTGATTGTCCTCGCGACCGGCCTGATCCTGACCGTACGGCGTCTGTCCGGCGACCCAGGCCCGCTCCGTACCGGCGAGAACCTCGGACGCAGGCGCCGGTCGCACCTGGCGTTCGGCGCGCTGGACATGGCGGTCGCGTTCGCGCTGATCACGTTGCTGAACGCGGTCGCGATCGTGTTCGGCGGGCTGCCCGGCGGCGTCCTGATCATCGTCACCTCCCTCGTCGGGCTGAGCGCGTTCGGCGCGGTCCTCGACCGGCACATGGGCCCGCTGCCGAGTACCGCGCTCGACTCCCGGTGGCGCGGGACGATCGCGGGCGTCGCGACGTACGGCGTGGTGTTCGCGGCGACCGCGTTCTCCGGTCAGCTCCCGTTCTTCCGGTTCTGGGCGGTCCCTCTGGGCGGCGTCGCGTACGCCGTGATCGCGGGAGTGCAGTGGTCCCGCTCCACGCGACCGGTAGGTAAGGTCGAAGCGTGACGAATGCGGCGGTGATCGGTGGTGCGGGTCAGGTTCTGACCGAGGACGAGGTGACGGCGTTCATCGGTGACGCCCTGGCCGGTGCGGGGCTGGAGGGGCGCAGTGTCTGTGTGATCGTCCCGGACGCGACCCGCAGCTGCCCGCTCCCCTTGCTGCTGAAGGCGGTCACACAGGCCCTGAAGGGCAGCCAGGTCACGATCTTGGTTGCTCTCGGCACCCATGCGGAGATGACCCCGGAGCAGCTCCGCGAGCACCTCGGCGACGACTACCCGAATGTGATCAACCACGAGTGGTGGAAGCCGGAAACCTTCGCCGACCTCGGCACGATCAGCCCGGACCGGGTCGGCGAGATCTCGGACGAGATGCTCCGCGACGAGGTCCCGGTCCGGCTGAACCGGGCGGTCGTCGAGCACGACGTGGCGCTGGTCGTCGGGCCGGTGTTCCCGCACGAGGTTGTCGGGTTCTCCGGCGGCAACAAGTACTTCTTCCCGGGTGTCGCCGGCCAGGAGGTGATCGACTTCTCGCACTGGCTGGGCGCGCTGATCACCAGCGCGAACATCATCGGTACGCCGGGCATCACGCCGGTCCGGGCGCTGATCGACGAGGCCGCCGCGCTGATCCCGGCCGAGAAGCTCGCGCTGTCCGTGGTCGCCCAGTCCGGTACCGACGCGCTGCACGCGATCGCGTTCGGCGACACCGAGTCGTCCTGGCGGGCGGCGGCGGAGATCTCCGCGCAGACCCACGTCCGGTACCTGGACCGGCCGGTACGGCGGGTGGTCTCGGTGATGCCGCCGAAGTACGCCGACATCTGGACCGCGGCGAAGGGCTTCTACAAGCTCGAGCCGGTGGTCGCGGACGGCGGCGAGGTGATCCTGTACGCGCCGCACGTCACGCAACTGGCCGCGATGCACCCGGAGATCGAGGAGATCGGGTACCACTGCCGCGACTACTTCCTCGGCCAGTGGGAGAAGTTCCGCGACCTGCACTGGGGCGTCCTCGCGCACTCCACGCACCTGCGCGGCGCCGGCACCTGGGACCCGGTGAGCGGCGAGCACCTCCGCGTCCAGGTCACGCTCGCCACCGGCATTCCGGAAGACGTCGTCCGCGACGCCAACCTCGGCTACCTGGACCCGGCAACCGTCGACCTGGCCGCCTACGAGGCCGATCCGGACACGTTCGTCGTCCCGAACGCCGGCGAGACCCTGTACCGCCTCAAGGCCTAGCCGCTGAACCTGACCGGCCGGTAACCTGTGCCGCTATGACCGACGTCGTCATCATCGGGTCCGGGTTCGCCGGGCTGTGCATGGGGATCAAGCTCAAGCAGGCGGGCTGCGAGGATTTCGTCATCCTCGAGCAGGCCGGCGACCTCGGCGGCACCTGGCGGGACAACACCTATCCGGGCTGCGCCTGCGACATCCCGTCGTACCTGTACTCGTTCTCGTTCGAGCAGAACCCGCGCTGGACCCGGATGTTCGCGCCCTGGGACGAGATCCTCAGCTACCTGCGGCACTGCGCGGACAAGTACGGCATCGCGGACAAGATCCGGTACGGGGCCGAGGTGACCGAGGCCGTCTTCGACGAGGCCGACGGGCGCTGGACCGTCACTGTCAACGGCGCCGAGACGATCGAGACCCAGGCCCTGGTGGCCGGCGTCGGCAGCCTGCACCGGCCGAAGCTGCCGGACATCCCGGGCCTCGACTCCTTCGACGGTACGACGTTCCACTCGGCGCGGTGGGACCACGACCAGGACCTGCGCGGGCGGAACGTCGCGGTGATCGGGACCGGTGCGTCGGCGATCCAGTTCGTACCGCGGATCGCCCCGCAGGTGGCGCAGCTGGACGTGTACCAGCGGACCGCGCCGTGGGTGACGCCCAGGCCGGACCGCGCGATCGGCCCGTGGGAACGCAAGCTGCACGAGCGCTTCCCGGCCGCGCAACGGACGATCCGGAACGCCATCTACTGGGGACTCGAAGGCCGCGGCGCCGGCTTCGCGGGGAACCCGAAACTGATGAAAGGCCTTGAGATCCAGGCGAAGCGGCACCTGCACAAGCAGGTCACCGATCCCGAACTGCGCGCGAAACTGACGCCGGACTACCAGATCGGCTGCAAGCGCGTGCTGATCTCGAACGACTACTACCCGGCCCTCGCGCGGCCCAACGTCAGCGTCGTCACCACCCCGATCACGCGGATCAC
>NZ_DASRVN010000336.1:0-3119 GCF_035655035.1 Kribbella sp. | reverse complement strand
CGACACCGAGATCTGCGGCACGCCCTCAGGCGCGAGCACCAGCGAGTAGTTGTTGCTGCTCGACGCACGGAATACCAACAGCGAGACGATCAGGCAGATGAAGTCCAGCCCGAGCCGCATCCACAACGGGTTGCGGACCCGATCGACCTGCCGACGCGCGGCGACCACGCTGCTGCCGCGCAGATCACCGACCGCGGGCAGCAACACGGTGAGCCCGGCGATCACCAGCCCGGCAACGAACGCGATCCCGAACCACAGCAGCGTCGACCCCGTCCCCGCGCCGAACGACGTACTGCCGAAGGCGCTCCGTCCGACGACCGCTGCCACGATCAACCCCAGGAGCCCACCGAGTACGCCGACCAGTACGGCCTCCAGCGCCGCCAGCCCCACGACCCGGCGGATGCCGAATCCGCGCACCCGCAACAACGCCTGCTCGCGCCGTCGCCGGACGGCTCCGGACCCGGCCACCGCGGCCGTCAGCAAGGCCGCCAGCACGGCACCCGGAAGGCCGAGACAGAGGAAGAGGATCTGCGCGTACGCCGCATCGCTGCGCGCGGCATCGAGCGCGGCGGCGAGGTTGTCCCCCACCACGGCCGACCCCGTCGACGCCGCCTCCAGATTGTGGGCAGCGCCAACGACCGCGGTGTAGGCGGCCGCCGGGGCGTGCGGCAGGGCCGCGGTCCGGTTCGCGTGGATCTGGGTGGTGATCGCCTGCGGATCAACGGCAGCGACCGGGCCCATCAGCTGGGCGAAGCGGTCCGCGGGCAGCAGCACGACGTTGTCGGGCGGCGCGGACGGTTGCGACTGCGGCGGCGCGCCCACCTTCTGGAAGAGCGAGTCGGCCTGCGGCAGGTCGATCACGCCGTCCACCGTGACCGGTACCGGCGGGAGCCCGGGCCGGCCGATCCGGATCGTGTCGCCGGGCGCCGCGTGCAGGTTCGCCGCGGTCTGCTGCGCCAGCAGTACGCCGTCCGACCGCCCGGTCAGCTGCCGTACCTCACCCGGGAACGCGGTGCGGTAGTCCTTCGGGATCCCCAGTACGACGCCGGGCCCGGTGGACTGCGACGATCCGCCGACCGTGGCCTGGAATCCCGTCGTACGGCCGAACTGCACCGGCAGCGCGGTCGCGATCCCGGGAGCCTGGCGGACGGCGGCCTGTACCGCCGCGGGATCGCCGCCCGGCTGGACCTCGACCTGCCAGTCGACGGCGACCGTCGCGACCGCGCGATCCGTCATCGTCGCCTTCGAAGCGGTCAGGAACGCGCCGATCGCGGCGATCAGCGCGACCGAGAGGCCGACGCCGGCCGCGGTCGCCAGCAGCCGCCAGGCGCGGCGGCGGATCAGGCCCTGCAACCAGAGCATCATCGGAGGACACCTTCCTCAGCCGGTACGACGAGCCGTCCGTCGTTCATCTGCCAGTGCTCGCCGAACCGCCCGATGACGGTCGGGTCGTGCGTCGTGACGACCAGCGCTGCCCCGGTCTCCGCCGCGGCCGCGAGCAGTACGTCGAGAACGTGCGTACCGGTCGCCGCGTCCAACTGACCGGTGGGCTCGTCCGCGAGTACGAGCTGGGGGCGCAGGGCGATCGCCCGGGCGATGGCCACCCGCTGCGCCTGCCCGCCGGACAGCGTGTCGGCGAGTTGATCCGCCAGCGCTGCGACGCCGACCGTCTCCATCGCGGCCGCCGCGCGCTCGTCGGCCGCGGCCTCGTCCGTTCCCGTGAGTACGGCGGCCAGCGCGACGTTCTCCGCCACGGTCAGGGCGGGCAGCAGACTCGGGCCCTGGAAGACGACGGCGATGTCGCGGGACCGCTCGACCGCGCTGTCCCCGAACTCGGGCCACTCGACGGCTCCGTCGGTCGGAACCTCCAGGCCGGCCATCAGGTGCAGCAGCGTCGACTTGCCGGATCCGGACGACCCGGTGATCGCGATCCGCGCGCCCGGCTCGACCGTACAGGTGCAACCGTGCACCGCGACCACCGCCTGATCGCCGTGCCCGAAGGTGCGGGCGGCGTCGGTACACCGAACCAGCGTCATGCCGCGATCCTCCCGTCGGACAAGGCGATCACCCGGTCGGCGATCCCGGTCACCGCCGGGCTGTGCGTGACCAGCAGGACGCCGCGGCCGTCGCGGGCGCGGGCCCGGATCAGGTCCAGGACGACCTGTTCGGTCTTGCCGTCGAGCTCACCGGTCGGCTCGTCGGCCAGCAGTACGTCGGGATCGTTGCTCAGCGCAACCGCCAGCCCCGCGCGCGCCAGCTCTCCGCCGGACAGCTCACGCGGCAGGGCGGAGGCCCGGTCCTGAAGCCCGACCTGCTCGAGCAGCTCGGCATAGCCGGTGCCCTGCTTTCCCTGTACCAGCTGGATGTTCGCCCGCACCGACAGCTGGGTGATCAGGTTGCCGGACTGCAGCATGACGCCGAGGCGGCGGCTGCGGATCCGGGCGCGCTCGGCCTCCGGGCGATGGCTGACCCGTTCACCGCCGAGTGTGACCGCGCCGCCGTCAGGCTCGTCCAGCCCGGCCAGGCAGGCGAGCAACGTCGACTTGCCGGAACCGGACGGGCCGACCACGGCCACCACCTCGCCGCGGGCGACCCGCAGGCTGACGCCGCGCAACGCCAGCGTCTCCTCGTCACCGGAGCGGTAGAACCGGTACAGGTCGTGGCACCACAACACGTCGTCGGTTGCCGTCCCCACCATCCCGCCCGTCATCAGGCCCACCGGAACGAGTCGGAGACGATCTTCCACGGGTCGACGTTGTCGGCGTTCACCGGCCCGATCAGCGTCAGCGCGACCTGCTTGCCGCCGCGGTAGAACAGGTACCGCTCGAAGGCGTCGCGGACGACCTTGCCGGTCACCGGGTCCTGCGCCGAGTCCCCTTGGTACGTGACCAGTACGACCTTGCCCGCGGACCGGGTGATCTCGCTGACCTTGCCCATCGCGAACCGCGGCACGCTACGGCTCAACTGCGGGACGACCGTCGTCTGCACCGACTGTGCCGTCGGCGGCGCGGACATGGCCGACGGCGTGGTCTCGATCCGGTTCAGCTTGTCCGTGAACGAGGTCGTCGTACCGGTCACCGTCCTGGCCCAGCCCTCCGGCACCTTCACCGAGAACCCGG
>NZ_DASRVN010000335.1:0-8300 GCF_035655035.1 Kribbella sp. | reverse complement strand
AGGGGCCGACTACTTCGAATCCCGAGAAATGGACGTCATTGTCCACGGATCGTGTGAGCTGCCGAGCAACCAGCGCAGCATCGATCCGGCGGAGCTGTTCGCGTGGGTGGCGGCCCACACGCCACCGGACGCCGAGGCCGTCTTCCTCGGCGGGAACGGTTTCCGGGCCGTCGGCGTGATCGCCGCACTCGAGGAGGAACTGCGCAAACCGGTCGTGACCGCCAACTCGGCGCTGCTGTGGGGACTACTGCAGGCTGCGCGCACAAGTGCGAGACCGAGGGCGTACGGCCAGCTCTTCGGAGTTTGAACGCAGCGGTACGCCGGGGCCGAACCAACCAGCCCGATCGTTCCGTCGACGACCGGTTGTACTGGCCTGGGAGTCCCGGTACGACGGAGGGGAGCGCCGTTGCGAGTCGGCGTCGCCCGATGACGCGAGATGGGAGTCGTTCCAGGCTGGAGGACGAGCCGTCGAAGGCGAACCTTCTGGTGTTCGCCTGCTCCGTCAGAGGCGGGCAGCGCTGCTTCAGGGTGTTGGGGTGCTGGATGCCGGATCGGGGAGTTGGTCGATCAGTGGGGCCAGCCGGTGCAGTTCCTCGAGGTGGGTGGTGCTGAGTTCGGCGAGCTTCTGCTGGCCGGCCTCGGTCAGGGTAAGCCGTACGGCGCGCCGGTCCGTCTCATCGCGGCTGCGCTCGATGAGGCCGAGCTGTTCAGTGCGATCGATGAGCTGAACGGCGCTGTGGTGCCGGGTGCACAGGTAGTCGGCCAGCTCGCCGACCTTCGGGCCTTGCGGGCCGGAGTGGCCGCGGATCGCGAGCAGCAACTGGTGCTGGGCAGCGGTCAGCCCGACCGCGCCGGCCTGCTCCTCGCTCCATCGGAGGAAGGAGCGCAGCCCGACCCGGAAGGCGAGCAGGCGGGCGTAGTCCCGGTCGCCGAGACGCTGACGGACTGAACCCATTGGTGGCTACCTCCTGGCGTGATAATATCCTAACAGGATATATAGGGGCGAGGTGCGGATCTGACCTCGACGACCCCGGATCGACCGGTCCGGCACACGCCGAAGCCTGGCAGAGCCTCGCTCGCCGAAGGCAATACCTGCTGACTGGAGAAGGTGGTGGCTGAGAATGGCTACCGAGTCGATGCGGACGCACCCTGATCTGATGGCGTTGCGGGCCAAGTACGACGCGGTCGGAGAGACTCAGACGGCGCAGGTCGTCGATGGTCTGACGTTCCTGACCGGTCTCTATCTGGCGATCTCGCCCTGGGTGGTCGGTTTCACCGGGTTCACAAGTCTGACCGGGAACAACCTCATCGTGGGGATCGCCTTGGCGTTGCTCGCGGCCGGATTCGCGTCCGCGTACGGCCGGCTGCACGGCATGGCCTGGGTCGCGCCGCTGATCGGTGTCTGGACGATCATCGCGCCGTGGGTGGTCAGCGGAAACGTGGCGACCACCCGGACCATTTGGAGCAACGTGGTCACCGGCGCGATCGCCGTACTGCTGGGCCTGGGGGCACTGTCGTTCGGGATGAGGCGCTCCCGCTGACCCGTTGCCGCGGTGTAGAGGCGGCGTAGCCGTGGGCTCGTGCTGCTCGAGGGCAGTGCGAGCCCAGGCGCGCTTGCACTGACCCTCAACGCTCGCCGGCGGCGGGCGGCTCGAGGCTGTGCAGGAGTTTGCTGAGCAAGGCGGCGAGCTGGTCGCGTTCGGCCTTGGTGAGTCCGCTGACCAGTTGCCGGGCGTTGGCGAGGTGTTCGGGAGCGCAGGCTTCGAAGGCTGCGCGGCCTCGGTCGGTCAGGCCGATCAGTGCGCCGCGGCCGTCGGTGGGGTCCGGGTCGCGGGAGACTAGCCCGTCGCGGACGAGGCGGTTGACGCGGACGCTGATGGTGCCGGCGGTGAGGTTGAGCTCGGCCATGAGTTGGCGTTGGCTGAGAGGGGCTCCGCCGGTGCGCACGATGGTGGCCAGTACGGCGAAGTCGGCGCCGGTGAGGTCGTGCTGGGCGAAGACCTGCTCCAGGCGGGTGCCGAGTGCCGGCCGCAGCCGGGCGAGCCGCGCCGTGATGGCGATGGGTTCGACGTCGAGGTCCGGGCGCGCGGTGTGCCAGCCGTTGATGACGCCGGCGATCGAGTCGCGGCCCGCGTCCGGCCGAAGGGCGCGATTGCGCTCGTACATGGCCATAGCCTACCGGCACGTCGCCTGTTAAGTTTGGACTCAAACTAGTTTCGGGAGGCGGCAATGCGGGTCGGCGTGATCGGTGCCGGGCGGATCGGCGGGAACATCGCTCGGTTCCTGACCCGGGCTGGGCACGAGGTGCTCCTCAGCTACGCACACGACCAGGACGACCTGGCGAGGCGCGCGGCGGCGATCGGGTGTCGTGCAGGTTCGGTGGCTGCCGCGGCCGGCTTCGGTCCGGTCGTGGTGCTGTCGGTCCCGTGGACCGGCATCGACGCGGTACTGAGCGAAGCGGGCCAACTGCCCGGGAAGATCGTCGTCGACACGACGAACCAGTTCGCGCGCGGTGAGCCGGCGGATCTCGGCGGCCGGACGGCCGCGCAGGTGAACCAGGCTCGGATGCCCGGCGCGCGGCTGGTGAAGGCGTTCAACACGCTGACCGCGGGGTTCCAGGCCGAGGCCGCCGGCCGCACCGGGCCGGAGCGCGTGGTGATGTTCTTGTGCGGCGACGACCCGGACGCCAAAACGGTCGTGGCGGGGCTGATCGCCGACAGCGGGTTCGCACCCTTCGATGTCGGCGGCCTGGCTGATGCGGCCGTCATGGAAGGGCCGCGACGGGCCGGGGCGGTGTACGGGGAGGAGTTCCATCCGGCCGATGCCGAGCGATTCTTCGGCACCGGCGGCGCGGCCCGGTGAGCGGGCCGCGAAGGCTCGTGGTCGGGATCAGCGGCGCCACCGGGATCGAGCGCCTCAGCTACCACGCCACGAAGGTCGTCTACATCTGCCTGCTGGCCGACCGCTTCGCACCTCACGGGCGTCCCGCGGCCTCGGACTTCGCGCACTGCCGGCCGTCAGAGAGAGGACAGTCATGTTCTTGGTCATTGGAGGTCGGAGCAAGATCGGGTCAGCGCTGATCCGCCTGCTCGTCGACTGGGGCGAGCCGGTACGGGCGCTCGTCCGGCGCGCTGAAGGCGTCACGTACCTCCCGGCCGGTGTTGCCGCCGTCATCGGGGACCTGGCGGAGCCGGCCTCGTTGCCCGCGGCAATGGACGGCGCGGAGCGGGTGTTCCTGCTCTGCGGACCTTCGGAGCAGGAGGTGCAGCTCAACATCAACGCGATCGATGCCGCCGAACGGGCCGGTGCCCGGCTGCTCGTACGGAGTTCGATCCTCGGCGCCGACCCGGCCGCGGAGTCGGTGTTCCGCCGCGACCACGGCGCCGCCGATGACTACCTCCGGGCGTCGGGCGTCCCGTACCGCATCGTGCGCCCCAGCCTGTTCCTGCAGAACATTCCGGAAACCACGATTCCCGGCATCGACGCCAGCGGTACCTTCTACGCCAACGCCGCCGACAGCAGGATCAGTATGGTCGATACCCGCGATGTCGCCGCCGTCGCGGCGAAACTGCTCACCGGCCACGGCGCCGACGGCACCGTCCATGACGTCACCGGCCCGCAGGCATTGTCGTACGACGACGTCGCGGCGAAACTGTCGACGGCGTTGGGCCGTCCAATCACCTACACCGACGTCCCCGACGGCGCCGTCACCCAGGCGCTGACCGGACTCGGCCTCAGCCCCTGGATGACCGATGCTCTCGTCGGGCTCTACCAGGATTACAAACACTCCGGTACCGGGGGCTACGCCGCGCAGGTCACCGCAACCGTGCAGGAGGTCACCGGCACTCCGCCACGCACCCTCGACGCCTTGCTCGGAGAAAGCAGCGAACAGCAGGCCGCACCCTCGGCGACATCGTCCCGAGCATCCGCAAGGGAACCAGCGTGAGCGCCGAGGTCGTACCCGCGCCACGCCGCCGGGTCATGCCGAACCTGACCGGGTTCTGGGTGATCGCCGGCCTGTACGGGATGTTCCTGTTCGCCAGCAGCGCTCCGTCACCGCTGTACGTGGTCTACCAAGCGCAGTGGCACTTCTCGGCCACCACGCTCACCGTGATCTTCGCGGTGTACGTCTTCGCACTGCTGGTCGCGCTGGTGTTCACCGGCTCGATCTCCGACCAGATCGGACGCCGCCCGACTCTGCTCGTCGCGGGCATCGTGCAGGTCGTCGCGATGGTGACGTTCGCGGTGGCACCGGGCGTTTTCTGGCTGTCGCTCGCGCGCGTGCTGCAGGGCATCGCGACCGGAATCGCCACCGGGGCACTCTCGGCCTGGCTGCTCGACCTGCAGCCCGAACACCGTCCCGGGCTCGGCCCGACGGTGGGCAGCACCGCGCCACCGGCCGGACTCGCGCTCGGTGCCATCGGCGCGGGTGTTCTCGTCCAGTACGCCCCAGCGCCGACCCACCTGGTTTATTGGCTACTGGTCGCAGTCTTCGCGGCCGGGCTGCTCGCCGTCCTCGCCGTACCGGAGACGATGCCTGCCACGGCATCGTGGCGGCAGGCCCTACGTCCGAAGATCGGCGTCCCGGCCCAGGCGCGCGGGGCGTTCATCGCGGTAACCCCGCTGCTCGTCGCGAACTGGGCCTTGTCCGGGCTGTTCCTGTCCTTGGGCGGCTCGCTCGCCGCCGGCGTGTTGCACTCGCGCAGCCACGTCGTCGGCGGTCTGGTGGTGCTCGCGCTAGCCGGCGCCGCCGTACTGGCGAGCCTGCTGACGACGAAGATCGCCTCTCGCACGCTGATGCTCGGCGGCTCGGTCGCCCTCGTGATCGGACTGGGCATCGCGCTGGTCGGGCTCCACCAGACCTCGACCGGACTGTTCTTCACCGGCAGCGTGCTCGCCGGGCTAGGGTTCGGCCCGGCGTGGATGGGCGCGTTCCGTCTTGTCATCACTGCCTCTCCCGCCGACCAGCGGGCGGCGCTGGTCTCCGCGATCTTCGTCGTCTCCTACCTCGCGTTCAGCGTGCCGGCCATCATCGCCGGCATCGTGAGCACACACCTCGGGCTGCTGACCACCACCACTTGGTACGGCGGAATCGTCATGGTGCTCACCGTCGCCGCGGCCGTGGCGACGCTGTTGCACCGGGAACTCCCAGCTCGAACGCCGCGAACGCACTGCCCCGCCTGCCCCGGCACCACGGCCCCACACCCCACCGCCGCCACGACCGAATGACCTCCACACGCCACCTGGCCGAGCAGCTGAGTGGCCTAGCTGCCGAGGGTCTTCACCGACATCGACTACCCGACCGGCTCCAAGGTGTCTCGTTCCTTGTTCTGCACGGTTCGTCGCAGGACGAGCGGATCCGGCTTGTCCCGGGCGGCGACCTCGCGGACGACGGCGACTCGTCGGTGCTCACCCGGAGGCAGGCTTGGGCGAGCATGAGGGCGAGTGTGTTGAGGATCCGATCGCCTCGCCAGGAGAAGATCACGGTGTCGTTGCCTCAGACAACAAAAAGGTCGCTCTTGAAGCTCGATCCGACGGCAGGACGCCCGGCCTGCGTCGAGTAAGTTCTGCGCCGTCTGATGAGGTAGTTCGGGATATCGGTCGTACCAGGTGCACATCCGCCGACGGATGAGATCCGCGATCTGGCAACCGCCGGCCGCGAACGAAGGCGGCTGCCCACCCTGCTGGAACGGGTCAGCTCGATGGCTCGCGACCGGCGGTCGACGTCGAGCACACGCCAGCGGTGGCCGGCGAAGATGGGCCTGCTGCCGACCAGCACCGGGAAGCCGACCGGGATGGAGCCGAGGGTGCGTCCGCAGACGACGAGCCGGTAATCGTCGGCGATCTGGAAAGCGGTGTAGAAGCTACAGTGATTGACGAGCTGGTCGCACGACTGGGTGAGGACGTCCGCCGTACCAAGATCGGCCAGCAGCGCGAGGAAGCTGGCCTTGCCGATCCGCGAGAACGGTCCATTGGCACCCAAGGCGCCGTACAGGGGTTGGTCCCGATGGCCCGAGCGATCGGGAGGATGCTGGTGCTGACGGCGTACCCAACAACAACTGATCGTCGCCCGCCTCTTCCTGGGCAAGTCGTCGCTCATATCAGCCCGGGACCTGTATCAGGGCCGTCGGGACCTGGGCCGTGATGTGGATCTGGTACGACGGGACGACGCGTTGCTGGGCGTTCTCTGAACCGGCAACCCCGCGGTCATCGCGGCCTCCGTCCGTGCGTCCGTGCGTCCGTGCGGCCGAGCCGCCGTGCGTGGACCGGGTCATGGGTGACCGCTCGACCGGAGAACGCGCACACCTGGTAGACCACCGGCCCGGGGCCAGCGCTCATGCCAGGCGAATGCGAGGGATCCCCGGCGAGCACCGCCAGTTCCAGAATGCGTTACAGCTCCACCAGAGGGGCGGATCCGGCTGCGGAGTGGTCGGTGATGGCGTCCAGGTCGCCGGTGGTGTGGGCTTCTCGGCGGTAGCGGTAGGAGTTGTGTTCGGCGGTGGTGCCGTCGGGGTTGGTGATGTGGTCGACGCCGTACCACTGCGCGACCGTGGCGCCTTTGGTCACTTGGCGTTGATTGCCGCCGCCGGTGGCGAAGGGTTGGGGGCTGTTGCGCCAGCGGGTCTTCCAGATGCCGTTGTCGCAGTAGGTCTCGATGTCGTCAACGGGTGCCATGGTGTGTTCCTCCTGGTGCAGGCGGGTACCACCGCACTGGACCGACCCGAATCGCCGGCCTGACCCGGATCGCCGGCCTGACCCGGATCGCCGGGCCGAGCTGGATCGCGGGGCTGAGCTGGATCGCGGGGCTGAGCTGGATCGCGGGGCTGGACCGGATCGGCACGGACTGGGAGCGCGGCGGGTGCGGCGAAGGTGCGCTGGGCGCGGCTGCCTGGGCCCAGGCCCGGGTCCGGTCGTAGGCGGCGCGGCGGATCGGGTCGCGCAGGGTGGCGTAGGCGTTGAGGAGATCCTGCAGCCGTCGGTCGGCGTCGTTGCCGGATTCGCTGCCGGACCCTCGGCCGGATTCGCTGCGGGACTCTCGGCCGGGCTCGCCGCCAGCGTCGTGGTCGTGGTCGTGGTCGTGGTTGGAGTCTGGTGTGCGGGTGTCGGGGTGGAGTTGACGGACGCGTCCGCGGAAGGCGTGGTCGAGGTCGTCGTCGGAGGCCTCGACGGTCACGCCTAAGACGGCGTACGGGTCCAACGGGCGCGCGGTCATGGCAACTGCCCCTCCGAAGCGTCGGCGTCGATGATGTAGACGGCGGGGCCCGGGTGGGCTTTGGGCGCGTGGATGGTGAGTACGCCGTTGGTCACCGTGGCGGTGATCTTGTCGCCCTGCACCGGTGCGGGTAGCGCGATGGCGTAGTGCACTGGCCCGGTGCGTCGGGTGTGCCGGCGCAGCGGTCCGGTGTGAGCGCGCTCCGGGATCCGGCCGTGGACGACGAGGTACCGGGCGTTCCACTCCACGATCACCCCCGCGGCGCCGGGAAGGTCGACCTCGATCACGAACTCGTCGGCGGTTTCCTCGACGTCGACTCCTGGCGGTGGTTCGCCGCCGGGAGTCGACGCAGCGGTGAGCGCGCGCAGACCGCGGCTCGTTCGGTGGTGGATGTCGTCGAGGTGAGCGAAAGGTTCGGCCGGCAGCCACCGCACGGCCGGCGACTGCCGGACGGCTTCGATGGTCATCGCGCTCACCTCTGCTAATGGGCTCGTATGAATCGGGGTTCACGGGGCCCGGGGTGATGCGGCGGCCCGCTGTGGTGTCGTCCTAGGAAGGACAAGCGGCGAGGCTCAGGAGCCGCCGCGGGTCAAGGGTGTATCAAGTGCGGGCGGCCGCATCACCGGGGCCAATCACGTTCGATCGGTATGGGGCTACCACCTCCCCACCAAGTTTCGTTGCCATGGGCTACATCGGGAGTCATCGCGGCAGCGAGGCCATTCCTCCGGGGCCAGTGCCTGGGAGCGACTACCTGGGAGCGACTACCTGGGAGCGACTGCCTCGGAGCGACTGCGTCGGAGCCGTTGCTTCGGGGGCCGTTGCCGCGGAGTCATTGCGTCCGGTTCGGCGGAGGGCCGCGCTGCCTGCCCGGGGACCGTCGCGCCGGAGGCGTGCCGGTGAGCCGGGGCCGGTGTCCGGGCGGCCACTGGCGCGGTGGCCGCCCGGACCATCCGCCGCCGGGTGGAGACGTCTTCCGGCGCGGCGGTTCTGACGGCGATTCCCAACAGTCAGCGATCAGCGCGTCGAACTCGGCACGCACGAGGTCGTCGTCGCCCAGGACGAGGTCGACGAAGACCTCGGTGAAGAC
>NZ_DASRVN010000334.1:0-4840 GCF_035655035.1 Kribbella sp. | reverse complement strand
GTCGCGGAACAGCTGGAACAGCCGCTCGCTGTCGCGGATGTCGGCGACCACGGTGTTCTCGGTGTCCAGCAGCGCCTCGTCCCAGAGCTCGAGCTGGCTGCGGTGCAGGTTGGACTCGTCGTGGTCGAGCATGATCAGCTGCTCGGGTCCGAAGCCGTACACCTGGCGGCACAGTTCGCTGCCGATCGAGCCGCCCGCGCCGGTGACCAGTACCCGCTTGCCGGCGATCGCCTCCCGCGCGTGCCGGCTGACCACGTGCATCTCCGGCCGCCCGATCAGCGGGCCGACCTGCAGCGCCCGCATGTCGGTGCCGGCGATCTGCCGTTGCAGCGCGGACAGGAACGGCGGCAGGTGCAGTACGGTCGCGCCCAGGGCGGCGGCGCGGCGGCCGAGCTGCCGTACCTCGTGGGCAGGCATCGACGGGATCGCGATCACCACGACGTCGACCCGGCTGCGCTCGAGCACCTTCTCCAGGTCGGCCACGGTGCCGAGGACCCGGCGCCCGCCGTACCGGCGGCCCTGCTTGGTCGCGTCGTCGTCCAGGAACCCGACCGGCTCCAGCCCGAACGAGCTGACCCGGTGCAGGTCGCGGGCCAGTGCCACCCCGGCCTCCCCGGCGCCGACGACGACGGTCCGCAGCAGCAGGCTCCGGTCGCTGTGCTGTAACAGCAGCGGCTCAGTCATTCCGTTCCCTTTCCTGAGATGCCCTCGTTGGCGATGGCTGCGATCGCCGCACACACCGCGTCGACCTGCTCGCCGGTCAGCCGCGGGTACAGCGGCAGCGACAGCACTTGGTCGAACAGCGCGTCCGCCCCGGTCAGCCCGGCCGACGGAATCAGCGCGGCCTGGCTGAAGTACGCGAGCCGATGGACCGGGATGAAGTGCACCGACGTACCGATCGCGCGCTCGGACAGCGCGGCGATGATCTTGTCGCGCTCGATCCCGCCGCGCAGCCACAGCCGGACCGGGTACAGATGCCACGCGTGCGTGCCGTCGCCGGGCGCCGGGCGGTGCGGGAGCCGGACACCGGGCAGCCCAGCGAGCCGTTCGTCGTACCGTGCCGCGATCTCCGCCCGCCGGCGCTGCCAGGCCGGGAAGTGCGCGAGCTGCGCCCGGCCCATCGCCGCCTGGACGTCGGTCATGTTCGCCTTCAGGCCGACGTCGGCGACGTTGTAGCGCCAGCTCCCGCCGGGCAGGTACCGGCGCCACGCGTCCGCGGTCATCCCGTGCAGGCGCGCCCGGCGCAGCCAGTCGGCGCGCGCGGCGTCGTCGGTGGTGATCATCCCGCCCTCACCGAGCGGCAGGTTCTTGGTGGCGTAGAAGCTGAAGCAGGTCGTTCCGGGTCCCGAGCCGACCGGCGCGTCCCCGGCGTACGTGCCGAGCGCGTGCGCGGCATCCACGACCACCCGGTCGAGCGGTACGCCGGCCGCCTCGGCGAGCGCCGGTACGTCGGCGACGTCGCCGGCCCAGTGCACGACGACCAGCGCGGCGGGCTGCCCGTACTCCTGCGCCGCGGTGCGCACCGTCGCCGGCGTCGGCATTCCGGTGGCCGGATCGACGTCGACGAGCACCGGCTGGTGCCCGGCGTGCACGATCGCGTGGACGGCGCCGCAGAACGTCATCGTCGAGCTCAGCACCAGCGACCCGGGCGGCAGCCCGAGCGACCGCAGCGCGAGTTCGATCCCTTGTGTGCAAGACGAAACGGCCACCGCGTGCGCGGCCCCCACCGCGGTCGCGAACTCCGTCTCGAACGCCGCCACCTCGCGTCCGGTGGTCACCCACCCGGACTGCAGCACCCGCAGTACGGCGGCCTGCGCGTCCGCGGTGATGTGACAGTCCGCGAACGGTACGACGATCTCCTCGGCCGGAACCGGACGTGGCACAGCAGTGATTCGGGTACTCATCCCGATGCCCCCTCCAAGCCCCCCACGGGCCCTGATGTCCCTCGACGCTACGGGCTGTGACCACCACCCCGCGCCCGCCGAGGAGACGAGAACGTCTACGTCAAGAGGATGATCCGGGCCCGGCGGTGATTACGGACCCCTCGGTCTCGTCGATACCGGTCACACCGTGTGAACGGGCGAAGGCGACCAGTGCGAGCGTCGAGTGCTGCTCCGAGCGGCGCAGCAGACTCTGGATGTGCGTCCGGACCGTGTTCGTGGACACGAACAGGTACGTGGCCGCCTCGGCCCGGGTCATCCCGGACACCAGGCAACGCAGTACGTCGAGCTCCCGGTGCGTGAGCTGGTCGACGAAGCCGGACGCGGCGCGCTGCCGCCGTACGTCGTCCATCAGGTGCCGCAGGACCGGTTGCAATGTTGCCGGGGACAAGTACAGGTTGCCGTCCAGCACTTGCCAGAGTGCTTCGACGAGGGTGCTCAGCCGGGTGGTCTTGGTCAGCCAGCCGCGGGCGCCGGCTTCGAGCGCCTGCACGATCGATCGCGGATCCGTGCTGCCGGACAGCATCACGACGGCGGGCGGTGCCGGGGCTTCGGCGAGTTCGGCGAGCAGGTCGGTGCCGGACTCCCCGGCCAGCGACAGGTCGAGCAGCACGAGGTCCGGGTGGCCGGTGGCGATCTGGGTCCGGGCCGTGTCGAGGTTCGAGGCGACGGCGACCTTGCTGATGCCGGTCTCGGCGGCGAGCAGGTTCGCGAGCGCCTCGGCGAAGACGCGGTGATCGTCGACCAGCAGCACCGAGACACCGGCCGGGCCGGTCACCGGTGCCCGTCCGCGACGAGTTCCTGGACGTCGACGAGTCCCGCGGCGGCGGCCGCGCGGGCGATCTTGCCGCGGGCGTGGACGCCGAGTTTGCGCAGTACCTGCTGGACATGAGTGCGGACCGTGTGCGTGCTGACGCCCAACTGGTCGGCCATCCACTGGGTCGAGTGGCCTTGTACTACGAGCCGCAGTACCTCCAGTTCCCTGGTGGTCAGCGGCTCGACGACCGCTCGTCGCGTGCGGCGTGCGGAGGCGGGCCGGCCGGCCGTCATATGATTGCCTGTAGCAACCAGTTCGACGGCTTCGACAAGTGTCCGGAGCGCGCACGACTTGCTCACGACCGCGTCCACGGTGCCGCGGTCGTAGGCGTCCCAGGCGAGGTCGTCGTGCGGGTCGGCGAGCAGTACGACGTACGGGTCGCGGAGTTGCCCGGCTGTTGCCGGAGACTGGAGTACGACGAGATCCGGTTGCAGGCGGGCGGTCTCGGCGAGTAGTTCGTTGGTGTCGTCGGTGGTGAGGACGACCTCGTGGCCGTGCCGGGCGAAGGCGGCCGAAAGGACCGCGGCGAACAACCATTGGTCGTCGCAGATCGCCAGCCTCATGCCGACCTCACCGTGAGCCGGCCGGCCGGCAGGCACAGCCGCACGGTGGTTCCGCTGCCCGGCAGGCTGATGACTTCGATCCGGCCGCCGAACGCCCGGGCCGCGGCCGTGACCACCTGCAGGCCGTGCCCGGTACCGGCGGCGATCTCGCCGAAGCCCGGCCCGTCGTCCGACACCTCGACGAACGCCTCGCCGTCGCCCGAACCGACCCGCAGCTGGACGTGACCGGTGCCGCCGGCCGCACGGCAGGCGTTGTCGAGCAGGTTGCCGACGGCCCGGCGCAGCAAGGCCTGGTCCGCGGCGACCACGACCCGCGGAGCACGCTCGAAGATCACCGGCACCCGGTGCGTCAGCCGAACCAGGTCCGCGCACTCACCCGCGAGCTGGGTCAGGTTGACCCCGCCGATCCGCAGGGCCGGTGTCTGCTCCACTTCCAGGAGTTCGGCGATCGCCCGGAACTGCTGGTGGATCAGTGCGAGCCGGCCCGGTCCCGCCAGCTCGGCGGCGGCCGGTTCGGACAGGAACAGCCCGGCGGCGACGTACTGCCGCAGGTCGTGGCAGAGCTGGAGCAGGTGTTGCGGGTCGTCGTATCCGAACGTCGACGGTGACGCGTCGGCAGCGCTCATCGGTGACCCCCCTCAGGTCAACGCCGAGCCGGCCGCCCACCGCGGCCCACGTCGCCAAGCCCTCGACAACCACGCACGGTGACAGTCCGGCACGGTATCCCCGCTCGAGCCCCCCAGGCCACGCGTCTCGGTCCCAGGCACCAGTAGAGGCGCGACCAGGGAAAAGAGGCAGGCCTATCGGGGATACGTCATGATCTGGTCATCTTCGTGTCATCTGTTGTTCAGGTAATGGATGACGACGGTGAGTGATCAGGGCTGGTATTCGTACGCACCGAGGTCGTCGTACAGCCGCGGCCCTTCGGCGAAGGTGTTCGGGGTCGCCGGGTCGTCCACCCGGGGCAGACCTTCGATGTCGCTCGACTGGGCCCCGGAGACGCCTGAGTCGCCGCGGTCGATGGCCGCCGAGCCGGCCCCGATCCGGAGGTCCCAGGTCGACGGGGACACGAACAGTGGATCCGCCTGCACCCCGTGCGCCTCCTGGTGGGTCGCGGCCTGCATCGCGGCGAGGGTCGTGTACGTCTTGCCGAAGGCGTACATCGTCCCTCTCGTGGTCAGCCAGACGAGGTTGTGGTCGACCGTTGTCGAGGCTGGTGCGGAGTCCCAGATGCCGATGTTGCCGGCTCGCCGCGAGCAGGCGATGCCGTTGTAGGCCGGGTAGAGGGCGTTGTCGGCGGCGACGTTGTTGTAGACCAGGTAGTTGCCGGAGGTGCCCTCGACGTTGATGCCGGTTGTGCAGTTGCGGTAGACGGTGTTGCTGATCAGCCGGCCGCCGGTGACGTTGAGGTCGTCGATGCCGTGGTCGCCGTTGTCGTACGTGACGTTCAGTGCGGCCAGGTTGTCGTTGCCGCCGGGGTAGAACTGGATACCGGAGTCCTCGTTGTCGTGGGTGACGTT